>NZ_CP090641.1:326124-652248 GCF_029633825.1 Burkholderia contaminans | reverse complement strand
CCGCGAGCATCGTGCCGACCAGCTCGGCCCACGCAGTGACACCGACGTGCGAGAGATCGACGATCGTCGGCAGCAGCGCGAGATAGAACACCATGATCTTCGGGTTGCCGAGCGTAACGAGCATTCCCGCGACGAACATGCGCCACGGCGACTGGCCGCGCGGCAGGTCGTCGTCGCCGGTCGCGGTCGGTGCCGTCCACATCTTCCACGCGAGGAACAGCAGGTACGCGACGCCGAGCAGCTTCAGCACGATCAGCCCGGCCGCGAACGTGCGCGCGAACGCGGACAACCCCGCGACCGCGAGCGTGAGCCACAGCGCTTCGCCGAGCCACATGGCCGCGAGGAACGGCAACACGTCCCGCACGCCGTTCGTCAGCACGCGCGCGACCAGCGCGGCGACGCTCGGCCCGGGCGTGCCGGCGGTGACGAGCAGGGTGACGGCGAAGACGGCGAGCGCGGACAAAGCCATGACGAACCTCTTGGGTGGGGGCGTTCGAAACGTATGAGGTTTCGATTATAGTGACGGCCGTTCCAGACTGCCTGCCTGAATTGCCGTGATGACTGCATCGATCCTGATCCGTCCCGCCACGCGGGAAGACGCGGCCGCGATGGCCGCCGTCGAAGTCGCCGCCGCGCAGCGGTTCCGCGCAATCGGCATGACCCACATCGCCGAAGGCGAGCCGACCGATGCGGCGGCCGTGCTCGTGCGTATCGACGACGGTCGCGCGTATGTGGCGGTCGATGAGCAGGGGGCGTGCGTTGGATTTGCGTTCTACCGGCTGCTCGATGCGCAGCGGCTTTACCTGGAAGAACTGGATGTCGCGCCGTCGCATGCCGGACAGCGGATCGGCGCGCGCCTGATCGAACAGGTGACGGCGCGCGCGGCGCAGGAGGGGATCGCGGAGATCGTGCTGTCGACGTTTCGCGACGCGCCGTGGAATGCGCCGTACTACGCGCGCCTCGGTTTCAGCATCGTCGACGACGCCACGCTCGACGACATGCTGCGCGAGATCCGCGCGCACCACGTCGCCCTTGGGCTCGACGAGACGCAGCGCGTGTTCATGCGGGCGGACGTGCGCCGCTGAACACGCGCTGCCGGGCCGTCAGGCCGCGTCGCTCAGCGCCGGGTAATCGGTATAACCCGTTTCGCCTTCCGCGTAGAACGTTTCCGGCACCGGCTTGTTGAGCGGTGCGCCGAGTTCGAGGCGGCGCGGCAGGTCGGGGTTCGCGATGAACAGCTTGCCCCATGCGATCGCGTCGGCGTTGCCGCTTGCGAGCGCGGCCTGCGCGGTGTCGAACGTGAACTGCTCGTTCGCGATCAGCGGGCCGCCGAACGCTTCCTTCAGGCGCGGGCTCAGGTGATCGCCCGAATACGACTCACGCGTGAAGATGAACGCGATCTTGCGACGGCCGAGTTCGCGCGCGACATAACCGAACGTTGCCGCCGGATCGGAATCGCCCATCGTGTGCGCGTCGCCGCGCGGGGCAAGGTGCACGCCGACGCGGCCGGCGCCCCACACGTCGATCGCCGCATCGACCACTTCGAGCAGCAGGCGTGCGCGATTCTCGATCGGGCCGCCGTATGCATCGGTGCGGTGGTTGGTGCTGTCCTGCAGGAACTGGTCGAGCAGGTAGCCGTTCGCACCGTGGATTTCGACGCCGTCGAAGCCGGCCGCTTTCGCGTTCTCCGCGCCCTTGCGGTACGCGGCGACGATGCCCGGGATTTCGTCGAGCTCGAGTGCGCGCGGCGTCACGTACGGGCGCTGCGGACGCACGAGGCTCACGTGGCCGCCCGCGGCGATCGCGCTCGGCGCGACCGGCAGGTCGCCGTTCAGGAACACCGGGTCGGAGATCCGGCCGACGTGCCAGAGTTGCAGCACGATGCGCCCACCGGCCGCATGCACGGCCTGCGTCACCTGTTTCCAGCCCTCGACCTGCTCGTCGGACCAGATGCCGGGGGTATCCGCGTAGCCGACGCCCTGAGGCGTGACCGACGTTGCTTCGGTGATGATCAGGCCGGCCGTCGCGCGCTCGGCGTAGTAGCGGGCCATCAGTGCGTTCGGCACGCGCGTCGCACCGGCACGGGAGCGGGTGAGCGGCGCCATCACGATGCGGTTCGGCAGGGTCAGGTCGCCGAGGGCGACGGGATCGAACAGGGTGGGCATGGCAAATAACCTCTTCACGAAAGGCGGGAAACCGTCGCGTCATGGGCGACAGCGCTCCGCATGGCCGGTTCGGCCGTGTTGACTAGAGTTCGCGGCGCAGGGCGTCGTGAAATGCGTCGATGACGGCCTCGTTGCGCTGAAAGAACGCCCACTGGCCGATCCGTGTCGACGTCACGAGCCCCGCGCGCTGGAGCGTCGCGAGGTGCGCGGAGACCGTCGACTGCGACAGCCCGCAGCGCGCGTCGATCTGGCCCGCGCAGACGCCGTGTTCATACGGCAGCGTCTGGTTCGGGAAATGCTCGCCCGGCGTTTTCAGCCAGTTGAGGATTTCCCGGCGCACGGGGTTCGAGAGCGCTTTCAGGATCGCGTCGATGTCGAGTTCGGTCGGCATGGAGGGGTGGGGCGTTTCGGTCGGGCAACAAGGTATCGTCGATGGGCGAATCTTATATCGGAATTTTGCGATATGTTTGAAAGCACTGCTGGCAATGGGGTTGATAGCTGACCCCAGCCCACAAAACTGTCCCGGTGGAAAGTGGAAAGTGCCGGCATGACGCTGTCATCGAGACAACGAGGTCATGCCATGAAGAAGAGCGAGTTCACCGACGAACAGATCGCCTGCGCGTTGAAGCAGGCCGAGCGGGGTGCCCCGTGCGTGGACGCCAGACGCTGCGCGGTTCCGCGCATATCGCGCAATCAGATATCCATCGCGAAAATAACCATTTGGTACACGCATCGGCGGGCATTACAGTCTGGCCTCCTGCCGGCTGCACCGCCGGTCGTTCCGACGTTATTCCAGAAATTCGCCACATGAATCGTTTGATGCGTTCCAGGGTCCGCCGTGCCGCGGCCGCGCTGTTCGTGCTGGGCCTAGTGCCGGTTTCCCATGCGGCCCAGCCGACGTTGCGCGTCGGCATCGACGCCGAGTCGTACCCCCCGTTCTTTTCGAAGGATGCCTCCGGCAAGTGGAAAGGCTGGGAAGTCGACGTGCTCGATGCCGCGTGCGGCAAGCTGAACGTGCGGTGCGAACTCACCGACATCGCGTGGGACGGCCTGATTCCGGCGTTGCAGAACCGCAAGATCGACGTGATCTGGTCGTCGATGACGATCACCGGCGAGCGGCAGAAAGCCATCGATTTCAGCCGTGCGTATTACGAATCGCCGACGGTGTTCGTCGGCGCGAAAAGCGACCGGCGCCGTGTCGACTGCGCGGCTCCCGCGACCTTCAAGGGCCGCGTGATCGGCGTCGAGGCCGGCACCAACTTCTCGGCCTTCCTCGACGCCCGCTTCAAGCAGGACGCGCAGATCAAGGCGTTCGACAAGTTCGACAATGCGCTCGCCGATCTGGTGTCCGGCCGCGTCGACTACGTGCAGGAAGGCAAAGGGTTGTTCACGGCGTTCCTCGCGTCGCGCGACGGCAAGGACTTCGAGGTCAAGGCCACGTGCGCGGACGATCCGGTGCTGGGCCTCGGCGTTGGCGCGGGCGTGCGGCACGGTGATGCGCTGCGCGGCAAGCTGTCGACCGCGATCGCGCAACTGCAGCAGGACGGCACGTGGGATGCGATCACCGCCCGCTATCCGAACCTGAAAGGCACGATCGAGAAGGGCCGCTGACCCCATGGCCGCGGACGATTCGCTGCTCGCGCTGCTCGCATTCGGCGACGGCGGCTACGGCCGCGTGTTCGCGGGCGCGTTCGCGCTGACGTTCGGCGTCGCCGCGGCGTCGTTCTGCACCGGCGTGCTGCTCGGTATCGCCGGCGCGCTCGGCAAGCTGTCGCGCCACGCAGCGCTCGTGTGGCCGGCGCGGCTCTATACGACGCTCGTGCGCGCGCTGCCCGAACTGTTGTGCCTGCTGCTCGCGTTCTACGCGGTCGCACCGGCCATCGAGAACGCGCTGCGCACCAGCGGCCTCGTATCCGGGGACTTCGCGTTCGACCCGTTCGTCGTCGCCGCACTGTCGCTCGGTTTCATCCAGGGCGCGTATCTCACCGACATCTTCCGCGCGGCGCTCGTCAACGTGCCGGTCGGCCAGATCGAAGCCGCGCACGCGTACGGGATGACGCCATGGCAGACGTTCGCGCGTATCCGGCTTCCGGCTGCCTCGCGGCTTGCGTTGCCGGGCGTCGGCAACGTGTGGCTGAACGCGACCAAGGACGCGTCGTTCATCAGCGTGCTCGGTTCGTTTACGGATCTGCTGAAGGCGAGCCAGCTCGCGGCCGGCGCGACGCGGCACTACGTATTCTTCTACCTCGTCACGGCCGCACTGTTCCTGCTGTTGAGCATTACGTCGAGCGGCCTCTTCGCGGCGCTCGAACGGCATGTGAATCGCGGCACGAGGCGCGCGACCACATGATCTTCTCGCTGCCTTTCCTGCTCGACACGGTGATGCCGAAGCTGCTCGCCGCGGTGCCGACCACGCTCGCGCTGACGCTTGTGTCGGGTGCGGCCAGCCTGCTGCTGGGCGTGCCGCTCGCGCTCGCCGCCGGTGCGCGCCATACGCCGTTGCGCTGGTCCGCGCGCAGCTGGCTCATGCTGATCCGCGGCACGCCGCTGCTCGTACAGCTCTATCTGCTTTACTACGGATTCGGCCAGATCGTCCCGCGTGAATGGATGCGCGACAGCTGGGCGTCGCCTCTGCTGCGCGACGCGTTCTGGTACGCGATCGTCGCGTTGAGCGTGAACGAGAGCGCGTACGTCGCGACGATCCTGCGCGGCGCGATCGCCGGCGTGCCGGCCGGCGAGATCGAGGCCGGCCATGCCTACGGGATGAAGCGCGTGCAGGTGCTGCGCCGCATCGTCGGCCCGCGCGCATGGCGGCTTGCGCTGCCCGCGCTCACCGGCGAGGCGATCCTGCTGCTGAAATCGACCGTCCTCGCGTCGACCGTGACCGTGTTCGACGTGATGGGCACGGCCAATACATTGCGCTTCGAGACGTTGCGCGTATACGAACCGCTGGCCGGTGCGGCGATCGTCTATGTCGTGCTGGTCGCGCTGCTGACCATTCCCGCCGCCCGTCTCGAGAAGCACGTCAATCGCTACCTGACGCGCACGACCGACGACCGCCTGCCCGTACGGCGCCGCCGTGCGTCGTCGGGCGCGTGGGCGGCACCCAACTGACTCCTGCCTGGTACCGATTTCGACGATGTCCGATCCTCGCCCCTTGCTGTTTTCCCTGTATGAACAAGCCAGTGTCGGCTGCGGCGGCGCGCCGAGCCTGTGGACTCATCCCGCCGACGAGCGGCTGCGCGCGAATACGCTCGCGTTCTGGTCGAACCTCGCGCGCACGGCCGAGCAGGCCGATCTCGACATGCTGTTCTTCGCGGACGTGCTTGGCCTGTACGACATCTATGGTGGGTCGGCCGACGCGGCGGTCCAGTGGGCGGTCGAGGCGCCCGCGAACGATCCGATGATGCTGATTCCGGCGCTCGTCGCGCAGACCGAGCGGCTCGCGTTCGGGGTGACCGCGAGCACGACCTACGAGCACCCGTTCGCGCTCGCGCGCCGTTTCAGCACGCTCGATCACCTGAGCAACGGCCGGATCGGCTGGAACATCGTGACGTCCTACCTGACGAGCGCGGCGCGCAATTTCGGGCTCGACCGAATGATCGGCCACGATGAACGCTATGCGCGCGCGGAGGAGTTTCTCGACGTCGCCTACAAACTGTGGGAAGGCAGCTGGGCGGACGACGCGGTCGTCGCCGACAAGCACGCGCCGCGCTATGCGCGCGGCGACCGCGTGCGACCGATCGCGCACGACGGCACGCATTATCGCGTGCAGGGGCCGCACGTCTGCGCGCCGTCGCCGCAGCGCTCGCCGGTGCTGATCCAGGCCGGCTGGTCGGGGCGGGGCGCGAGTTCGCGGCGAAGCACGCGGAGGTGGTGTTCGTCGCGAAGTCGAATCCGCACGAGATTCGCACGGGCCTCGACGAGATTCGGCGGCTCGCGGCCGAACGCGGCCGGGCGGCGGACGACGTGAAGTCGCTGACGGTGCTGCGGATCGTGACGGCGCGCACGTCGAGCGACGCGAAGGAGAAATATCACACGCTGCAGCAGCACTATCACCAGCGCGCGCAGCTCGTCAGCTATGCGGGCGACACCGGCATCGACATCGACCGCTATGCGGACGACGAACCGCTGACGACGCAGACGGAAGGGCTGACGTCCTACGTGGTGCGGCCGGACGGCAGCGGCAAGCCGCTCACCGCCGGCGACGTGCGGCGCAAGTTCGCGAGCGTCACGCGCGGCACCGACCTGATCCTCGTCGGCTCGCCGGACGAAGTCGCGGACCAGCTCGCCGAGCACGCACAGCAGTCGACGACGAGCGGCTACATGCTCAATCCGCTGATCAGCCCGGGCACGCTCGACGATTTCGCCGAACTGATCGTGCCGGAACTGAAGAAGCGCGGCCTGTACCGCACGACGCCGGCGAGCGGCACCTTCCGTTCGCGGTTGAGCGGGCGTGACCGCCTGCCGGACACGGCCTATGGCGCTTCGTTCCGGTTTCCCGTGGCTGAAGCGGGCTGACCAGCCGATCAATGCCGGACGACTTTCATCGGAGTGGCGTGACATGATCGATGACGTACTGTTCCTGCAGCAACCGCGTCGTGCCGACCGGAATCTTTCGGCATGAACGGCGCGACGAACGAAACCATGGACGCGACGCGGCGCGAAGATCGACCCCATCGATCGGCGTCGTCGCCGGTCCTGAGCGCCACGGGCATCGCGAAACGCTTCGACGCGACCGTCGCGCTGGCGGCACTCGACCTGTCGATCGGCGCGGGTGAAGTCGTCGCGCTGATGGGCGCGAACGGCGCCGGCAAGTCGACCTTCGTCAAGATCCTGAGCGGCGCGCTGCAAGCAGACGGCGGCACGCTGACGCTGCGCGGCGACCCGTATCGGCCGGCGTCGCCGCACGCGGCCAAGCGGCTCGGCGTCGCGACCGTGCACCAGTCGGTGGCCGACGCCGTCGTGCCGACGCTGTCGATCGCCGACAACCTGCTGCTGGACCGGTTATGCGACCCGGCCTCGCCGTGGCGCGCACCGCCGGCCGCGCGGCGTGCCGCGGCGCTGTCGCTCGCCGCACGGGTCGGGCTCGATGTCGATCTGGCGGCGCCGCTGGCCTCGCTGTCGCTGGCCGACCAGCAGCGCGTGACCCTGGCGCGCGCGCTGGCCGGGCAGCCGTCGTTGCTGATTCTCGACGAACCGACCGCCAGCCTGTCCGCAGCGGAGGCCGAGCGGCTGTTCGTGCTGGTGGACGCGTTGCGTCGCGACGGCGTCGCGATCCTGCTGGTGTCGCATCGGCTCGGCGATTTGCGCCGCATTGCCGATCGCGCGGCGATCGTCCGCGACGGCCGGATCGTCGCCGACCTGGCCGCGCCGATCGATTTCGACGCCGCGGTGGAAACGATGATCGGGCGGCCGCTGCCGCGAGCGCGTGCCCTCGCGCCGGAGCAGGCCGCGCAGGCCGAATCCGGGCCCGGATCAGGCTTCAGCGTGCGGCAGATCCGGCTGACGCCGACCAGTACGCCGTTCGATCTCGACGTCCGGCGCGGCGAGATCGTCGCGATCGCGGGCCCGGTCGGCGGCGGCAAGTCGCGCTTCGCGCGGACGATCTTCGGCGCCGTGCGGGCGGCGGCCGGCGAGATGACGCTCGACGGCCGGCCGTGGCGGCCACGAACGCCCGCCGACGCGATTCGCGCCGGCGTATTCCCGCCGGCGAGGATCGCTGGCGCACGTCGTTGTTTCCCGACAGCGTCCCGTTCGCATCGATCGCGGGCACGATCGGCTTTCCGTTCCTGTCGCGCTGGTTCGCGAGCGGCGCGGTGCGTCGAGCGCGCGAACGCACGGCCGCCGCGGCGGCGATCGCGCGGTTCGGGATTCGCTGCGAAGGCCCCGACGACCGCGTCGCCCACCTGTCCGGCGGCAACCAGCAGAAGGTCGTGCTCGCGCGCTGGCACGCCGAGCCGGCGCGGCTGTTGCTGCTCGACGAGCCGTTCCAGGGCATCGATGCCGGGGCGCGCGCCGATATCGTCGATACGTTGCGGCGTCATGCGCATGAGCGCACGACGATCGTGTTCGTCAGCGATCTCGAGGAAGCCGCCGAGATCGCCGATCGTATCGTGCGGTTCGATCGCGCGACGCTCGATTGCCTGCCTCCGACTTCTTCCATCGTGGGTGCCTGCTCATGAAACCCGTGACTTCCTCCGCAGTGCGTCCTGCCGTTCCCGTCGAACGGTCGTCGCGCCCCTGGCCGGCCCGTCTCCGCGATACGCTCGAACGAACCGGCATCCTGCTCGTGCTGGCCGTCCTCGTGGTCGTGTTCGCGCTCAGGGAGCCCGCGTTCCTGAACGTCGATAATCTGTTCAGCATCCTGCAGGCGGTGTCGATCGTCGCGTTGCTCGGCATCGGCGTGACGGTCACGCTCGCGGCCGGCGGTTTCGACCTGTCGGTCGGCAGCGTGGCCGCGACCGCGCAGATGGCCGCGAGCTACGTGCTGGTCGTCTGGCACGGCAGTGCATGGGCGGCCGTGCTCGCCTGCGTCGTGCTCGGCGTGGCTGCCGGCGTGTTCAACGGCTTGCTGATTACGTGGCTGCGCGTGCCCGACCAGCTCGCGACGCTCGGCACGCTGTTCCTGCTGGCCGGCCTGCAGTTGATCCCGACCGGCGGCCGTTCGCTCGCGACCGGCTCCGTGCTGCCCGACGGCACGGACGCGACGGGCGTCTTCCCCGACGCCTTTCTCGCGCTCGGCCGGCTGCGCGTGTTCGACGTCGTCCCGTTGCCGGTCCTGCTACTCGCGGCGGTGACGGTGCTGGCCTGCGTGACGATGGAGGCGACGCGCTGGGGCCGCGTGATCTACGCGATTGGCGGCAACGAGACGGCCGCGCGGCTGGCCGGCGCGCCGGCCGCGCGCTACCGGGTCGCCGCGTATGTCGTGTCGGGCGCGATCGCTTCGCTGGGCGGCGTGCTGATCGCCGCGCGGGTCGGCCGCGGCGACGTGAGCGCGGGCCACTCGCTGCTGCTCGATGCGGTGGCGGCCGCGCTGATCGGTTACGCGGTGTGGGGCGCGAAGCGGCCGAACGTGTTCGGCACGGTCGTCGGCGCGGTGTTCGTCGGCGTGCTGCTCAACGGGCTGACGATGCTGAACGCTCCCTACTATATGCAGGACTTCATCAAGGGCGTGCTGCTGGTGCTGGCCCTCGCATTTACGTTCGGCATCGGTCGCCGCGCGGACGCCAGGGCGTGATGCGTGAGGTCGCCGAGACTCGGTTCGGGCATGGACGGGGTCGGAGAATCCGCAGGCGGGACCGTTTGTTATCCAAAGTAATATCGATTGCCGAATCGGTCGGTTTGAGTTCGCGTGCCGTGCTGATAGATTGAGCCGATATCGTCCTGTACGGAGACAGACACGCCATGCGCTCGTTGCTTCGCCGAAAGTCGCGCCTCGAACCGAAACTCGGTGCACTCGTATTGGGCGCCGCACTCGCGCTCGGTATGCCCACCGCACACGCCGGCCCGCTCAAGGGCGCGCCCGCGCCGTTCGACAAGGGCGGCGTGAAGATCGCGCTCGTCAACTACCTGTCGACCGGCGATTTCTTCCAGGCCTACGAAGCCGGCGCGCAGAAGCAGGCACGCGCGCTCGGCGTCGATCTGCGCATCTACGAAGGGCGGCAGGATGCGGCCGAGCAGCGTGAGCAGATTCAGCAGGCGATCAGCATCGGTGTGTCCGCGATCATCGTCAATCACGGCTTGCCGGAATCGCTGAAGGACGTCGTGCAGCGCGCGCTGGACAAGGGCATCAAGGTGGTCGCGTTCGACGTCGATCTCGCCAATCCGAAGGTGCCGCAGATCGAGCAGAACGATCGCGACCTCGCGAACCTGCTGCTGGATCAGGCCGTGAAGGACAACGGCGACGCGTTCGCGGCAGGGTACGTGTACGTGGCCGGATTCGCGCCGCTCGACCGGCGCGATGCCGCGTGGCGCGACTTCAAGCGCGCGCATCCGAAGGTGCAGGAAAAGGCGCGCTGGGGCACCGTCGACAATCCGATCGCGCAATCGGTCGCGAACCAGGCGGCGGCCGTGTATCGCGCGAATCCCGACATTCGTGTGGTGTTCGCGCCGTACGACGAGTTCGCGCGCGGCGCAAAGCTCGCGGCGGACGAGGCCCGGCTCTCGTCGAAAATCCGTATCTACAGCGCGGACGTGTCGACGGCCGACATCGAGGCCATCCGCGCGCCGAACAGCCCGTGGGTCGCGACGGCCGCGACCAATCCGGCGGTCGTCGGTGCGGTGTCGGTGCGGGCCGCGGCGCTGCTGGTCGCAGGACAAAACCCGGGCGCGCGCATCGCGGTCAAGCCGGCGCTGATCACGCGCGACGATCTCGTGAAGAACGACATTCATACCGTGGCCGAACTCGGCGCGAAGTTTCCGGCGTTTCGTGCGAGCGACGCGGCGACGGCCGCGTGGATTCCGGCGATCGACTGATCGCTGCGGCACGCAGCAAATCCGGACTCTGCGCCCGCTTCGATGCAGTGCTTTCGCAGCGCGCCTTCAGCGTGGCGACATCGATGCCGGGTTGCAGCTTGAAGAAGACGATTTCGGTAATCACGTTCGATCCTCGGTTGGCAAATCGGGGGAATCGAACGCACATCCCGACGCACGAGCCGGAAATCGCGCCGCATGCGCCTCCATCGGCAGGCGCAGTGCATTCGCGAGATAGCTCACCGTCCGATAGAAGCCGGCAAGCATCAGTAGCTCAAGCAGCGCCTCGTCGCTGAAACGCCGACTCAGCGCGTGCCACAGGCCATCGTCGATATCGCAGTGCCGATGCAGCGCATCGCACATCCGGATCAGCAACCGGTCGTCATCGTTCCAGCATGCATCGTCGGCCGAACCGTGAGCCAACGATCCGGTCTGCTCGCCGGTCAGCTTCGCCGCCCGTGCGAACACGGCCACATGCACGCCCCATTCATATTCGGACCCGCAAAGCGCGGTGGTGCGATCGATGACGATCTCGCGTTGCCGGATGTCGAGATGGCCCTTGTCCAGCAGGCCGGCGGCAAAGAATTTCGTGAACAGGCGCGGATCGCGTGCGACCGTGGTGAAGAGTCGCAGCGGTGGTCGGCCCTGCATGATCCGTTCGATCGCGGCTGCGATGTGGGGAGCGAACGGTGGTGATGCGGATGCAATGCGCTGAGTCATGTGAGCCTCGTGCCTGAGACGATGCATGCGTGGAAGCGTAGGCGTGGTGCTTTAAAAAGTAAAGCAGAGTAGAAGTGCGATTCAAGTAATTGACGCCGTCTGTCGATTGCTTTAAAAAGTACAGCATGACCACACCAAAAATCGGACAACGCGTTCGCGGATCGAAGACGGGACGGCCCATCATGGTCGTGCTGGATCTGCTCGGGCGGCGCACTGCGCTGCGCATCCTGTGGGAACTGCGCGGCGAGCCGCTGACGTTCCGCGCACTGCAGGAAGCCTGCGAAACGAATGCGCGCCTGCTCAACACGCGGCTGGCCGAGCTCAAGGCGTCGGGCCTCGTGGAGCATGGCGAGGGCGGCTACTGCATGACGGCCGAAGGCCGGCGGCTCGAAGCGGCGCTGCAGCCGTTGCTGGGGTGGGCAAGACAATGGGCGAAGCGCGATCCGGAAGGGCTGGACGCGGCCGATCGCGAGCAATCCGGTCAGTCACGCTGACCGCTCGATGCGCGGGCGCGCATCGCAACGTCATTCCGGGGCATGCGTCGGGCATGGTCCATGTTTGCCTGAGGAGTCCTTTCATGCGTGTGCGGGCCGTCATATTCGACTTCGACCTGACGCTGGCGGATTCGTCCGCGGCGATCATCGAATGCACGGAATACGCGTTGCATCAGCTTGGGGCAGCCGGCGCGACACCCGCGCAGATCGGTGCGGTGATCGGGCTGACACTGCCGCAGATGTTCCGCGCGTTGACGGGCGAAACCGAACCGGCGCGGGCCGACGCGTTCGCGCGGCATTTCGTGGCGCGTGCCGACGCGATCATGGTGCCCGGCACCCGCATTTATCCCGAGGTGCCGCCGCTGTTTGCCTGGTTGCGGGCGCAAGGGCTCGCCGTCGCGATCGTGTCGTCGAAGTTTCGCTACCGGATCGAGGCGATTCTCGAGCGTAACGGGTTGCAGTCACTCGTCGACGTGCTGATCGGCGGGGAAGACGTGCAGCGTCACAAGCCGGATCCCGAAGGGCTCGTGCAGGCACTGGCGCGGCTCGATCTGCCGGCACACGCTGCGGTCTATGTCGGCGACCACGCAGTGGACGCACAGGCGGCCGAGCGGGCCGGCGTGGCGTTCGTCGGCGCGGTAAGCGGGATGACGTCATTCGACGAATGGGCGCGTGCGGGCAAGCAGGCGGTCGCGACGCATATCGGCGACCTGGCCGCGATCGTGCAGCACATGCAGCGCGATCCGGGCCAAGCGTGCGGCCCGCACGATGCCTGACGCCGGATTCGGGAGCCGCACGATGCCGCGCCACGTGAACCATCTCCGCTGGAAGATCGTCGCGTTTCTGCTCGCGCCGCTGACCTTCGTGATGACGCTCGATCGTGCGGCGATGGCCGTGGCCGCACCGACGATCCAGGGCGAACTCGGCCTGTCGATCGTCGAGATGTCGATGATCCTGACGATTTACTTCTGGGCCTATGCGATCGGCCAGATGCCGGCGGGGCGCGCGGCCGAACGCTTCGGCTCGCGCGGCGTGCTGTTCGGCACGAGCACGCTGTGGTCGCTGATGATGATCGTCACGCCGTTCGGCAGCGCGTTTGCCTGGCTGTTCGGTTGCCGGCTGGTGCTCGGCGGCGCGCAGTCGGCCGACTGGTCGAGCAGCGTCGTCGCGCTCAAGCGCTGGTTTCCGGCCGGCGAGCGCGCAAAAGGCAATGCGGCGCTGCTCGCGGGACTGTATCTGGGGCCGATCGTGTCGGCGCCGCTCACAGCGTGGACGATCGTCCATTTCGGCTGGCATGCCGTCTTCTATGGATTCGGCGCGCTCGGCCTGCTGCTGGGTGCCATCTGGTGGTTCGGCTACCGCGATGCGCCGGCGTCGCATCCGCTCATCACGCAGGCCGAGGCGGACTACATCGCGGCCGGCCAGCCGCCCGGCGACACGGTCGTGTCGGGTTCGCTCATGCGCTGCCTGCGATTGGGACGCTTCTGGATCTTCGGCGTCCAGTATTTCCTTCTCGTGCTGATCCAGAGCTTCTACACGGTGTGGCTGCCGACCTACCTGATGCATGCGCGCGGACTGTCGCTGAAGGCGATGGGGATGGTCGCATCGCTGCCGTGGGTTGCCGTGTTCGTGGCGGTATTCGTCGCGGGCACCGTCAGCGACCGGTTGCTGAAGAAAACGGGTTCGATCTACTGGGCACGCACGCCGGTCGCGGTGGCGGGATTCGTCGTGAGCGCGCTGGCGCTGGTCGCCGCGTCCCGCGCGCAGGCGATGGCGGCGGTGATCGCGCTGCTGTGCCTGTCGTTTGCGGCCGTCGGGTTCGTGCAGGTCGTCGTCTGGTCGGCCGCGCAGGATCTCGGGCGGCCGTTCGCCGGCGTGATGTCGGGCTGGACCAACGTGTGGGGCGCGTTGTCGAACGTCGCGGGCCCGATGGCGCTCGCGCTCGTCGTCAAGGTCACCGGCAGCTGGGGCAGCGGGATGTTCGTGATCGGTGCCGCGGCCGCTTGCGGCGCGGTGCTGTGGCTGTTCGTCCATCCCGAGCGCCCGTTGCTCGCCGTGGCGGCGGGCAACGGGCCACCGACGGCAGGGGGCCGGAACACGCCGTGCGGCGATGCGCATGAAACCCGCGCCGACGCCGGGCGGGTTTCCGAGCCGGCCGACTGAGCCGGATGACGCAACGGGCCGGCCGCGCGCGACGGATTCTGCGACCATCGCCGTTAAAGTCATGTCCGCCACTCGATCCGTCGCCATGTCACTCATTTCCGTTGCCTTCGCAAGCATCCGGCGCTCACGTGTGTTGCCGGCCGCCCGGACCCTGGCGTTCGCGATTCCGGTCGCGGCAGCCATCGGCGCGCTGGGCGGCGCGCGTCCGGCCGAAGCCGTCACGCCCACCCAGCGCGAACGTCTGGAAGCACCGGTGAAGGCGGTCGCCGACCAGCGCCTGACCGTCGACACGCCGCAGGGCAGCGCGATCTTGCCCGTCTATGCCGACCATCCCGTCGACAAGGCGGCACCCGACGTCACGCGTGTGTTCATCGTGATTCACGGCACGCTGCGCAATGCCGACGCTTATTACGCATCGGGGCTCAAGGTCGTCGGGAAGGCCGGTGCGGCGGGCCGGGGCACGATGGTCGTCGCGCCGCAATTCCTGACGCGCGCCGATACGCGTGCGTTCTCGCTGCCCGCGCCGACGCTCGCCTGGACCCAGGAAGGATGGAAGGGCGGCGAACCGGCCCGGCAGCCGGCCCCGATCAGTTCGTTCACCGCACTCGATGCATTGCTCGCGCATTTCGCCGACCGCGGCTTGTATCCCGCGTTGTCGACCGTGGTCGTGATCGGCCATTCCGCCGGCGCGCAGTTGCTGCAGCGTTACGCGGTGGCCGGGCATGAAGGCGATGCGCTGGAGCGGGCCGGCATCGCGGTGCGCTATGTGGTCGCGAACCCGTCGAGCTACCTGTATTTCGACGACGAACGGCCGGACGGCCAGGCGATCGCAGACGGA
Source organism: Burkholderia contaminans (assembly GCF_029633825.1). Classification (NCBI taxonomy): domain Bacteria; kingdom Pseudomonadati; phylum Pseudomonadota; class Betaproteobacteria; order Burkholderiales; family Burkholderiaceae; genus Burkholderia; species Burkholderia contaminans. Next base: position 637,393 of record NZ_CP090641.1, on the reverse strand, counting down.
ACCTGCCCGAGCGCGACCCAGTGGAAATACGGGCTGAAGTCGGCCCCGCCTTACGTTGCGTCGCAGGACGTGCGCGATCTTGAAACACGCTATGTCGCGCGTCATGTCGTGTACCTGCTCGGCCAGGCCGACACGAACCCTTACACCCACTTCATCGACCGCTCATGCGCGGCCATGGCGCAAGGCCCGTACCGGCTCGCACGCGGGCTCGCGTATTTCGACTATCTGAAGAAGCGGCATCCTGACGATCTCGCGCAGCAGGTCGTCGAAGTGCCGGGCGTCGGGCATGACGGCCTCGGCATGTTCACGTCCGCTTGCGGGCTGGCCGTGCTGTTCGGGCAGGCGTTGCCGCAATCGTGTCCGGTCGTTTTCGGCACGGCGCCGGACATGCGCACGGCTACGTCGTCCGGCCCCCCGCGCTTAACGGCGTGGCGATGGTCGAGGTGAATGCGGCCGGCCAGGCCTGCCTTCAGGCCGCCGGGCGCGTGTGATCGCGCCGGTGCCGTCGGCGCGAGATCGGGGCGGCGCGCGTCATGCCGGACCCTCCGTGATCGGCGGCCCGCTGGCGTCGAATACCGTCAGGCCTTCCGTCGGGTCCGTCGGTGTCTCCCACGGACGCGCCGCGATGGCCCGTTGCGCGGCCTCGTAGCCGGCCTGCCGGCGGGCCGCGATGCCGGCCGGCGTGAAATCGATGTCCTTGAACTGATTGTCGTCGGCGAGTCGCGGCGCCGCGAGCTTGATCAGATGCATCGTGGTTTCGCATCCCCACGCGGCGAGCCGGCGCACGGCCGGCGACGCGCGTTCGGCCTCCGGCACGTGCCGCGCCAGCTCGCGGATCACGTGGCGCAGCCGGTGGATCTGCTGCTGCCGCGCGATGTGGCTGTCGGTGCGGCTCGCGTACTGGATGTCCTTCTGCCGCTCCGACACCTGCCAGATGCTCTCGGGCTCGGGGCCGGCCGGGTTCCACATCTGGACCGAGAAGATGATCGAACTGCGGCGCGGATTGTCGTCGAGCACGACCTCGACCGGCGTGTTCGAATACACGCCGCCGTCCCAGTACGGCTCGCCGTCGATCCTGATCGCTGGGAACGCGGGCGGCAGCGCGCCGGAGCTCATGATGTGCTCGAGCGCCAGTCGCGTATCGCGTGAATCGAAATAGCGCATCGTGCCCGAGCACGCATTGACCGCGCTGACGGTCAGGCGCGGGTGGCCCGCGTTCAGCAGGTCGGGATCGATCAGCGACGCCAGGGTGTCGCGCAGCGGCGCGATCCGGTAATACGACGCGCGATCGACGCCGAGTCGGACCATCGGCCCGAGCCACGAGGCCGGATTGGACTGGAAGAATCCCGCGATGCCGCCGCCGATGATCATCAGCTCGGCCAGCGTCCGGTTCCAGCCGGGCAGCAGCGGTGCCGTGTCGAAACGGGTCCGTTCGGTCACGCGCCGCCAGAATGCCGACAGCTTCTCGTAACGCTGCGCGGGCGGATTCCCGGCGATCAGCGCCGCGTTGATCGCGCCGATCGACGTGCCGACCACCCAGTCGGGCCGGATGCCGGCTTCGTCCATCGCCTGAAAGACGCCGAGCTGGAATGCGCCCAGTGCGCCGCCGCCCTGGAGCACGAGCACCACTTGCCCGGGAAGATCCATGCGTGCCGGCTGGCTCGCGGTCATGGCTGGCCTCGCTGCGTGTGAGGGTGGGTCGGGTTCGCCGAACGGTTCGATCCAGTTTAGGCGATCGGCGGCGCAGGGCCGCCCGCAGTGCAACGGGCGGCCCCGCTTGATTCGACGCCAGACCCTTCCGACCCTCGAGCGCGTGTCGTGACGCGCCGCGTCATTCGACCGTGATGGTCTCCTTCATGTACGGGTGAATCCCGCAGAACACCTTGTAGACGCCCGGCTTGTCGAAGCGGAACGCGTACGTTTCGTCCTGGTCGAGCGCCTTCGAATGAAAGATGCCGGCGTCGTTGACGACGGTGTGCGGCTCCGCGTCGAGGTTCTTCCACGTGATCGTCGTGCCGGCCTTGATCGTCGTCGACATCGGCGAAAACATGAAATTGCGGATCGTCACGAGCGTGCCGTCGGGGCCCTGCGCGAACGCGGTGAGCGGGGCGGTGGCGCACAGGAGCAGCGCCGCGATGAGGCTGGATGGCTTGAAGCGGGTCATGTCGGTCTCCCTGGGGTTCGGTGCGTCAGGCCAGCGTCGCATCGTGCAGCGACGACGCGACCGGATGGCCCGCGAATTCGACGGTCGTCACGCCGAGCATCGACGGCAGCCGGTCGCGCGGCACGGTGAGCGGCACGGGGCCCGGGCCGTTGCCGGCCGTCGGTTGCGGGAACGCGGTGGAGCGCGCCGTGTGGAACGTCACGTTGCCCTCGACCTTCGACACGATCTGGTGGATGTGCCCGTTCAACACGGTGACCGAGCCGAAGCGGCGCAGCAGCGCCATCGTCTGCGGCGCGTCGCCGGTGCCCCAGCCCCACGGCTCGTAGATGGTCCACATCGGCATGTGCGAGAACACGACGATCGGCGTGCTCGACGAGCGGCCCTTGAGATCCTGCTCGAGCCACGCGAGCTGGTCGTCGCCGAAGCTGCCGAGCCCGTTCGGCTTGAAGTGCATCACGTTGACGAGGCCGATGAAGTGCACGCCCGCGTGATCGAAGCTGTAGTAGCCGCGATTGTCCGACGCCTTGCCGAACCGGCCGAAATATTCGGCGCCCGAACCGTCGGTGACGTCGTGCTCGCCGGGCACCGTATGCAGTTCCGGCACGCGCAGCGCGGAGAGCAGTTGCGACGCGTGGTCGAACTCCTCGGGCTTGGACAGGTGCGTGATGTCGCCGGTATGGATGGCCAGCGCGGGCATCGCCGGCATGCCGTTGACGAGGTCGATCGTCTGCTTCAGCGTGGCCGATACGTCGGGGTTCGCGTCCTTGTTGAAGCCGATGTGCGTGTCGCTGACCTGCACGAACAGCGGGCGGCCCGCGTTGGCCGGGAGCGCGTCCCCGGTCTGCGCGAGCGCGAGGTCGAACGGCGTCAGGATGCCGCCCGACAGCGTAAACAGCGTGCCGAGGCCGCCGAAGGCCATGCATTGCAGCGCCTTGCGGCGCGACGGGTTGGTGGGGGTCGATGAAGACATGTGAGCCTCGCATTCGTATGACGAAACCGGACGGCCGGATCGTCCTGGAATAAGCCGGCGCCTTCGCGTGCCATACCGGCGCAGCGGCGGATTTATTCCCGAGAGTTACAAGGTCGAACACCCGTGTTTGCGGGTCGGCAGGCGGCGCAGGCGTTCTGGTGGACGTCTCGTCAATGTCTTGTAAGTGACACGTCACATTTGCGTCACGACCGATCGATAGCCTGCCACTCCGAGTCACCTCTCCGGAGCCCCTTCATGCCGAATCTCGCGGCAACGGAAACCAGCGGTGCGGTCAGCAGCCGCACGCGCGTCATCAGCCTCGCGCTGTTTTTTCTGATCATTGCCTGCGGCATCGTCTATGTCGGTATCCATCTGAGCGCCGATCTCAGTCCCGTCAAGGAGAGCTCGGTCCTTCCGTTCCTGCTGCTGATCGTCGCGCTGCTGATCGCGCTAGGCTTCGAGTTCGTGAACGGCTTCCACGACACCGCGAACGCGGTCGCGACCGTCATCTATACGCATTCGCTCGACCCGCACCTGGCGGTTGTCTGGTCGGGCCTCTGGAACCTGTTCGGCGTGCTCGTGTCGAGCGGCGCGGTCGCGTTCGGCATCCTGCAGTTGCTGCCGGTCGAGCTGATCCTGCAGGTCGGCAGCGGCTCGGGCTTCGCGATGGTGTTCTCGCTGCTGATCGCGGCCGTCACGTGGAATCTCGCGACCTGGTATTTCGGGTTGCCGTCGTCGAGTTCGCACACGCTCGTCGGTTCGATCATCGGCGTCGGCCTGATGAACCAGATCGTCAGCGGCCCGTCGGGCACGAGCGGCGTCGACTGGAACCAGGCGCTCGGTGTCGGCAAGGCGCTGCTGTTCTCGCCGCTGATCGGCTTCGTGTTGTCCGCGCTCGTGCTGCTGCTGCTGAAGGCGCTCGTGCGCGTGCCGGCGCTGTACCAGGAGCCGAAGGGCAACAAGCCGCCGCCGTTCTGGATCCGCCTGCTGCTGATCCTAACGTGCACGGGCGTGTCGTTCGCGCACGGCTCGAACGACGGGCAGAAGGGCATGGGGCTGATCATGCTGATCCTGATCGGCGTGATGCCGACCGCGTATGCGCTGAACAAGGCCGTGACGCCCGATCAGACGAGCACGTTCGTCGCGGTGGCGCGCCACGCATCGACGACGCTCGTCAAGTATGCGGACCCGGCTGCCCGGACGGCCGACCCGCGCGCCGACGTCGAGGCATACGTGCGCACGCACAAGCTGACGCCGGCGACGATTCCCGCACTGGGCAAGCTCACCGACACCATCGCCGACCAGGTCGCGCAGGCCGGCGGCATCTCGAGCGTGCCGCAGAACCTCGTCGACAACGTACGCAACAACATGTACGTCGCGTCCGAGGCGATCCGGCTGATGGAGAAGGCGAAGGCGCCGGCGTTCTCGGTCGAGGACGCGAGCGCGCTCGAGGCGTTCAAGAAGCAGATGGACCGCGCGACGAAATTCATCCCGACCTGGGTGAAGGTCGCCGTCGCGATCGCGCTCGGCCTCGGCACGATGGTCGGCTGGAAGCGGATCGTCGTGACGGTCGGCGAGAAGATCGGCAAGTCGCACCTGACATATGGGCAGGGCGCGTCGGCCGAGGCCGTCGCGATGCTGACGATCGGGATGGCCGACGCCTACGGGCTGCCGGTATCGACGACGCACGTGCTCGCGTCGGGCGTGGCTGGGACGATGACGGCCAGCGGCGCGGGCCTGCGCTGGGATACCGTGCGCAACCTCGTGCTCGCGTGGGTGCTGACCTTGCCTGCCTCGATCGCGCTGTCGGCTGCCCTGTACTGGGCGCTGCACGGGCTGTTCTGATCCGCGCCGGGAGGCGCGACGCCCGGCTGCGCGACACGCGGCCGGACCCATCGATTTTCAATTCAACACAAGACGCTACCGATGGATATCAGTTTCTTCGATCCGAATCGCACCGCGAATGCATCCGCGTGGCGCGTGCTCCCCAATCGCTGGGACGCGGTCGCGTTTCCGTTGATCATCGGCATACTCGCGATGGCGATCGTCGGCTTCCACCAGACGATGGCGCCGATCGGCGTGCTGCAGACGCAGAAGATCACGCTCGATCCGTCGAACCTGCCCGAATACGCGTTGCGCACCACGCTGCGGATGCTCGCCGCGATGGTCGCATCGCTCACGTTCACGCTCGTCTACGGCACGCTCGCCGCGAAAAGCCGCCGCGCGGGCATGGTGCTGATCCCGATCCTCGACATCCTGCAGTCGGTGCCGGTGCTCGGATACATCTCGTTTACCGTCACGTTCTTCCTCGCGCTGTTTCCGGGCCGCGTGCTCGGTGCGGAGCTGGCCGCGATCTTCGCGATCTTCACGAGCCAGGCGTGGAACATGACGTTCAGCTTCTACCAGTCGCTGCGCACGGTGCCGCGCGACCTGAGCGAGGTGTCGCGCGGTTTTCACCTGACGCCGTGGCAACGCTTCTGGAAGCTCGAGGTGCCGTTCTCGATGCCGGGCCTGATCTGGAACATGATGATGTCGATGTCGGGCGGCTGGTTCTTCGTCGTCGCATCGGAAGCGATCACCGTCGGCAACCAGACCATCACGCTGCCGGGCATCGGCGCATATCTCGCGCAGGCGATCTCCGACAAGAATCTCGGCGCGGTGGGCTGGGTGATCGTCGCGATGTCGGTCGTGATCCTCGCCTATGACCAGTTCCTGTTCCGTCCGCTCGTCGCGTGGGCCGACAAGTTCCGGATGGAGAACACCGCGTCGGGCGATGCGCCGCAATCCTGGCTGCTCGACATGATGCGCCGCACGCACCTGATCCATCAGCTGCTCGTGCCGGCCGGCTGGCTGCTGTCGCAGGCCGCGCGGATTCCGCTGCGCTTTCCGTCGCTGAAAGGCACGCGTGCGCGCGGTGCATCGTCGCGCGGCACGTCGCGCATCGGCGACATCGTGTGGGGCGCGTTCGTGATCCTGTTGACGTTGTACGTCGTGTGGCGCGTCGTCACGTTCGTCGCGACCGGCGTGACGATGGGCGAAGTCGGGCACGTTCTCGTGCTCGGGCTCATCACGCTGCTGCGCGTGCTGGTGCTGATCGCGATCGCATCGGTGATCTGGGTGCCGCTCGGCGTGCTGATCGGCTTGCGCCCGGCGCTGGCCGAGAAGATCCAGCCGCTCGCGCAGTTCCTCGCCGCGTTCCCGGCGAACCTGCTGTTCCCGGTGTTCGTGATCGTGATCGTCCACTTCCACCTGAACGCGGACATCTGGCTGTCGCCGCTGATCGTGCTCGGCACGCAGTGGTACATCCTCTTCAACGTGATCGCCGGTGCGATGTCCTATCCGAACGACTACAAGGAAGCGACGAAGAATTTCCGCATCCGCGGCTGGCAGTGGTGGCGGCAGGCGATCCTGCCCGGCATCTTCCCGTACTACGTGACGGGTGCCATCACCGCATCGGGCGGCGCGTGGAACGCGAGCATCGTGTCCGAGTTCGTGCAGTGGGGCGACACGAAGGTCGTCGCGCACGGCCTCGGCGCGTACATCGCGCAGACCACCGCCGCCGGCGATTTCCCGAAGATCATCCTGGGCATCGCCGTGATGTCCCTGTTCGTTACCCTGTTCAACCGTCTGCTGTGGCGTCCGATGTACGCCTACGCGGAATCCCGGCTCCGTCTCGATTGAGAGTAAGCGCGATGCAAAATTCGACCGTTATCAACGCCCCCGCCAAGCCGTCCCAGCCGCTGCAGCCGCCGCGCCTGGGCGATGAAATCCTGCGCGTCGAGCACGTGAACCGCGGCTTCAACAAGTCGCAGGGCGAATTGCTCGTGCTCGACGATGCGAACCTGTCGCTGCGCGAAGGCGAGATCGTCGGGCTGCTCGGCCGTTCCGGCTCGGGCAAGTCGACGCTGCTGCGCATCATCGCCGGGCTGATCGAGCCGACCGGCGGGGAAGTGACTTATCTCGGCAAGCCGTTGACCGGCCCGGCCGAAGGCGTCGCGATGGTGTTCCAGACCTTCGCGCTGTTCCCGTGGCTCACCGTGCTGCAGAACGTGGAAGCGGGCCTCGAAGCGCTCGGCGTCGGCGCACGCGAGCGGCGCGAGCGCGCGCTGGCCGCGATCGACCTGATCGGTCTCGACGGCTTCGAGAACGCGTACCCGCGCGAGCTGTCGGGCGGCATGCGCCAGCGCGTCGGCTTTGCACGTGCGCTCGTCGTCGACCCGACGATCCTGCTGATGGACGAGCCGTTCTCCGCGCTCGACGTGCTGACGGCCGAGACGCTGCGTACCGACTTGCTCGACCTGTGGACGCAAGGCCGGATGCCGATCAAGTCGGTGCTGATCGTCACGCACAACATCGAGGAAGCCGTGTTCATGTGCGACCGGATCCTCGTGCTGTCGTCGAACCCGGGCCGCGTGATCGCCGAGATCAAGGTGCCGTTCAAGCATCCGCGCAACCGGCTCGACACCGATTTCCGCAAGCTCGTCGACGACATCTACGCGAAGATGACCGCGCGTCAGACCAACGAGGCGACGAAGAAGGGGCTGGAGCTCGGCAGCTGGATGCCGCGCGTGTCGACCAACCTGATGGCCGGCCTGATCGAGACGCTCGCGATGGCGCCGTACCACGGCCGCGCGGACATGCCGGAAATCGCGCGCACGCTGCATCTGGAAGTCGACGAACTGTTCCCGATCGCCGAAGTGCTGCAGTACCTCGGTTTCGCGGACGTGCGGGAAGGGGACGTGTTCCTGACGCCGCCTGCGCGCGTGTTCGCGGAATTCGGCACGCAGGAGCGCAAGCTGATGTTCGCGGAACATTTGCTGAAGCACGTGCCGCTTGCTGCGCGTATTCGGAAGGTGCTGAACGAGCGTCCGGGCCATCGTGCGCCGCGCGTGCGCTTCGAGCAGGAGCTGGAGGATTTCCTGTCGGACGAAGCGGCTGAGGAGACGCTCGATGCGGTGATCGACTGGGGGCGTTACGGGGAAGTGTTCTCGTACAACGACAAGACCGAGGTGTTCAGTCTCGAGGATGTCGAGAGCTGAAGCCGTCGCCCGAATGGCGAGCCATCGTCATTCGGGCAAATCGCGCTGGTTGGTGTCCTGCCCGATGCCGCCGGTGTTGAGATGTTCGATCTTCTCCATCCGCTGCCGCGCCATCTCCGGCAGTTGATTCGTCACACCGATCACGAGCGCTTCGGCGAGCGCGAGCGCCGGCACGTTCGTCTGAAGCATCGCGAACGGCTGCCCCCGGATCCGCAGCACGATCTCGGCAAATTCGCCGATCGGCGAGTGCCATTCGTCCGTGATCAGCAGCACGCGTGTGCCGAGTTGGTGAGCGGCCTGCGCGAACCGGATGCTGTCCCGTTGATAGCGACGGAAATCGAAAATGACGAGCACGTCGCCGGGCCCCATGTCCGCCAGCGCGACCGACGCGAGGTTCACGTTCGGTTCGACATACTGAACATGGGGCCGCGCATAGGCGAGGGTGAACGAAAACAGCGACGCGAGCGGCGCCGTGTAGCGCCCGCCACCGCAGAAGACACGCACATCCGGATTCGCCAGCAGCGCGACCGCAGCGTCGAATGCCGTCGCATCGAGCCCTTCGATCGTGGTCGCCAGCGACTCGGACAGCCGCTGGAAAATTGCCGAATGACTGTCGCGCATGCCCGCAGACGAATGGAACGCATCCATCCGCGCGAGCGGCGAGTTCATCGCCGTGTCGATCTCGCCGTACAGCGCTTGCTGGAACGACGAGTAATTCGGAAAGCCGATCCGGACGACAAAGCGAAACACGGTCGGATCGCTCACTTCCGCCTGTTTGGCAAAGCTCGCAATCGGCCCGAGCCCGAGGCTCGGGTAGCGGTCCAGCAACGCCTGCGCGACCTTCTGTTCCGACGGCGTGAAGCTATCCATCTGGGATAACAGCAACGCCCTGATGCTCGTCCCCATCGGGCACTCCAACTCTCGTATCTGAATGACAAACGGCAGACGGGTGTCTGCCGGCGACTCCACGCATGTTAGCCGATCGAGGTCAGGCAGGCCGTGCACGCTCCGAAATTAGAGGGACGCATCGCTCGGTGGACCGGATCACTCCTCATTGTAATAAAACAAACATTTATAAATGAGCAATTCGGCGGATATTCGTTCCATGTTCAGTGATAACCCTAGGTTTTGGCACAAAAAAGCGAGTGCTATGATCGCGGCCTCGCTGGAATGTATTGTTTATTACAAGCGTCGATTGACGCTTCGGCACACCCCGATGCGGCGTCGCGTTCCGGCATGCCACGGTTTCATTTGTCTGGAGGATCCCGTCATGAGGCGGCTCGTAGTACTCACCCTGTTGTCGGCCATGAGCGTGTGCGCGTTCGCGGCATCGGACCCCGCGATCGAAGCGAAGAACGGCATGGTCGTTTCGTCGCAGCATTTCGCGTCGCAAATCGGCGTCGACATCCTGAAGGCAGGCGGCAACGCGGTAGACGCCGCGGTGGCGGTCGGTTACGCGCAAGCGGTGACCAATCCGTGCTGCGGCAACATCGGCGGCGGCGGTTTCATGACCGTGCACCTGGCCGACGGCCGCGACCGCTTCATCAATTTCCGCGAAACCGCGCCGGCTGCGGCGTCCGCGAACATGTATCTCGATGCGAAGGGCAACGTCATTCCCGACGACAGCCTGTACGGCTATCGCGCGGTCGGCGTGCCGGGCACGGTTGCCGGCCTCGATCTCGCGCAGCGCAAGTACGGCAAGCTGACGCGCAAGCAGGTGATGGAGCCGGCGATCCGGCTCGCGCGCGACGGCTTCGTGCTGACGCGCGGCGATACGGACATCCTCGACACGACGATCGACCGCTTCAGGAAGGACCCGGATGCGGCCCGCATCTTCCTGCGGCCGGACGGCACGCCGCTGCAGCCGGGCGACCGCCTGGTGCAGAAGGATCTGGCTCGCACGCTCGAGCGCATCGCGGAGCAGGGGCCCGACGCGTTCTATCACGGCGAGATCCCGAAGATCGTCGAGGCGGCGGCCAAAAAGGGCGGCGGCCTGATCACGGCGGCCGATTTCGCGTCATACCGCGCGCAGGACATGGCGCCGCTGACGTGCACGTATCGCGGCTACGAGCTCGTGTCGGCCCCGCCGCCGAGCTCGGGCGGCGTGACGATGTGCGAGACGCTGAACATCCTCGAAGGGTATGACATGCGCAAGCTCGGCTACCATTCGGCCGCGGCGGTGCACTACATGACCGAAGCGACGCGCCACGCGTATGAAGATCGCAACACGCTGCTCGGCGACCCGAACTTCATCGACAACCCGGTCGCGAAGCTGACGAGCAAGGAATACGCGGCGCAGATCCGCAAGAGCATCCATTCGGATACGGCGACGCCGTCGGTCGACGTGCAGCCGGGCGTCGGCGTGCACGAGAAGCCGGAGACGACCCACTACTCGATCATCGACAAGGACGGCAACGCGGTGTCGACGACCTACACGGTCAACGGCCGCTTCGGCGCCGTGGTCATCGCGCCGGGCACGGGCTTCTTCCTGAACGACGAGATGGACGACTTCACCGTGAAGGTCGGCGCGCAGAACCTGTTCGGCCTCGTGCAGGGCACGCGCAACTCGATCGCGCCGGGCAAGCGTCCGTTGTCGTCGATGGCGCCGACCATCGTGAAGAAGGACGGCAAGGTGTTCATGGTGGTCGGTTCGCCGGGCGGCTCGCGCATCATCACGATCACGCTGCAGACGGTGCTGAACGTGATCGACTACGGGATGACGCCGCAGGACGCGGTCACCGCGCCGCGCATCCACCACCAGTGGCTGCCCGACGAGGTCTATTACGAAACCTACGGCCTGTCGCCCGACACGCTCGCGATCCTGCGCAACATGGGCTACAAGATGGTCGAGCAGACACCGTGGGGTGCCGCCGAACTGATCATGGTCGGCCTGCCGGGCACCGAAGCGGCGAGCCGCCAGAGCTCCGGGAACGATTCGTCGGTATCCGGGAACGTGCGGGTCGGCTTCATCTACGGCTACAACGACCCGCGCCGTCCGGCCGGCTCCGCAATCGGTTACTGACCTGACCTGATCGCTTCATGCTGAATCGCTGCCCCGCAACGGCGTTCGCTCTCGCGCGAATGCCATTGCGGCGGCGGCACGTCGGTTCGCGGAGATCCGCGAGCCCGACCGGCGCCGGCGCTCGTGCCCGATACACCGGGCACGACCGGCTCGCCACGCGCGCACCCTGGCACGGCATGGGACGCGCGCCTTTCATCCGTCAACTTCTTCCCGTGCGTCGAATTCCGATATGAACAAACGAATGTCCGCGGCAGGCTGGATCCTGCTCGCAATGGCGGCCGGCATCCTGATCGGCTACATGATCTATACGCAACTGCCGGACAAACAGTCGGCGGCGGAGATCGCCGGCTACATCTCGCTGGTGTCCGACGTGTTCCTGCGGCTGATCAAGATGGTGATCGGCCCGCTGGTGTTCTCGACGCTGGTCGTCGGCATCGCGCACATGGGCGACGCGTCGTCGGTGGGGCGCGTGTTCGTGAAGGCGCTCGGCTGGTTCGTCACCGCGTCGCTGATCTCGCTGCTGCTCGGCCTGCTGATGGCGAACCTGCTGCGTCCGGGCGATAACCTCGGGCTGCCGCTGCCGGATATCGGCGCGTCCGCGCATCTGGCGACGTCCAAGTTCACGCTGAAGGATTTCGTCGGCCACATGGTGCCGAAGTCGATCGCGGAAGCGATGGCGAACAACGAGATCCTGCAGATCGTCGTGTTCTCGATGTTCTTCGGCGTGGCGCTCGCGTCGCTCGGCGAACGCGGCAAGATTCTCGTCGCGGCGATCGACCAGCTCGCGCACGTGATGCTGAAGATCACCGGCTACGTGATGAAGCTCGCGCCGCTCGCGGTGCTGGCGGCGATGGCGTCGACCGTCGCGATCAACGGGCTGTCGATCCTGCTGAAGTTCGCGGTGTTCATGGGCGACTTCTACCTGAGCCTGTTCCTGCTGTGGGGCACGCTCGTCGCGGCCGGCCTGCTGTTCCTCGGCCGCCGCGTGTTCAGGCTGCTGGTGCTGATCAAGGAAGCGTTCATGCTGTCGTTCGCGACCGCGAGCTCGGAAGCCGCGTATCCGAAGATCCTCGATGCGCTCGACCGTTTCGGCGTGCGCCGCAAGATCTCGAGCTTCGTGATGCCGATGGGCTATTCGTTCAACCTCGACGGCTCGATGATGTACTGCACGTTCGCGTCGCTGTTCATCGCGCAGGCCTACGGCATTCACCTGTCGCTCGGCACGCAGGTCACGATGCTGCTGATCCTGATGCTGACGTCGAAAGGCATGGCCGGCGTGCCGCGCGCGTCGCTCGTCGTGATCGCCGCGACGCTGCACCAGTTCAACATCCCGGAAGCCGGGCTGTTGCTGATTCTCGGCGTCGATACGTTCCTCGACATGGGCCGTTCGGCCACGAACGCGGTGGGCAACTCGATCGCCAGCGCGGTGGTCGCGAAATGGGAAGGCGAGCTGATGCCGGAAGCAGAAGCCGAAGCGAATGCGGCGCGGCTGGATGCGGAAGCCGAAGCGCGCATGAACGAGGCGGTTCGCGATACGGATCGCGTCACCTCTGCCTGAAGCAGGGCCCCGGGTCGAATCCCGGGCCTTCAGGCCGCCTCGGCGGAGCGGGCCGCGTCGAGGCACGCGGCCAGCACCATCGCGGCGGCGTTGCCCGGCGTCGAGCCGAGCAATTGCGGCGCATAGACGCTGTCGCCGATCTCGATCGGCTGGCCCGACAGCGCACACACGCCGCGCTTGCGCGTGGTGAACAGCCGCCACTTCTGATAACCGTAATGCCCGGTGCATGCGTCGCGCCAGGAAATCATCACGGTGTCGGCCGTGGGCCGCTCGAGCACGCTGATGGACGGCTTGCTCGTCGCGTCCCACGACGGCAGCCGGTCGCGCGTGACGCTGCGCCGCCGCGGCGCCCCCCACGAGACGGACGGCATGTCGAAGCTGCTGATCGCTGCGACGGTCACGAGCCAGGGCGCTAAACGGTTGTTCATGTCGGTTGTCCTCGAAACGTTATGCAACACCGCCACGCGCGGCATCACAAGAGCCGGATGCGCGGCTGCACGCAGCCGTTGATCCGTTCGGCGATCCACAGCAGGGTCGCCTTGGAGAAGCCGTGCAGCGCCTGCTGGTGCCGCCGGTAGAGCATCAGGTGGCTGAATTGCGCGAAGCGCCCCTGGATGAAGCCGCCGCGAAAGAACCCGAACTGCCCGAGCGTGCCGAACGCGTCGTAGTCGCTGATCGACACGAGCGCGCCGAAATCGTGGAATGCGAACGGCGGAATCGGCTGGCCGTCGAGCCACGCGGGCAGGTGCTTTGCAAGATGCTCGGCCTGCTGCGTCGCGACTTGCGCGGTGGGCGGCAGCGGCCGTTCGTGCCCGTCGGGCAGCAGGCTCGCGCAATCGCCGATCGCGAACACGTGCTCGTCGCCGGTTGCCTGCAGCGTTGGCCCGACGACGATCTGGTTCGCGCGATTCGTGTCGAGCCCGTCGAGCGCCTGCATGAAATCGGGCGCCTTCACGCCGGCTGCCCAGACCATCAGGTCCGCTTCCGCAAACGAACCGTCGCCGTAGTGAAAGCCGTTCGCGTCGGCGGATGTGACGCGAGTGGACGTCAGCACATGAAAGCCGATCTGTTCGAGCCGCCGCTGCGCCGATGCGGAGATCCGCGGCGGAAACGCGGCGAGGATGCGCGGGCCGCTCTCGAGCAGCGTGAGCTGCAGCCGCTCGCGCACCGTCGCGTCGCCATACGCCTGTGCTACTTCCAGCAGGCGGCTCAGCTCCGCCGCGAGTTCCACGCCGGTCGCGCCGGCGCCGACGATCGCGACGCGGAACGGCTCGTCGCGCGCGATGCTGCGAAATACGCGCATCCGCAATGCTTCGTTGAAGGTCTCGGCCTGCTTCTGGCTGTCGATGAAATAGCAGTGCTCGCGCACGCCCGGCACGCCGAAATCGTTGGCCTGGCTGCCGAGCGCGAGGATCAGCACGTCGTATTCGAGTTCGCGTGCTTCGAGCACGAGTTCGCCGTCCTGCGAGCGGATCTCGCCGAGCTGTACGCGGCGGCGCGCGCGATCGAGCCCCGTCAGTTCGCCGGGCTGGTACGCGTAGCCGTGATCACGCGCATGGGCGAGGAAGATCACCTGTTGCTGCTGCACGTCGCGCGTACCGGCCGCGATCGTATGCAGCATCGGCTTCCAGATGTGGGTGGGGCTGCGGTCGACGATGGTCACTTGGGCGCGCCCGGACCGGCCGAGGCGCTCGCCCAGGCGGGTGGCGAGCTGCAGGCCGGCGATGCCGCCACCGACGATGACGATGCGTGTAGGGGTTGTCATGTATAAATCATCACGTGATGAATAAGGTATGATCCTAGCGCTTCCCGGCTTCGCGTGTCAACGGAGCGGGGCAGGTCACCCGATGTTCGATGCCGCTCGAGCGGGGCCGGAACAGGGGTATCCGAATCATTCAAGGAGAGCAGGAAGACGTGGCTGAAGTCACTGAGCGCGAGCCGGCCAAGCGCCGGATGCGAGGACGGCCGCTGGCCGGGGCGTCCGTGGGGCCGGACGTGATATTGCGGGCGGCGCGCCGAACCTTTGCGAAGCGTGGCTACGACGCGACGAGCGTGCGCGAAGTCGCGCGCGAACTGGGGGTCGACGCGGCGCTGATCGCGCACCATTTCGGGACGAAGGAAACGCTGTGGCTGGCGGTGGTCGAGCAGATCGTCGAGCTGGCCGAACCGATGTTCGACGCGATGCGCGCGCTGCGCACATCGTCGCTGCCGCATCGCGAGCGTGTGCGGCGCGCGATCGAGCTGTGTGTCGAGCACGAGTTCGACGAGCCCGACCTGGGCATGTTTTTCTCGACGGCGGCGACCGAGGAGGGCGTGCGGCTCGACCGGTTGCAGGAGCGGCTCGTCCGCCCGTACCGCGACGTGATGTTCCCGCTGCTGGCGGAGGCAGTGGAAGCCGGCGAGATTCGCGCGGCGGATCCCGACGTGCTGTTCTTCATGGTCGCGAGCGCGGTCGGCTCGGCCGTGTCGTACAGCCACATGATTCGCGAGTTCACGTCGCTGCCCACGCGGCAGCAGGAATTCAAGCAGGCCGTGCTCACGGTCGCGCTCAACATCCTCGGCGGCTGAGCGCCGCGCGGGCGGTCACGTCACCAGCGCGAGCCCCCGTTCGCGCACCGCGTGGCGCGTGGTGTCGCGCAGCGCGTCGACGCCCGCTCGTCCTCGAGCTTGCGCATCGCCGCGCTGAGCGGCGGCTGCGCCATGTGCAGCCGCTCGGCCGCGCGCCGGAAGCTGAACGTGTCGGCGACCGCGATGAACCGCCTGAACCGGCGCAGATCGATCATGCGATGCCTTTCGCGTACCGCTGGATCACTGAATTCTTGTTTTACCTATCGCACTGCGCTGCCCAGAATTCCAATGTCATCGATTGTCAACATTAGGGAGGGCGGATCTAGCAGCATCGGGTTCGCGACTGCGCGCCGGCCGATCGAAGACGGGAACCGCGTGGCGATCGTCGCGCGCCGCGCCCGGCCCGCCGGTCATTCGATATCCGTGGGCGGCTTGTCGCCGAGCCAGCGCCGTGCGCCGGGCCCGTTGCGGCCCGCGCGGTCTTCCGGGTTCGTCAGCTTGCAGCGCTTCAGCGACAGGCAGCCGCAGCCGATGCATTCGTCGAGGTTGATGTAAAGGCGCTGCAGCTCCTCGATCCGGCTCGCGACACGCTGCTTCCAGCCGCGCGACAGCCGTTGCCAGTCCTTGTTGCTCGGCGCGGTGTCGGCGGGCAGGCTGACGAGCTGCTCGGCGATCTCGTCGAGCGAATAGCCGATCTTCTGCGCGAACACGATGAACGCGATCAGCCGCAGCACCGCGCGCGAATAGTGGCGGTGGCTCGAGCCGTTGCGATGCGACTTGATCAGCCCGCGCGTCTCGTAGAACCGAAGTGTCGACGCCGGCACGCCGCTGCGCGCGGCCACTTCGCGAATCGACAGCAGCGGCCATTGCGGTGTCTCCTGGATACCCATGTTGCCCCTCCGGGAAAACTTGACTTGAAGTTAACTTCAACTTTTATGCTGCGCGTCAGTTTAACCCGTCGCGAGGCATCATGCTCTCCTTATCCCTACGCAGGACGTCGCCTTTGGGCGCGGCCTGTGCACTCCTGCTGGCGTTGTCGGGCTGTCACGACGGCAAAGGCGCATCGTCGGCCCAATCCCTTCCGGAAGTCGGCGTCGCCACCATCGCGCCGCGCACGATCCGCCTCGCGGACGAATTCAACGGACGCGTCGAAGCGGTCGACGCGGTCGAACTGCGGCCGCGCGTGAGCGGCTATCTGCAGCGCGTCGCCTACAAGGAAGGCGACCTGGTCGCGCAGGGCGCACTGCTGTTCGAGATCGACCCGCGCCCGTATCGGATCGCGCTCGATCGCGCGAACGCGCAGCTGCAACGGGCCCGTGCGGCCGCGAGCCTCGCGAACGTGCAGCTCAAGCGCGTGCAGACGCTGATCGATGCGCATGCGACGTCGCAGGAAGAACTCGACAACGCGCGCGCCACGGCCGAGCAGGCGCGTGCGGACCTGCAGGCGGCCGACGCGGCCGTCGCCGACGCGAAGCTCAATCTCGGCTTCACCGAAGTGCGCGCGCCGATCGCGGGCCGCGTCGGCCGCGCGGTCGCCACCGTCGGCAACCTGGCGCGCGCGGACGACACGCTGCTGACGACCGTCGTGTCGCAGAACCCCGTCTACGTGTATTTCGACTGCGACGAACAGAGCTACCTGCGCTACAACGCGCGGCGCGCCGATCCGAAACATCGCGCGATCGGCGCCGATCCGGTGCGCGTGGGCCTCGCGAACGAGACGGGTTTCCCGCATGCGGGCACCGTCGATTTCCTCGACAACCGGCTCGATCCGCAGACCGGCACGATCCGCGCGCGCGTGCGGCTGCCGAATGCGGACCATACGTTTACGCCGGGGCTGTATGCGC
This sequence comes from Burkholderia contaminans, assembly GCF_029633825.1. Classification (NCBI taxonomy): domain Bacteria; kingdom Pseudomonadati; phylum Pseudomonadota; class Betaproteobacteria; order Burkholderiales; family Burkholderiaceae; genus Burkholderia; species Burkholderia contaminans. Next base: position 620,228 of record NZ_CP090641.1, on the reverse strand, counting down.
GCGTGCAGCTCGTCAGCGGCCGCGACCAGGATGCGCTGCTCGTCGACGACAAGGCCGTGCTCACCGACCAGGACCGCAAGTACGTGTACGTGATCGGGCCTGGCGACAAGGCGCTGCGCCGCGACGTGACGATCGGCCGCGGGGTGGAGGGCGAGCGGATCATCGAGAAAGGGATCCAGGCGGGCGACCGCGTGGTCGTCGACGGCATGCAGCGGATTTACTATCCGGGCGCGCAGGTGAAGCCGAAGGCGCTGCCTGCGCGTGCCGACACCGGTGCCGGCAATGGCGCGGGCAACGGCCCGGGCAACGGCACGCAGGCCGTCGCCGATGCCGGCGCGCCACCGGCCGCGCAGTAACGGGAGACAGCCAATGGATTTCTCCCGATTCTTCATCGACCGGCCGATCTTCGCGGTCGTGCTGTCGATCGTCATCTTCGCGATCGGCCTGATCTCGATACCGATGCTGCCCGCCGGCGAATACCCGGAAGTCGTGCCGCCGAGTGTCGTCGTGCGTGCGACGTACCCGGGCGCGAACCCGAAGGAAATCGCCGAATCGGTCGCCGAACCGCTGGAAGAAGCGATCAACGGCGTCGAAGGCATCATGTACATGAAGTCGGTTGCCGGTTCGGACGGCAGCCTGCAGGTCGTCGTCACGTTCCTGCAGGGCGTCGATCCCGACACGGCCGCCGTGCGCGTGCAGAACCGCGTGAGCCAGGCGCTGTCGCGCCTGCCCGACGAGGTGCGCCAGTACGGCGTGACCACGCAGAAGCAGTCGCCCACGCCGCTGATGTACGTGAGCCTCTATTCGCCGGACAACAGCCGCGATTCGCTGTACCTGCGCAACTACCTGACGCTGCACGTGAAGGACGAGCTGTCGCGGCTCACCGGGATCGGCGACGTCGGCGTGTATGGGGCCGGCGACTATGCGATGCGGCTGTGGCTCGACCCGAACCGGCTCGCGTCGCGCGGGCTGACCGCGAGCGACGTAATCGCCGCCGTGCGCGAGCAGAACGTGCAGGTGTCGGCCGGCCAGCTCGGCGCGGAGCCGTCGCCGAAGAAAAACGACTTCCTGCTGTCGATCAACGTGCGCGGCCGGCTGCGCACGGTGCAGGAGTTCGGCGACATCGTGCTGCGCACCGGCGACGACGGGCAGGTAGTGAAACTGTCCGACGTCGCGCGCGTCGAGCTCGGCGCGGGCGACTACACGCTGCGCTCGTACTTCAACGACAAGCCGTCGGCCGTGGTCGGCATCTTCCTGTCGCCGGGCGCGAACGCGCTCGAGGTCGCGAAGGCCGTGTATGCGAAGTTCGACGAGCTGTCGAAGCGCTTCCCGCCCGGCGTCGCGTACCGGCCCGTGTGGGATCCGACGGTGTTCGTGCGCGAATCGATCCGTGCGGTGCAGCACACGCTGATCGAGGCCGTCGTGCTGGTCGTGCTCGTCGTGATCCTGTTCCTGCAGACGTGGCGCGCGTCGATCATTCCGCTCGTCGCGGTGCCCGTCTCGGTGGTCGGCACGTTCGCGTGGCTCTATCTGCTCGGCTATTCGATCAACACATTGACGCTGTTCGGGCTCGTGCTCGCGATCGGGATCGTCGTCGACGATGCGATCGTGGTCGTCGAGAACGTCGAGCGGAACATCGCGCAGGGCCTGAGCCCGCGTGATGCCGCGCATCAGGCGATGCGCGAGGTGTCGGGGCCGATCGTCGCGATCGCGCTCGTGCTGTGCGCGGTGTTCGTGCCGATGGCGTTCATGTCCGGCGTCACGGGCCAGTTCTACCGGCAGTTCGCGGTGACGATCGCGATTTCGACGGTGATCTCCGCGATCAACTCGCTGACGTTGTCGCCCGCGCTCGCGGCGAAACTGCTGCGTCCGCACGACGCGCCGAAGGATGCGCTCACACGCGGGCTCGATCGCGCGTTCGGCTGGCTGTTCCGTCCGTTCAATCGCTTCTTCGACCGCAGTTCCGACCGCTATCACGGCTTCGTCGGCCGCACGCTGAAGCGGCGCGGCGTGGTGTTCGCGGCCTATGCCGTGCTGCTTGCGGCCACCGCGCTGCTGCTCAACGCGGTGCCGGGCGGCTTCATCCCCGTGCAGGACAAGCTGTACCTGTTCGCGGGTGCGAAGCTGCCGGAAGGCGCGTCGCTCGCGCGCACCAGCGAGGTGACCGAGCAGATGACGAAGATCGCGCTCGGCACCGACGGTGTCGAGATGGTGCCGGCGTTTGCCGGGCTGAACGCGCTGCAGGGCGTGAACACGCCGAACATCACGAACTCGTACGTGATCCTGAAGCCGTTCGACCAGCGCCACCGCAGCGCCGCGCAGATCAACGCGGACCTGAACGCGCGCTTCGCGGCCATCGGCGGCGGCATCACCTATGCGCTGATGCCGCCGCCGATCCAGGGCCTCGGCAACGGCTCGGGCTACTCGCTGTACCTGGAGGATCGCGGCGGGCTCGGCTACGGCGCGTTGCAGAACGCGCTCACCGCGTTCCAGGCCGCGGTCGCCAGGACGCCGGGGATGAGCTACCCGGTCAGCTCGTACCAGGCGAACATCCCGCAGCTCGAGGTGAAGGTCGACCGGTTGAAGGCGAAGGCGCAGGGCGTCGCGCTGACCGACCTGTTCAGCACGCTGCAGGTCTATCTCGGCTCGATGTACGTGAACGACTTCAACCTGTTCGGCCGCGTGTACCGCGTGATGGTGCAGGCGGATGCCGGGCACCGGCAGACGGCCGCCGACATCGCGAACCTGCGCACGCGCAACGCGAAGGGCGAGATGGTGCCGATCGGCTCGATGGTGACGGTGGCGCCCGCGTACGGGCCCGACCCGGTCGTTCGCTACAACGGCTATCCGGCCGCGAACCTGATCGGCGACGCCGATCCGAAGGTGATGTCGTCGTCGCAGGCGATCGGGAAGCTGCAGCAGATCGCGAAGGACGTGTTGCCGCCGGGCATCACGCTCGAATGGACCGACCTCAGCTACCAGCAGGTCACGCAGAGCAACGCGGCGATCGTCGTGTTCCCGCTTGCGGTGATGCTCGTGTTCCTCGTGCTCGCGTCGCTGTACGAGAGCTGGACGCTGCCGCTCGCGGTGATCCTGATCGTGCCGGTATGCATCTGCGCCGCGCTGTTCGGCGTGTGGCTGTCGGGCGGCGACAACAACGTGTTCGTGCAGGTCGGCCTCGTCGTGCTGATGGGGCTGGCGTGCAAGAACGCGATCCTGATCGTCGAGTTCGCGCGCGAGCTCGAGATCCAGGGCAAGGGCGTGATCGAAGCCGCGCTCGAAGCGTGCAAGCTGCGGCTGCGCCCGATCGTGATGACGTCGGTCGCGTTCATCGCGGGCTCGGTGCCGCTCCTGATCGGCGGCGGCGCGGGCAGCGAAGTGCGCGCGGCCACCGGCATCACCGTGTTCGCGGGGATGCTGGGCGTGACGCTGTTCGGGCTGTTCCTGACGCCCGTGTTCTATGTGGCGATCCGCAAGCTCGCGGGCGGTACGCCGGCCGTGTGGAGCGAACACCACGGCACCCTCGAAGGAGAAAACCGATGAGCGCCGCTTTTCGTCTTTCCGCGCTCGCGATGTCGGTGACGCTCGCCGCGTGCGCGGTCGGTCCCGATTTCAAGCGACCCGACACGGCCGCGGCCGCGCGGTTCGCACGCGATGCGCATCCGGCGGCGCCGTCCGGTACGACGCCGGAGACGCCGGATATGCCGCCCGACGCGTCGGCCGATGCCGATGCCGCATTCTGGCGCGGCTTCGGCGATCCGGTGCTCACGCATCTGATCGCCTCGGCGCTCGCGGCGAACCAGGACCTGCAGGTCGCCGTGTCGCGCTACGACGCATCGAATGCGCTGCTGTCGCAGGCCACGTTCGATCGTTATCCGACGATCACCGCGAGCGGGCAGGTGGGCCATCAGCTGATGAGCAAGGACCAGGCGTTCGGTGCGCCGCGCAGCCAGCGCGATAATCCGACGTCCAGCGTCGGGATCAATGCCGCGTGGGAGCTCGACCTGTTCGGCCGCGTGCGTCGTTCGATCGAGTCGCAGCGTGCGGAAACGGCCGCCAGCGCGGCGGACGTGCGCGCGGTGCGCGTCGCGATCGCCGGCGAGGTGGCGAGCACGTACGTCGATCTGCGCGGCTCGCAGGAGCGGCTGCGGATCGCGCGCGAGAATGCCGACAACCAGAAGCAGACGCTCGCGCTGATCAATGCACGTGTCGGTGCGGGGAGAGGGTCCGACCTCGATGCGGCGCGGGCGCGCGCGCAGTACGAATCGACGACGTCGCGGATTGCCGTGTATGAAGCGGCGATCGGCGTCGACGAGCACCGGCTCGCGGTGCTGACCGGGCAGACGCCGGACGCGCTGATCGGCCGCTTCGATCTTCCGAAGGCTGCCGCGGCGGCGGGCACACCGGTGCCGCTGCCGGCGTTGGCCGCCGACATCGATCCCGGCACGCCAGGCGACCTGCTGCGGCGTCGGCCCGACGTCGCGGCCGCCGAGGCGCGGCTGCACGCGGCGACCGCACGCGTCGGCGTCGCGACGGCCGACCTGTTTCCGCGTTTCACGCTGTCAGGGCTGCTCGGCAGCGCGACGAGCAGTTACGGGTTCTTCCGCGCGGGCAGCGACACGAACCTGATCGCGCTCGGCATCGACTGGTCGTTCCTCGACGTCGGCCGCGTGCGTGCGCGGATCGCCGCGAGCGATGCGGAAGCGGCCGGGCAGCTCGCGCAGTACCGGCAGACCGTGCTCGGGGCGCTGGAGGAAACGGAGAACGCGCTGCTGCGCGCTGCGCGCACGCGTGACGAGACGGGCCATCTCGTGCAGGCCGCGACCGACAGCGCGCGTGCCGCGCAACTGGCGCAGGCGCGTTTTTCGGCGGGTGCGATCGACTACTACGAAGTGCTCGACGCGCAACGCACGCTGCTGCAGGCGCAGGATGCGGCGGCCGACGGGCAGATGCGCAGCGCGGCGGCGACAGTGGCGTTGTACAAGGCGCTGGCGGGCGGCTGGCCGTCGGGAACGGGGCAGGGCCCGCAGCAAAGCCCGCTCGCGCAGGCGGGGCAGCCAGCACAGTAGCGCGGACGGGGCGGCGGCGCGGCAGGCCGGAGTAATCCCGCCTGCCGCACGCCGCTTGGTTACACGCTGGCCGGATCGACCTTGTCGATGTCGATGCCGTAGCGCCGGATCGCTTCGCCTACCTTGGCGCGCGGTATCGCGCCGTCGTCGGCGAGCGCCTTCAGCGCCGCGATCACGATGAAGTGCCGGTCGACCTCGAAGAACGTGCGCAGCGCGTCGCGCGTATCCGAGCGGCCGAAGCCGTCGGTCCCGAGCGACACGAAGCGCCGGCCGTCGACGAACGCGCGGATCTGGTCACCGACGATCTTCATGTAGTCGGTCGCCACCACCACCGGCCCCGTGCGGCCGTCGAGGCATTGCTGCACATACGGCACGCGCGGCGCCTGCTCGGGATGCAGCAGGTTCCAGCGTTCCGCGGCGAGCCCGTCGCGGCGCAGTTCGTTCAGGCTCGTCGCGCTCCACACGTCACTCGACACGCCGAAGTCCTGCGCGAGCAGGTCGCTCGCGGCGATCACTTCGCGCAGGATCGCGCCGCTGCCCATCAACTGCAGATGCGGCGCATCGGCCGTGTGTGACCTACCTTCGCGCAGCAGGTAAAGCCCCTTGAGAATGCCGGCCTCCGCGCCGTCCGGCAGCGCCGGATGCGGGTAGTTCTCGTTGAGCAGCGTGATGTAGTAGTAGACGTCCTCCTGTTCCGCGAACATCCGCCGCAGGCCGTCGCGCACGATTACGGCCAGCTCGTACGCATAGGTCGGGTCGTACGACACGCAGTTCGGAATCACCGACGACAGCACGTGGCTGTGCCCGTCGTCGTGCTGCAACCCTTCGCCCATCAGCGTCGTGCGGCCCGACGTCGCGCCGAGCAGGAAGCCGCGCGTACGTGCGTCGCCGGCCGCCCAAGCGAGATCGCCGACGCGTTGCAGCCCGAACATCGAGTAGAAGATGTAGAACGGAATCGTCGGCAATCCATGATTGCTGTACGCCGTGCCGGCCGCGATCCACGACGCGATCGCGCCCGATTCGTTGATGCCTTCCTGCAGGATCTGCCCGTCCTTCGCTTCCTTGTAGTAGCTGAGCTGGCCGGCGTCCTGCGGCGTATAGAGCTGGCCGAGATGCGAGTGGATGCCGATCTGGCGGAACAGGCCCTCCATCCCGAACGTGCGCGATTCGTCCGGCACGATCGGCACGACGAGCTTGCCGAGTGCCGGATCCTTCAGCAGCGTGCCGAGGATGCGCACGAACGCCATCGTCGTCGACAGCCCGCGCTCGCCGCTGTCCTTGAGCTGCCCGTCGAATGCGGCGAGCGGCGGCACCGGCAGCGGCGCCACGGTGCTGAAGCGGGCCGGCACGTGGCCGCCGAGGGCGGCACGGCGTTCCGCGAAGTAGCGTGCCTCGGCGCTGCCCGGTTCCGGCTTCAGGTAGGGCAGTTCGTCGAGCTGCGCATCGCTGACCGGCAGCACGAAGCGGTCGCGGAACGCACGTACGGCATCCGCGCTCATCTTCTTCAACTGGTGGTTCACGTTCTGGCCTTCGCCGGCCTCGCCCATCCCGAAGCCCTTGACCGTTTTCGCGAGCACGACGGTCGGCCGTCCGTCCGCGCGCATCGCCTGCGCATAGGCCGCATACACCTTTTCCGGGTCGTGGCCGCCGCGCGCCAGTTTCCAGATGTCGTCGTCGGACAGGTCCGCAACGAGTTCGAGCAACTCGGGATACTTGCCGAAGAAATGCTCGCGCACGTACGCGCCGCTCTGCGACTTGAAGGTCTGGTAGTCGCCGTCGACGCATTCCATCATGCGCTGGCGCAGCAGGCCCGTCGTGTCGCGTTCGAGCAGGCGATCCCAGCCGGCGCCCCAGATCACCTTGATGACGTTCCAGCCCGCCGCACGGAACGTGCCTTCGAGTTCCTGGATGACCTTGCCGTTGCCGCGTACCGGGCCGTCAAGGCGCTGCAGGTTGCAGTTGACGACGAAGATCAGGTTGTCGAGCCGTTCGCGCCCGGCGAGCGAGATCGCGGCGAGCGATTCGGGCTGGTCCATTTCGCCGTCGCCGAGAAAGGCCCACACCTTGCGGCCCTGATGCGCTTTCAGCCCGCGATATTCGAGGTAGCGCATGAAGCGTGCCTGATATGCGGCCGTGAGCGGCCCGAGCCCCATCGACACGGTGGGGAATTGCCAGAAATCCGGCATCAGCCGCGGATGCGGATACGACGACAGCCCGTCGCGTCCCGCTTCGCGGCCGGCCTCGCGGCGGAAGTTGTCGAGTTGCGCGTCCGTGATGCGGCCTTCCAGGTACGCGCGGCCATAGATGCCGGGTGCCGAATGCCCCTGGATGTAGACCATGTCGCCGTCGAACGTGTCGGTGCGGCCGCGGAAGAAGTGATCGAAGCCCACGTCATACAACACCGCGGCCGACTGGTAGGTCGCGATATGCCCGCCGACGTTCGAAAGCCGGCCGGCGCGCAGCACCATCACCATCGCGTTCCAGCGGATCATCGCGTTCAGGCGCCGCTCGAGCGCGAGATCGCCCGGATAGGCCGGTTGCCGTTCACGCGGCACCGTGTTCACGTACGCGGTCGTCACGCGGCCGTGCAGGTCGCCGTGGCGTGCCGCGTCGAGGTCGGAAAGCCGGTCGAGCAGGTAGTGCGCGCGCGGACGGCCTTCGAGTGCGATCACGGATTCGAGCGCATCGAGCCATTCGCGGGTTTCCTGCGGGTCGATGTCGGGTAGCGTGAGAGGTGCGGTCATGCAATGTCTCCAGAAGCATAAGGCTGCGCGGGGCGACGATCGTGGCGCCGCGACGCGCGACGGAACGCCCGCCGATCGGCGGGCAGATGGTTGCAATTGCAATCGTATGGGGGCAATTGTTATCGAGGTAAAATTTAATTGCAACTGCAATTCAACGAGAGGAACGACCTGACATGAGCGCACCCGAACCCGATCTGTGGTTCTCGTTCGTCCGCGCACACCGGACGATGATTCGCGAGATCGAGCGCCGCCTCGCGGCGGCCGGCCTGCCGGCCTATGCGTGGTATGACGCGTTGTGGGGGCTCGAAAGCGGGCCCGACGGCACGCGCCGCATGCACGAACTCGCCGACGTGCTCGCGATCGAGCGCTACAACCTCACGCGGCTGATCGACCGGCTCGAACAGGAGGGGCTCGTCACGCGCGCCCGTTCGGCGGACGACGGCCGCGCCGCGTTTGCGAGCATCACCGACAAGGGGCGGACGCTGCGCAAGAAGATGTGGAAGGTGTACCAGTCGACGGTCGCGGAACTCTTCCTCGATCAGTTCGGCAGCAAGGAACAGGCGGCGATGGCCGCCGCGCTCGACCGTGCGATCGCCGCCGCGCGCGAGGCCGGAGCCGACGCGAAGTAGCGGTAGCCGGCCCGCACGTCAGCCGCTCGCATGACGGCGCATCGCCCGCGCGGCCCAGTCGGCCGGCACCCAGCCATCGTCGGCCAGCAGGCGAAGCGCGACCGCGGCGATCCAGTGTGCATTCGGCGCGCGCGTGCCGGCACCGGCGCCCGGGCCGGCGGAGTCCGCGCCGAGCGCCGCGAAGCGGGCCGGGACGAACGCGCCGAGCTGCGCGGCGACGTGCCGCGCATAGCCTGTCACCGCGAGCACCGGCGTGCGGCTGTTACCGATGCATCGGCGCACATGCGCGATGCGCGGTTCGTCGTACGGGTGCAGCAGGTTCCACCGGTCGGCTGCGTAACCGTCGCGGGCGAGCTGCGTGTAGCTCGGGCAACTCCAGATCGTCGAGTCGATACGCCATTCGTCGCGCAGCAGATCGGCTGCTTTCATGACTTCCGCGAGCGTGCTGCCCGCGCCGCACAGCCGGATCTGCGCAGCCGCGCCGGCCGCCGCGCGCCGGCCGGCCCGCACCATGCCGCTGAACGCGTCGCGGGCCGCCGTGGCCGACAGCGGTTTCGCATCGGGGACGAGATCGTCGTGGCTCGCGAGGTAACAGAATCCCGGCTGGCCGGCGACATAGAGCGCGCGCAGCGCGTGGCGCAGGATCGCAATCGCCTCATGGCCCGACGCCGGATCGTACGGCGTGCACGCGGTGTTCGCGGCCAGCCAGTGGGGGACGTCGGGCGTCACGCCTTTCGGCCAGGATGACGCGACCGTTTCGGCATCGTTGACGAAGATCCCGCGATCGACGGTTTCGGCCGACGCCAGCCGCAGCCGGTCGGTCGCGCGCGCATGCAGCAGGTACAGCAGTGGTTTCTCGAACCGCTTGCGCGCATCGAGAAACCGCAGCGGCCACGCGCTGATGCGGCGATGTGCGTCGGTGTCCGCAGACGGTTCCCGCGCATCGGCACGCACGATCCATACGCGTTCCGATGTCGCGGCATCGCGCTCGAGGCAATCGGCGGCGGTGCGCATCGCGCCGAGCGGCGACACCGCGCGGCCACCCGGCGCGAGCCGTTGCGTCAGCAGCGTTTCGAGGCAGGCCGCCGCGGCGCGGCGGGTGTCGGGTGTCCGCACGGGCGGACCGGATCGCGCAGTCTGCATGTCCCTCCTTCGAGTACTGGCATGTCGCCGGGGCTGTCGATTCCGGCATAGGATTGCAATTGCAACGATTGTAGTTGCAACGATAACCGGAAGACAAGGACCGACATGACCTCGACGCATCCCCTCACGTTCCATACGGCCGACACGCCGAACGGACACAAGATCGCCATTTACCTGGAAGAGGCCGGGCTCGCCTACGACCGCGTGCACGTGAATCTGTCCGCCGGCGAACAGCGCAGCCCGGCGTTCCTCGCGATCAACCCCAACGGCAAGATCCCGGCCATCGTCGACCACGACACCGGGCTGACCGTGTTCGAATCCGGCGCGATCCTGAGCTATCTCGCCGCGAAGACGGGCGTTCTGCAGCCTGACACGCTGGCCGAGCACACGGCCGTCCAGCAATGGCTGCACTTCCAGATCGGCGGGATCGGGCCGATGCTCGGCCAGCTCTGGTGGTTCCTGCATGCCTCGACGACGGTCAATGCGCAAGCGCTCGAGCGTTACCGGAACGAGGCGCGGCGCCTCTATGGCGTCGTGAATGGCCGTTTGGCGGAATCGGCGTATCTCGCGTCGCCGCGGTATTCGATCGCCGACATCGCCGCGTTTCCATGGCTGCGCGCGGCGCCCGAACTCGATCTCGATCTGGCCGACTACCCGCACGTCGAGCGCTGGCTCGCCGGCATCGAGGCGCGGCAAGCCGTTCAGCGGGGCCTGGTCGCATGCCGCGCGCCGGCGGCGGAGGGCGCGCACTGACCTCGCATCGCCCGCGCCGTACGGATGGCGCGGGCGCCGGCCGCTGGCCTGCCGGGAAACATTGTTCTCCTTCGTCGTAAACGTCTCGAATGCGTGATATTTGCGCCGCGCGATCCGGTTTAGAGTGGCCGCGAATCGATGACGATGTGTCGTATCGCCGCAGTCCCGGGCGGTACAGACGCACCAGAGGAGTGGGAGACAAATGAGTGAAGGCAGGATTACGCAGGTCGAGTCGTTCGGTTTCGAGCGCATTCCCGATGCATCGCGCTATGCGCGGCCGATCGATCTGTTCAGGTTGCTGTTCGGCGGCTGCAATACTTTTTCCACATCGGTGCTCGGCAGTTTTCCCGTGCTGGTCGGGCTGTCGTTCAAGGCGGGTGTCTGCGCGATCGTGCTCGGCGTGCTCGCCGGCACCTGCATCCTCGCGCCGATGAGCCTGTTCGGCCCGCGCAACGGCACGAGCGACCCCGTGTCGTCCGGCGCGCATTTCGGCATCCACGGCCGGATCGTCGGCTCGTTCCTCGCGCTGCTCACGTCGATCGCATTCTTCTCGCTCGCGGTGTGGAGCTCGGGCGACGCGCTCGTCGGCGGCGCGCACGACATGGTCGGCGTGCCGGTCAACGGCTTCACGCTCGGCGCGGCGTACATGGTGTTCGCGGTACTCGTGCTGATCGTCTGCATCTACGGCTTTCGCTTCATGCTGTGGGTCAACAAGATCGCCGTGTGGGCGGCGAGCGTACTGTTCGTCGCGGGCCTGTTCGCGTTCGCCGGCCTGTTCGACACGCGCTACGCCGGCACGGTGCAGCAGGGCAGCGCGGGCTTCTGGGCCGCGTTCGTGGGCGCGGTGCTGGTGGCGCTGAGCAACCCGGTATCGTTCGCGTCGACGCTCGGCGACTGGGCGCGCTACATCCCGCGGCACACGCCGAAGCATCGCGTGATGGGCGCCGTGTTCGCCGCGCAGATCGCGACCTTCGTGCCGTTCTTCTTCGGCCTCGCGACCGCGACGATCATCGCGACGAAGGCGCCCGCGTTCATCGCGTCGAACGACTACGTCGGCGGGCTGCTTGCGATCTCGCCGCGCTGGTTCCTGCTGCCGATGTGCCTGATCGCGATCATCGGCGGGATGTCGACCGGCACGACGGCGCTGTACGGCACCGGCCTCGACGTGTCGAGCATGTTCCCGCGCCTGCTGAACCGCGTGCGTGCGACGCTGCTGATCGGCACGATAGCGATCGCGTTCATCTTCGTCGGCCGCTTCTGGTTCAACCTCGTCGAAAGCGTCGCGACGTTCTCGACGCTGATCGACACGTTCAGCTGCCCGTGGATGGCGATCATGGTGATCGGCTACGTGACGCGGCGCGGCTACTACCTTGCCGACGACCTGCAGGTGTTCAACCGCGGGCTGCGCGGCGGCCACTACTGGTTCACGCATGGATGGAACGTGCGCGCGATGGGGGCGTGGCTGCCGGCCGCGATCGTCGGGCTGTCGTTCGTGAACCTGCCGGGGCAGTTCGTCGGGCCGCTCGGCAACCTCGCGGGCGGACTCGATCTCAGCGTGCCGGTGTCGCTGGCGGTGGGCGGCGCGCTGTATTTCGTGCTGCTGACGCTGTATCCGGAACCGGATGGCGTGTACGGTCCGCGCGGGCGACGCTTCGTGCGGGGTAGTGGGCAGGCGGCGCGCGGCAATGGCGCGCCGGCGATCCAGCCGAAGGGGTAAGCGCGGCGCGTGGCGCGTGGCGCCGCAAATGACGATGCCGCCGCGCGGGAGAGCCGCCGGCGGCATCGCCGTTTTCGGGCGGGTGGGTGCCAGAGGGGGCGGTTGTACGGCGTGTTCATGCACGACGGCGCGCCGGCAGTTTCGGAGCGAGCCGTTGGGCGTCAAATAGCGACGGATGCGGCTGTCCCGCGGGCTGCCGCCGATCGATTCCGGCACGCAGGCAGGCCCCCCCCCGATACGGATGACGTGGTCGAACGCGTCGGCGCCGTCGCTTCCGTGACTTAGCAGGTCGCTATCATGGCGGCACGTAAGGTCGGCATGGGAGGTGACGGATGTTTTCAAGGTTGAAGAAGCTGCTCGACGGCGGGGCGGCGCAACAGGCCGCCGTGCCGCAAACGGACCGGCGGGCAGCCTGGTCGGGTGAATCGCTGGTGCAGCCGCGGCACGTGCTGTGCTTTCTCGGCGCTGAACGCGAACTGCGGCGCCTGCGCGATGCGACGAACGCGGCGATTGCCGAATTCGCAACGGGGTTCGGCGTCGACGACGCCTATTCCACCGCCGCGCCGGACGAGCGGATGAGCCGTTCGTTCGAGATTTGCCGCGACCGCGTCGAACCGGATGCGTGGACGCGGGCGGACGCCGAAGCCGTCGGCGCACATCAGTCGGTGCTGTACGTGCTCGGCCCGCGTATGACGCGGGACAATGCCGTGCGTGCGACGATCGGTGCGCTGTTCCTGGTCGATCGGCTGATCGATGCCGGCGCCGTGGCGGTCAAGGGCGAGAGCGCGGGCGTGGCGCACGGGCTGCACCGATGGCGAGAGCTGATTCGGATGGGCGCGGTCGCGACCGACCGCGACGACACGCTTGCGCAGAACCGGGTGTGCCGGCTGGCGTTCGCTCGGCGCCCGCTGGGATCGGACGGTTACTTCGAGAGCGTGGGCTTTCATCTGGTCGGCTTGCCGGACGTGCAGGTGCCGCGTTCGCGCGGAACCGATCGCGACTCCGTGGCCATCATGGATGCCGTGGCCGACGAGATCGTGCGACAGGGGATCGATGCGACGTTACACGCACGCGAGGCATTGCTGGTCGACGACGGGTCTCACGACGAGGACGACTTCAAGTTCAATCCGTACGGGATCGTCCGGCTGTCGACGTGAAGAACGACGCGGGTCTCCAGGCCGGTTCCGCGGCAGCTCGACGGGGCTGATCGGCCCGGCCCCGGGCGTCGAGGCGATCGATCGGTTGCCGAGTCGGTTCGGGTATCGGGCGAACCGATGCTTAGCATCGCGGGCGGCGGCCTACCGCGGGCGCCGCCCCATCGTTACGCTTGGGCGATCATCCACTCTGTCCGGAAGGTCGACATGTCCCGGCTCGACTACAAGTTGCTCGGCCCCTGCCTGCTCGCGATCGCGATCGACGCGATGGGCTTCGGGCTCGTCTATCCGATGATGTCCGCGATCTTCAGCGATCCGCATGCGGGCATCCTGCCGGCCGGCGCCGGTGCGCATGCGCGCAATTTCTACCTCGGCCTCGGCTACGGGATCTACCCGTTGTGCATGTTCTTCGGCTCGTCGCTGATGGGCGACCTGTCCGATCGCTACGGTCGCCGCAGGATCCTGCTGCTGTGCTTGCTCGGCCTCGCGGCCGGCTATGCGATGATGGCGGCCGGCGCGTGGCACGCGAGCGTCGCGCTGCTGCTGGCCGGCCGCGGGCTCACCGGGCTCATGGCAGGCTGCCAGGGTATTGCGCAGGCGGCGATCACCGACCTGAGCACGCCGCAGAACAAGGCGTACAACATGAGCATCATGTCGCTCGCGTTCAGTGCGGGCGTGATCGTCGGCCCCGTGCTCGGCGGCGTGACGTCCGATCGCACGATTTCGCCGCTGTTCGATTACGGCACGCCGTTCGTGCTGGTCGCCGCGCTGTCGCTGGTCTGCGCGTTCTGGACCTTGGCGTCGTATCGCGATTCGGCCGCACCGCGCGGCGACACGCGCATCGATCCGCTGCTGCCGCTGCGGATCATCGGGGAGGCCGCGCGCCAGCGCAACGTCGCGTTCCTGTCGGTCGTGTTCTTCCTGATGCAGGTCGGCTACGGGCTCTACCTGCAGACCATCATGCTGTTGCTGCAGGCGAAATTCGGCTACACCAGTGCGCGGCTCGGGCTGTTCAGCGGCGTGATCGGCCTTTGCTTCGTGTTCGGGCTGTTGTTCGTCGTGCGGCGGATGCTGCGCGTGTGGCGCGTGGTCGATATCGCGAAGACGGGCCTGCTCGTCGCGGGTGTCGGCCAGGTCCTGTCCGCGCTGTTCCCGCACGAGCCGGTGCTGTGGGCGCTCGCGATGGTCGTCGGATGCTTCGACATGGTCGCGTACACGACGATGTATACGGCGTTCTCCGACGCGGTCAGCGAGGATCGGCAAGGCTGGGCGCTCGGCGTCGCGGGCTCGGTGATGGCCGTCGCGTGGGTCGTCACGGGCGCGCTCACGAACCTGCTGCCCGTGTTCGGCGAGATCGGCCTGCTGCTGGTCGGCGGCGCGGGCTTCCTGCTCAGCTTCGCGATGATGGTCGCGTATGGCCGCACGCAGCCGGGCGCGCGAACGGCCGCGCTGTCGTAGGCGGCTTGCACGTTGGCCCGATCCTGTCGGACGTTGTCCCGCGCACCGCTGTCGCGCCGGGGCGTGCGGCCCGACACTGGCGCCTCGCGTCCCGGGAGTATCCGGGCCGCGTACGGCGGCGCCGGCTGGCCCGGCGCGCCGTTCCTTCGACATGCCAACAGAGAGGGCGACCCATGCAACATCCGACCATCCGTACCCTGGCGGGCGCGAGCGCGCCGACATCGATCGACGCCGCCCGCACCGCGCTGCTGGTGATCGATTTCCAGAATGAATATTTCAGCGGCCGCCTGCCGATTCCGGAGGGGCCGCGCGCGCTGGGTAACGCGCAGCGCGTGATCGCGTTCGCCGATCGCGCGGGCATTCCGGTGTTTCACGTCCAGCACGTCGATGCGGCCGACGGTCCGATCTTCGCCGACGGCAGCGACGGCTTCCGCTTTCACGCGGACCTGCAGCCGGCGGCGCATCACACGGTGGTGAAGAAGACGTCGGTGAGCGTGTTCCCGACGACGGACATCGACGCGCGCCTGAAGGCGGCCGGTGTCGACACGCTGATCGTCACGGGCCTGATGACGCATGCATGCGTCGCCGGCGCGGCACGCGACGCGGTGCCGCTCGGCTACGCGGTGATCGTCGTCGACGACGCATGCGCGACGCGCGACCTCGACATCGCGGACGGCGGCACGGTATCGCACCGCGACCTCCATCGCGCGACGCTGGCCGCGCTGTCGGACACGTTCGGCGACGTGCTGACGACCGAGCAGGTGCTGGCGCTGGCCGTCGCCTGACGGCCGCATGGATGCGTGCTTCAGTCGGCCCGGCCCGGCGCGGCGTATACGACTTCGCCGCGGAAGCACGTCTCGATCACACGGGTTTGCGCGAACGTCTCGACGGGGTGCGCGAACGGATTGCGGTCGAGGATCGCGAAGCTCGCGTCCTTGCCCGCTTCGAGCGAACCCGTGCAGTCGTCGAAGCGCAGCGCATACGCGGTGTTCACCGTATAGGCCTCGAGCATCGTGAGCAGGTCGAGGCGTTCGTGCGGATTCCACGGCGGGCTGTCGGGCTGGTCGATCAGCAGGTGCGTGACGCCCGTCTGGATGATCTGCATCGGGTCCATCGTGCTGACCGACCAGTCGGAGCCGGCCGCGAGCATCGCGCCCGCGTTGCGCAGGCTGCGGAACGGATAGTTGCGCGCGGTGCGTTCCGCGCCGAGCAGGTCGCGGTAGAGCTGCTGCTGCTCCTCGCGCGCGGCCGTCCACAGCGTCTGCACGCTGGCGATCGCGCCGAGCCGGTTGAAGCGGCTCATGTCGGCCGGATCGACGAGCTGCAGGTGCGCGAGCTGCGCGCGGCGGTCGCGCATGCCGTTGCGGATCTGGACATATTCGAGCGCGTCGAGCGTCATGCGTACCGCACGGTCGGCGAGCGTGTGGAAGTGCAGGTCGAAGCCGGCCGTATCGGCAAGCAGGCAGATCTCGTTCAGTGCGTCCTGGCTCCACAGCGCGAGGCCGCAATCGTCGGTGCCGGCGTATGGCTCGAGCAGCGCGGCGGTCTTCGATTCGGGCACCCCGTCGACGAAGATCTTCACCGTATGCAGGCGCAGGTTGTCGCATTCGTACTCGCGACGCCATCTGGCGAAGCGCTCGATCTGTTCGCGCGGATCGCGGCGCGGGTTCGCATAGAGGCCCGCGCTCATGTATACCTTCAGCGTGCCCGCGCGCTGCGCGTCGGCATACGCGTTGAGCTCGGCCTCCTCGACGCGCGCGTCGAACCAGCCGGTGAGGCCGTAACCGTGCGCCATCGCGTGCGCTTTCGCGAGCGACTTCGGGTAGCCGGCCGGGCTCAGTTGCGGAATGATCGGGCACACGCGGTAGAACGCCGCTTCATGCACGACACCATTCGGCGCGCCGGATGCGTCGCGCTCGTACACGCCACCGGCCGGGTCGGGCGTATCGGCGTGGATGCCGGCCGCTTCGAGCCCTTTCGTGTTGAGGCAGCCGCTGTGCACGTCGAAGCCGACCACGAGCAGCGGCCTGTCGGGCACGATCCGGTCGAGCAGCTCGCGGGTCGGATACGCGCCGAATGCGGCCAGGTTGGCGCCGCCGAGATAGACCCACGGTTCGTTCGGCGTCGCATCGGCGCATGCGCGAATGCGCTGCAGGATCGCGTCGGGATCGTTGATGCCGGACAGGTCGAAGTCGCCGAGGATCTGGTGGCCTTCGAGCGGATGCACGTGGCCGTCGATGAGGCCCGGCAGCATCAGCCTGCCGGCCAGGTCGACGATGCGCGTCGCGGGGCCGGCCAGCGCGCGGATGTCGTCGTCGCGGCCGACAGCAACGATCTTGCCTTCTTTGGTGGCGAGCGCCTGCGCGAAGCGGCGTTGCGCATCGCCCGTGTAAAGCAGGCCGTTCAGATAGACGGCATCGGCGTGTTGCATGTGTCTCCTCCGGATGAGGGAAGGTTCGACGGGCGCACGTGTGCGGCGGACGGGCCGTGCGGCACGTCCGGTCGCGTGAACCCGGTCGGGTTTGAATGAGGTGCGGGGCGGCTAGGTGCCGGTGGTGCGCGGCAGGCGCGGCGAGGCGTCGTGGTGAAGGCCGGCCCCGGCGCGAGCGTCACGCCGATCGCGCCACCGGGTCAGAATCGGAGGATCGATGGGTGACGCGCGCGCGGCCGTGCGGGCCGGCGTCCATCCGGTATTCGGCATGCCGTGTCTCCGTGATATCCGACGCGTTCCGGTCGTCGGGTGAGTCAGATACTAGGAGCGGGGCGGCCGGCTGTCTGTCATCGTTTTGAGGACAACGCGCGACAAAGGCGGCGGGGGCGAGACGGATTGACGCGATGCGGAGGGGGCATCTATTGACCGCGGTCCTCCGGCGGTTCCTCTTCGGTCACGCACCACGCGAACAGCCCGGCCCGGTTCGCCACGCCGAGCTTCGCGAGCGCGCGCCCGAGATAGGTGCGCACGCTGCTCGGCTTGAGCGCGAGCGTCTCTGCGATCTGCGGGACGGGCCGGCCTTGCAGCACCGCGCGGCACACGAGCCGCTCGCGCTGCGACAGCGCCGCGCCGCTAGCCGACAGGCGCTGCTCGAAGCGCTGCAGCAGCGCGCCGTCGTCCGAGCGCGGCGTCAGGCGGGCGAGCCGTGCATGCTGGATCAGGAGCGGCAGCACGAAATCGCCGAGCTGCCGCAGCAGCGCCAGCTCGGCCAGCGTATAGGACGGCTGGCCGCGCCGGCGGAACAGCGAGAACGCATAGACATAGTCGCGCTCGCTGCCGAGCAGCGTGCAGTCTTCGCCGAGATCGCCGAGCGCGAAATGGCGGCCGTATTCGGTTGCCGTATCGATGTCCTCGTTGCACGAGAACACGAGCTGCGAATCGGTGGCGCGCTCGATATGCGGGAGCAGCGTGTCGGTGCGCCAGTCGCCCTGGGTGTACAGGTCGAGCGCGTGGCGCGTGCCGTCGGGATCGTCGCCGCCCGCGAAGAACAGCACGTCGACGCTGTCGATCGACTGCGACGGCGCATCGCGACGGTAGCGTGTCGCGACGCTGTAATGGGACTGCGGATCGACGGTTTCGCGCAGCCACGCCCAGAGCCGGGCGGGAAACTGCGGACTGCCGAGGCTGGCGACCAGGTCGCCGGCATTGCTGAGGGAAATATGGGCGGGGCTCATCGTTGACACCGTCTTCGCGAACGGCCGTCCGTGCCGGCCGTGCTTCGCTTGCGACGGCACGCCGGCGGCGCGGCGGCTGGCGGTGCGGTCATGCGGGACGGAGGCCGGCGCGGCGGCGAAGCTCGATTGTAGGGGACTTCGCCGGCGCGGGGCATCCGCGCTTGCCAGACGGTCGGTCGTCCGTCGACGGATGGTGTGCATCGTGGCGCACCAAGCGCCGGCCGCGCGCGTCAGAACATCGTGTTCGCGTTCGCGGACTTTTCCGGTACCGGCTGGATCACGTCCCAGTGTTCGACGATCTTGCCGTCCTTTACGCGGAAGATGTCGACGACCGCTTCGCCGCGGTCGCCCGGGCGCTCCGTTGCATGCACGTGCAGGTAGACGAGGTCGCCGTCGGTTGCGCTGCGCACGATGCGGGCGCGCGAAGCCGGGTTCTTCTGGAACGCGCCGACGAAGTACGACACGAACGGCTTCTTGCCGTCCGGCACGTGCGGGTTGTGCTGCTTGTAGTCGTCCGCGACGACGGCGGCGGCTTCGACGGCTTCGTGCCTGTTGAAGAAGCGGTCGTAGAACGTCAGCACGAGCTGGCGGTTGGCTTCCTCGGCGGCCAGGTCGCGCGTGGCCGGGCCGGCGGCCAGCGCGGCCGTCGACGCGGCCAGCAGGACGAGCGCGGCAACGGCGCGAACGGAGGAGCGGAGCGATGACATGTTGCGGGTTCCTCGTCTGACGAAGCGTGGGTCGGTGCGCGATGCGCGACGGCGGGTCGAGCCTGCCGCGGCGATCGGCGTGCGACGGCGCATGGTTGCGGATACACGAGCCTTGTCGGCGCGAAGGATTCACGGCCCGGTGCGAACCGTCACGATGCTGGTTGGGCGAGGCCCGCGCGCCGTCGTCATGCTTCGTTGAACTGGCGAATCCGCGCGGCCGTCGGTCGCTCGAATGGTACAGTTGCCGCGAACCCGTCACAAGAAGTCAGCGCGGTGTGAACAGGTCACACCGCGCTGACCATGCATTGCCCTTGAAAGAGAATCCAGTTATGTCGTTTCCGCCCGCCGATGAACCCGTCGAACTCGATCAGCCGTGCCCGATCCGCGATGTGCTCGATCGCATCGGCGACCAGTGGAGCCTGCTCGTACTCGAAGCGCTGTCCGGCGGGACGATGCGTTTCAACGAACTCGGCCGTACGATCGGCGATGTGTCGAACCAGATGCTGTCGCGCACGCTCAAGCGGCTCGAGCAGGACGGCTTCGTCAGTCGCACGTTGTACGCAGAAGTGCCGCCGCGTGTCGAATATGCGCTGACCGATCTCGGGCGTTCGTTCCTGACGCCGATGCAGGCAATGATCCGGTGGGCCGACGAACATCATCGCGCGATCTGCGTTGCGCGACGGCGTGCACGGGAGCTGGAGGGCGGCGGGCGCTGAGCGGGCGCGTGCGCCGTCTTGTCGCTGCGTGTTGTGCCGCGGATCGGTTGTGATGCGACGACGCGTGGCTTGATTGTCGGCGCATCGCCATTGCATGATTTCGTTATCCGAATGGTCTCGTCGGGTTGAGCGAGGGCGCTGATGCTCCGGTGTGTTTCATTCGGCCCGGATGCGGCAATGCGCTGGCGGCGCCCCGCTTGCAAGGGCAGGTACGGGGCGACCGCGACAGCGGACTTTCTCCGCCTGGCGGACGAAGGGTGCGGCAGGGTCCGCTCGAGGCGGGATGGTGCGCCGTAGATCAGCGAGCCATGTCGATGGCCGAGGTTGCGTGACCGGAAGCGTCGCCGCCGGTTTGCGCACCGGCTTTGGGGCGGGGTGGGGCTGGATTCGCGGGGCGCCAGCCGGGCGTCATGATTGTCGGGGCTGAACGGCACGGATTTGCCCGCGCCGCCCGGCCCGTGCCTGCCACCGGGCGGGCGCCGGATGGCTGCCTATCGCCAGGTGCCGTCGACGTAGATCCACACCTGTCCCTGGCGGCGCCAGTAGCCGGGTATCCATCGGCGCCCGGGGCGCCGTGCGACCCAGCGCCCCGGCACCCATATATAGCGGCCACGCTGCCAGCGCCAGTAGCCGTCCGTCCATATATAGCCGTGCGGCCGTGGCGGCGGCGGGCGGCGATCGTGCCGGGCGGCCGGCGGTGCGAAGCCCGGGCGGTCGGGATAGGGCGGCCCGCCGGGCACGCGATTCGGGCCGGACGGCCGGTATACGGGCGGAGCGGGCTGGGCCGAGGCGGCGCGGAGCCAGCCACCGGTGCCCATGAAGGCGGCGGTCAATCCGATGGCGCGTAACAACGAGCGTCGATTCATGGCGGTCCTGTTCTGTATTCGAGGCTGCCTTACATTAGCCTGCCAGTCGGCCGGCCGGGTTACGCGAGCGGTTAAGGCTGTTACCGCGTGTCACGGCAGGTGGGCGAACCCCGGCAGATCGAAGCCGGCCCTTCCGTATGGATGGCCCACGGATGGATGTGCCCCGGTGAACGCATGTCGTGCGCTGTTTACTGGCCGACGGATGCGTTTTAGGTGTCCGAGCCTGAAATTCGAGATCGGATTGGGTAAAATTTGCCGATTCCGGGGTGTCTCGCCGAATCCGTTTGTTGTTTCTATGCAACCGTCAAGACGATGACATGAAAGAATGGTGCGATGAAAGGCTCCAAAAAGCCCCCGTCAAGAAGTCAAAAACAAACATCAAAACAAATACTTATAACTCGGCCCTACTTTCATTATTTCTAGTTCTGGAAAAGCTTATTTCTTTATTTGCGGATCGCTCCCCTAGGGTACACCCCTAAACTCACGGTTCCCAAACGGGCAACTATCCGGGCGCCGCCAGCAGAATCGATGGCGCTCCCGGGCGGTTGCAGACCGTTTATGAACAAGGTCGCGAGACCTGCCTCTTTTTAGAAGGGAGCTCCACGAATGAACAAGACTCTGATCGTTGCAGCAGCTGCAGCATCGTTTGCTACCGTCGCTCACGCGCAAAGCAGCGTCACGCTGTACGGCGTGCTGGACGCAGGCATCACCTACACGAGCAACGTCCAGCCGGCACTCGGCCAAGCTGGCAAGTCGCGTTGGGCGATGGGTTCGGGCATTGACCAGAGCCGTTTCGGCCTGCGTGGCTCGGAAGACCTGGGTGGCGGCCTGAAGGCAATCTTCACGTTGGAAAGCGGCTTCAACATCGGTAACGGCAAGTTCGCGAACGGCAACGGCGGCATGTTCAACCGTCAAGCTTTCGTCGGCCTGTCGAGCCAGTACGGCACGGTCACGCTGGGTAAGCAGTATGACGCAACGCAAGACTACCTGGCGCCGCTGACGGCAACGGGCTCGTGGGGCGGCACGTACTTCGCGCACCCGCTGAACCTCGACCGTCTGAGCACGAACGGTGATGTCGCTCAGAACAACACGATCAAGTTCACGAGCGCGAACTACGCTGGCCTGCAATTCGGCGGCACGTACTCGTTCTCGAACAACACGAACTTCGGCAACAACCGTGCATACAGCGCAGGCGTTGCATACCAGTTCCAAGGCCTGAAGCTGGCTGGTGCATACTCGCAAGCGAACCTGGGTGACGGCACGAACGCAAACGGCGCAACGTCGTCGGCAATCGGTGGCATCGCTAGCCAAGGCCGCGTCCGCACGTACGGCGCTGCTGCTGGTTACGCATTCGGCCCGGCACAAGTCGGCGCTGCATGGACGCAAGCGCGTCTCGACAACAATGCTGTCGGTCTGGGCACGCTGCGCACCGACAACTACGAAGTCAACGCCAAGTACAACCTGACGCCGGCTCTCGGCCTGGGTGCTGCTTACACGTACACGAACGCGAAGATCAACAACGGCAGCACGCACTGGAACCAGTTCGGCCTGCAAGCTGACTACGCACTGTCGAAGCGCACGGACGTCTACGCACAAGCTGTGTACCAGCGTGCAGCGAAGAACGGCATCGGCGCGTCGATCTACAACGGCAACAACTTCAGCGACAACCTGCCGAGCTCGTCGATCAACCAAACCGCAGCAACGGTTGGTCTGCGTCACCGCTTCTAAGCGTGACGGCGGGGTAACCCGCATCGCAGCATCGAAAAAGGCGCCTTCGGGCGCCTTTTTTTCGTCTGCGGGATGTGATGGCGACGATTCGGATCGCCGGAATGCAAAAAAGCGAGGCATTGGCCTCGCTTTTTTGCATTCTGCGCCGGTGTCGAACTCGGCAGCCGGCTGCCGATGGTGTCAGCGCGTGTATTCGCCGTTGGCTTCCGGCTGGAACACGATTGCGGAGACCTTCATCAGCTTTTCGGCACCGCTCGGCTGCATCACCTTGACCATCTGGCCACGCTGGGTGCCCAGCAGGGCCATGCCGACGGGCGAGAAGACGTTCAGGCGGCCGAGTTCGAGATTGGCGGCATCCGGATAAACAATCGTCCAGGTGGCCTGTTCCTGGGTCGCCTCGTCGAGCAGCGTGATCTGCGAGTTCATCGTGACGACATTGGCCTTGATGGCATCGGGCTGGACGATGTCGGCACGCTCCAGCAGCGTGTCGAGCATGGTCTGGAAGCGCGGGTTGTGTTCGGCGTGCTTTTCGAGGCGAGCAACGTCGAGTTCGGTCAACTGGTAAAGGCGTTGTTTCATGGGAGTTCTCCAAATGATCGGCAAGGGCAGGCGTGGCGTGCCTATGGGGATCGCCCGGAGCCTGTCTGACCTGGCTCCGGGAGGAGACCGAGCCGTCAGATCAGGCGCCGGGCAGGGGCGAGCGGCACCTGGGCCGTGCGTCGAGCGAGGGGATGCGCCGGATGGCCGGCGCGCGCGCGCACGCCGGACGGGCCGGACGGCGAAACCGAAAAGGGCGTGAGCGCGTACATGGTGGATGGGATATCGACTGACGAATATAACCTTACGATTCTACAACACAACCTTCAGGATATGTCATTTGGCTGTCGGCATTTCGTCAGCGATTGTTGTGCAGATGAAGCAAGTTGCGACGATGTCACGCCGGATGTGCCGGCGATTTTTGTCAAAATCGCAACGCTGTATGTTCAAACTAAGGGTTTCCCCTTGGATGGACGAGAACTAAACTGGATTCCATCGCTTCAGACAGTCCTGCCGAGGCGACGCCAAAAGAGAACATACACCGGAGGTAAATCATGAAGTCGATCATCTACGCAGCTATCGCCGCATCCGTCCTTGCCGCACCGATCGCATCGTTTGCACAGTCCGAACAGGGGCTGACGCGCGACCAGGTCAAGGCCGAACTCGTACAACTCGAACAGAACGGCTACAAGCCGCTCGCGAGCGATTCGCAGTACCCGAACGACATCCAGGCAGCCGAACAACGGATCCAGCCGAACCAGCCGACGCTCGCGCAGGCCGACACGAGCGGCTACGGTGCAGTGGCGACGGGTGCCGGCCAGGCAGGCCGCCGCATCACGCATGACGCGCCGAACCCCGTGAACTCGGTCTACTTCGGCAACTAATCGAACGTCCCCGGTCTGCCCGAGCGCAGGATTCAATCGACGAGACGCGCGGCATGTGCCCGCGTCGTTCGCCCGCAGGAGCAGAACCTCCGTCGCCGCATGCCGGCGGCTTTCCGCCCAGACGCTGACGCGTTTGGGCCTTTTTCGCTGGGGCGGATCAGGTGGAAGCGACCGGTGTGCCGTGAATGTAGTGTTCGAGCTGGCTGATCGTGAACTGCTGATCGGCAATCACGCTCTTCACGAGGTCGCCGATCGAGATGAGCCCGACCAGCTTGCCGCCGTCGAGGACGGGCAGGTGGCGCATGCGGTGTTCGGTCATCAGCGCCATGCACTCGTCGGTGGATTGCGAGGGTTCGACGTAGCGCACCTTCGCCGTCATGATTTCCTCGACGCGGGTGGCTTTCGATGAGCGGTCCTGCAGGACGACCTTGCGCGCATAATCGCGCTCGGTGACGATGCCCGCGATGTCGTCGCCGTCCACCACCAGCAACGCGCCGATCCCCTTTTCCGCCATCAGCTTGATGGCGTCGTAGACGAGATCGGTCTTCGTGACGGTGTAGATCGTGCGGCCCGAATCCGGCTTGGCCTTGAGAATCTGCGCGACAGTCGTGCTCATTCGCTTTCTCCGTGTGCAGGTCGATACAGGGAAGGCAGGGCGTTGGTGCGCGACACCCGATAAGCCCAGTATAGCCGGGCAGCCAGTGGCAGTCGCGTGACGTTTCCAGATTAGCGGTAAACTCCGGTCACGCACTATCCACACAACTCCTACATTCCTGAACGTTTCGATTGAATTCATGATGTCTTCGCGTCCCCAATCGCCCACGCAGGGCAATGACCAGGCCGACGAGTGCGTGACCCTCGTCGCCACCGCGTCGCTGCCTACGCGCTACGGTACGTTCAAGTCATACGCGTTTCGCGTATCGGGCAGCGATGCCGAACATCTCGCGCTCGTGATGGGCGACGTCGCCGGCGAGCAGTCCGTGCTGACGCGCCTTCATTCCGAATGCCTGACCGGCGATGTATTCGGCTCGTACCGCTGCGACTGCGGCGAGCAGCTCGATCTCGCATTGCGCTACATCGCGGCGGAAGACCGCGGCGTGCTGCTGTACCTGCGCGGCCATGAAGGGCGCGGGATCGGCCTGAGCAACAAGATCCGCGCTTACGCGCTGCAGGAGCAGGGGCGCGACACCGTCGAGGCGAACCTCGACCTCGGCCTGCCCGACGACGCCCGCGAATACGATTCGGCCGCCGCCATCCTGCGGATCCTCGGCGTGACGTCGGTGCGGCTGATGAGCAACAACCCGGCGAAGTTCGATACGCTCGCGAAGCACGGTATACCCGTCTGCGAACGCGTGGCGCTTGCCGTGCCCGTGCGCGAGGAAAACGAGCGTTATATCCGCACGAAGCAGACGAAGTTCGGGCATTACTTCGAAGAAAACGAGTAATCGCCGCGGGCGCACCAGCGCCCGTATCTCGTCATTCGTTCACTGGATCGTCGCCGGCAAAGGCGACGATTTCCATCTCTCCTCCATCCGTTCCGCTTTCAGGTTTGTGGCGGCACTCGCGTCACGCGGCCCGAACGATCCGTCTCCCCTATGTCCATTCCGTCGAAGATCGAAACCGAGCGCCTGACGCTGCGTCGCTGGCGACCGGCGGATGTGGGCGCGTTGTCGGCGATGCATGAGGATCCGGACGTGACAGCATGGCTCGCGCGCGGCCCGATGTCAGTTGACGAGGCGAGCGACGCCATCGCGCGCTTCGACGCGCATTTCCACGCACACGGTTTCGGCCCGTGGGCCGTCGAGCGCCGCGCCGACGCGATGCTGATCGGTGTGTGCGGCCTGTCGCACGAAGCGCGTGCAACGCATCCGATGGCGCCGTGCGTCGAGATCATATGGCGGCAGGCGCGTCACGCCTGGGGGCACGGCTACGCTGTCGAAGCCGCTGCCGCCGCACTGGCCGACGGGTTCGACCGGATCGGGCTTGGCGAGATCTTTGCGTGGACGGCAGACACCAACCTGCGATCACGGCACGTGATGCAGCGGCTCGGCATGCAGCGTCAGCCCGCGCGCGATTTCGACCATCCTGCGTTGCCTGAAGGACACCCGCTGCGTCGGCACGTCGTGTATGCCGCTCGCGCCGCCGGTCTGGCCGGCGCGTAACGGCTCACGCGTGATCGCCTGTCAGCGCCACGTGCCGTTCTGCAGCACGATCCGGTAGCCGTCGGCGTCCTCGAAAGTCTGGCCGGATATTTCCCAGAACGGATTGAACGACGTCACCGGCATGAAGCCATGTTCCGTGGCGCGCGCGCAGGCGGCTTCCCATTCTGGCCGATCGGGCAGGTAGAACACGATCAGGTCTTCGGGCGTCGGTGACGGGGCGATCGGGTGGTCGGGGCAGTGCGTGAATTCGAAGTGATAGTCGAGGCCGTCGCGCCCGAGCATCACGCCGGAAAATCCGTCGTGATCTTCAAAGCGCGCGAGGACGGACAACTCGAGGGCGTCGCGATACATGCGCTCGGTACGGGCGAGGTTGCTGACCGGGCGGGCAATGCGCAGATGGGCGTGCAAGATGGCCTCGGAGGCGAGTGGCGGGCTGGTCAATGATAAGCCGGCCGATCCGGATTGCGTGTGACGAACGGAGCGCGTGTCGGCGCGGGCCCATCGTATCGAACGATATGGGCACCTTCCGGCCAAACGAATCGAACCGTCGAACCTCGTCTCGTGAAAGGAAAAACATGACGCCCTCGATCAAACGCGTGCACCCCATTGCAGCCGGTGCCTGTCAGGACAACCTTCGGCGTCCTGTTTTCGCCTCGGTCTGTCGATCGATGGGCCGACGTGCCGATGCCGGGCGAGGGCGCGCAAATGGGTAAGCTCGATCTCCGTCGGCCGGTTACCGGCCCTTATCGGCAGTCGCGGTGGGCAGGCGTGCTCGAGGTTACCTTTGGATGGGTGGCCAAGGGGACGATGGTTCTGGTCGGACTCGGCATGGTCGCGTTAGCGGCCCTGACGGGCGACGTGGGTGCGCTGGCGGACCTGCCAACGACCAAAAAGGGTTGGTTGACCCTGCTGCTGGTCGTGTTCGCGTTGATCGTGCTGGTTATTGCGGTGCACCACTACTGGCCGTGGCTGCGTGGCGCGCGCCCGGCAGGTTAGGCGGGGCGGAGGGGGATGTGTCCCCGCAATTCGAGCGGGCAAGAAAAAGCCCGCTTCATTGAGCGGGCTGAATCCATGTTTGGAGACATGGAGGAGACAGACGTAAATTTAAGGGAAAACCCGAGGCATGGCAAGCCCTAGTTGTATCGATACAACTTTTTGTTGCGCCGCACTCACATGCCGCCTGCCCGGGCGTGCGCCGCAAATGCGCTGAACCGCTCCTGCGCGACCGGTAACGCGTACTTGTCGCGCATCTCCGTTTCGATCCATGCACAGGCTTCGCGCGCGCAGTCGGTCAGCGCATGCCGCGTAGCGTGGCCATCGATGTCGTAGACGAAGCGCACGCCGACCTCGTCGTCGGCCACCTGCCGCTCGAGCTGGTTGAGCTGCAGCCGCGGCCCATGCTGTTGCGACAGTGCACGCAATTCATCGAAGTGATATTCGAGCCAGTCGGCGAAGAACAGCGCGTCGCTGTGGCACGGCAACCGGAAGGCCGCGCTGCGCGACGGGCGCGGCCCGGTTTCGCCGGCCGACGCGCGCGGTTCGCCGTCGGTGGCGATGGACGCGTCGACGGGCGCGAGCGGCTGCTGAATCTGGCGGTAGGGCTCGCGATCGCGCAACGCATGCCACAGCAATTCGTCGCCGGCGGCGCCGGAAGGCTGCATCGTCAGGTCATGCCGGCCTTCGCCGGCCGGCGCGATGTCGCGGATCACGAGGCGCAGCGAGCAGAGCGGCTCGTCCGCGACCAGCAGCGTCGCCGCGCGCGGCAGCCCGCACACGAGCGGCGCGGCGCCGGCCGCGCGGAACACGAGCCCGCGACGGTCGAGCCGCACGAGCGGCAGCGGCCGGGGAAACGACGGGTAGACGACCTCGATGCGGGCGCCGTTGGCGCTCGTCAACCCGGGCATCATCGCGCGAAAGACCTGAGACTGGTCCACGTTGATTCTCCTTCGTTACGATGCCGCCCGGACAGAAACGCGCGTTCCGGTTCAGGCGGCGATGGCTTGCTGGGCGGCTTGCCCCGGCTCGATTCCCAGTGCTGCAAACGTTTGCGGATCGATGTCGATCCAGCACGCGACCACCAGACGTCCGTCTACCTGCTTCGGCGGGCCTGCGCGGTGCGCGTGTATGCCGATCCGGCGGAACAGCCGCTCCATGCTCGCGAACGTCACGCCGATCAACTGCCGCGCGCCAAGCTGCGCCGCGCATTCGACGACGGCTGCGAGCATCGGGCGCACGGCCCATTCGGCATTGCCCGGGCCGCCTTCGTCGTCGGTTGCCGCAAACCGGGACAACTCCCAGACGGCGGCCGATTGCGGCAGCGGCATGTCTTCGGCGATCAGGTCGGCGAACAGCGACTTCAGCAGATACGGCCGCGTCGTCGGCAGCAGGCGCGCACATCCGCACATGTCGCCGCCGGCGTTCCGCGCGAACACGTACACGGTATCGTCGCGATCGAACTGGTCGCGCTCGAAGCTTTCGTTTGCCGACGGGAGTGCCCAGCCCAGCTGCTCGACGAACACACGGCGCCGATAGCGCCCGAGATCCGCCGCAAGTTCGTGTGGCAACCGCCCTTCCTCGTGAACGAAGGTCCGCATGGTGTCCTCGGATCTGTGCTTTTGTATGCGTGCATTACATCGCGCAGCACGAGGGGGCTGTAACTGGTAACTCTTACAGGGTGACGCCGGAAAGACGCCGTTTAGGACGTGGTAACGGTTTCTTGATCAACGGGATTGAAAACCGTGGCGCTTTTGCTTATAAAGAGCGCCAGCATCATGAAATTGTCAGAGGAATAGAGGCGCTGCCAGTTGTCACTGGAGCGTCGGACCGGCATGATAGGCGTCGTTGTGCCCGAGCAGGGCCGACGCGACCGCGGCGGCCCAGTCGATGTACGCGAGCCGTGCGGCGAGCGCGGCGGCGGTGCGGAACATGCCGATGTCGGCACCCGTGGCGTCGGTGACCATCACGTTGCTGCGGACGTCGCCGCCCGCGATCACGAACGTGCCCGTCGCGCGTTCGAGGTACCAGTCCCAGCCGATCGTCACGTAAGGGACGCCGGCACTGGCCGGGCGATGCCATTCGGTGTAGCCGGCGAGGCGTGCGTCGATGGCGCTGTCGCGCAATTCCTCGAGCAGCGATGTGTCGAGGCCGCTTGCGACATGGTCGAGCGCAAGCACGGCCAGTGCGCCTTCTGGCAGGCGTACGTAGCCGTCCGGGGACGGGCCGGGGACCGGGTGCAGCAAAGGTGAAGTCATGCGCGGAATGTATCAGCCTCGAACGGGTGCTGGAACCTGACAAGTATGACAGCGTGACGTTGTCGGAGAATGAATGGAACTGCGCTGGCAGGATGCCTATCAACAATTCAGCGCCGCGGAAGACGAGCAGCAGCTCTTCCAGCGGATTGCCGCCTATTCCAAACGGCTGGGATTCGAATACTGCTGTTACGGCATTCGCGTCCCGCTGCCCGTATCGAAGCCCGCGGTCGCGATCTTCGATACCTATCCGGACGGCTGGATGGCGCACTACCAGGCGCAGAACTATATCGAGATCGACTCGACGGTTCGCGACGGCGCGCTCAGCACCAACATGATCGTCTGGCCGGACGTCGACCGGATCGAACCGTGCCCGCTGTGGCAGGACGCACGTGATTTCGGGTTGTCGGTGGGCGTCGCGCAGTCGAGCTGGGCGCCCCGCGGCGCGTTCGGCCTGCTGAGCATCGCCCGCCGTGCAGACCGGCTGACGCCGGCCGAGATCAACATGCTGACGTTGCAGACCAACTGGCTCGCGAACCTGTCGCATTCGCTGATGAGCCGCTTCATGGTGCCGAAGCTGGCGCCGGCGGCCGGCGTCACGCTGACCGCGCGCGAGCGCGAGGTGCTGTGCTGGACGGCCGAGGGCAAGACCGCGTGCGAAATCGGCCAGATCCTCAGCATCTCGGAGCGGACGGTCAACTTCCACGTCAACAACATCCTCGAGAAGCTGGGCGCGACGAACAAGGTCCAGGCGGTCGTCAAGGCGATCTCGGCCGGGCTGATCGAGACACCCTGACAGCGCGTGAAGGCGGCAGCGCGACATGCGGCTGCCGCCATGCCGCTCACTCCATCATCGGCTCCGCTTCCTTCGCGGTCCAGCTCACGCTGGAAATGCTCTTCTCCATGCTCATCCGGCTCGCGATCTGCTCGAGCTTCTGCTGATCCTTCGGATGCAGCTTCAGTGTCGCGGTGACCTTCAGCCGGTCCGGCTGGTCGGGCACGTCCTCGCTCGTGAGGCTCTGGAACGACAGCGGCTTCGCATACATCGAGTTCGACAGCAGCGTGCGGATGTGCACTTCGTCGGAGGCCAGGCAGATCACGGTGATCTGGTATTCGCGCACGAGATCGGCGTTCGATACCGGCGTCGCGTTGATCGCCTGGCTGACGCTGCGCAGCAGCGTATTGGTGAGCAGCACGACGCCGGTGCCGGCGAGCGCCGGCACGTAATGACCGGAACCGGACAGCACGCCGACGGCGGCCGAGCACCACAACGTCGCGGCGGTGTTGATGCCCTGGATCGAGCCCTTGTCGCGCATGATCACGCCGCCGCCTAGGAAGCCGACGCCCGACACGACGTAGGCGGCGATCTGCGTGACGCCCGCGACGCCGTTGCCGGTCAGGACACCGAGCGTGACGAACAGGCACGCGCCGCTCGCGACGAGCGTGATGGTGCGCAGGCCGGCCGTGCGCTGGCGCATCTGGCGTTCGATGCCGATGGCGACGCCGCAGGCGAACGCGGTGAAAAGACGGAGTGCGAAATCGAAAGTCATGGGTGTCCTGCCGTGCAAGGAGCGCGTGCCGTTTCGCGTCGCTGCGGCGCAAGGCCGAAGGCGACACGAAGATAGCCGTCATCGCGCGGTACTGTACCGCGCGAATGCGTCATTCAGTGTGAAACGGGTGGCGTGCGGCTCGCGGAACGCGAGCCGGGCAGGAGAACTGCGTCGGACAGGCGTTCAGGCGGCAAGCGGCGCACGCAACGGAGTGCTGCAACTGTCCACGATGGTTCCTGAAGGAAGAATGGGCGGCATTCTAGTGGGCGGCGAGCGCATGCGTCAACCGCCTCGCGGCGGCTGCGCTACTGCGCCGAGCCGATCGTCCCGGTCGCAAGCGCGAGCGCGGCGGCGGCCGACAGCGCGCCCGCATAGCTGTCGACCTCCGCGTTACGGGCAGCGAGCAACTGGCTTTGCGCGATCGTCGCATCGGTGACCGACCCGACGCCGTTCCGGTACGCGGTCAGCGCCGCGTCGTAACTCGTCTGCGCGGCGTCGACGAGCGCCTTCGCGGCGTCGTGCGACGCCAGGCTCGTCTGTACCGCGTTTTGCGCGGCGACGATCTGGCGGACCGCTTCCTCCTTGGTCCGCGTGAGGCGCGCGGAGGCGCTTTCCGCGTCGTTGCGCGCCTGCATCAGCACGGCCGAGCGCAGGCCGCCGTCGTACAGCGGAATCGTCACGCCGAGGAACACGCCGCCGCCGTAGCGGCTGCCGTTCAGGTTGACGGTCGGTGCCTGGTCGCCGATCGCGGGCAGCGCGGAGATCGACGTGCCGCCGCTCGCGTACGACGTCGATGCGGACAGGAAAATCTTCGGCATGAACGCGGCTTCCGCGGCCTTGATCTTCGCGCGATTGGCCTTTTCGAGCGCGAACGCGCCCTGCAGGTCGGGGCGGCGCGCGATCGCATCCGACACGATCGCGTCGACCGACGAGCCGAGCGAGGGCGGCAGCGGCCGCTTCGGCAGCGCGGCGACGGTCGGCTTCGACAGCGGCGAGATGCCGAGCGCGGAGACGAGGGCGAGGTAGCCGTCGCTCTCCGTGCCGTTCGCCTGCACGAGCGCGAGGTTGGCCTGCGCGCGGTTCTGCGTCGCCTGCGCGAGTTCGACGACCGTGCCGACACCGTGCTTGAGCCGCGCGCGGGAGGCCGCGAGGATCGCGTCCGCGTTCGCGAGGCCCTGCCGGGCGCTGAGTGCGCGCGAGCGTGCGGCTTCGTAGCGGTAGTACGCGACGGTCACGTCGTGGATCACCTGCTGGTGTACGGCCGTGAACGCGACATTCGACGCGATCGACGCCTGTTCGGCCGCTTCGACGCGCGCCGCGCGGCCGCCGAAATCGAACAGCAGCCATTGCAGCGACAGCGCCGAGATGGTGCCGTGCACGGTGGAGTTGCTCGACGAGTCGCCGAGGAACGACGACGTCGACCCGTGGTTGGCCTGGTACCCGCCCATGGCCGTCGCGGACAGCTTCGGCAGGTAGGCGGTCTTGGCCAGGCCGACCGCGAGCGCGGCGTTACGCGCGTCGTTCCACGCGATACGGGTCAGCGGGTTCGCCGATTCGGCGAGATCGATCAGCTCGGGCAGCGTGTACGCGTGCGCGGCATCGAGCGCGGCCGGCGGCGAGACGGACGCGAGTGCCGGCGACGCGGGCAGCGTGTAGTCGTGCGAACCTTGCGCGGACGCGCGCGGCGGCCCCGGCACGATGTCGCCTGCGGCGGACGTTTGCGGCTGCCACGGGCGGTCGGACGCCTCCGGCGCCAGATCGATCGACGACGTCGCGCAGCCGGCCAGCGCGACGGCGGTCGCGAGGGCGGCGGCGGCGATCGAGGCGGCCGGCGGTTCAGGTACGCGCATGGGGGCAGGCTCCTTCGGTGTGGCTTGACGGGCGGCATCGGCGATGTGCGCGAGCCGCGTGTCGATCAGGTTCAGCAGCGCGTCGCGTGCGGGGTCGGTGGGGCTGCGCGCGGCGGGGTAGCCGGCGGCGCGGCGGGTTCTCGATGGGGCGCGGTGTCGTCGTCGCGCGGTTCGGTCACGCGGGCGAGCTGCGCGCCGATCGCCGCGTCGCCGGGCTTGCGTTCGGCGAGCAGGAACAGCGGCCTTCGAGCGCGCCGAGTTCCGCGAGCGCGCGCCGCCGCGTGGCGAGCCACGAAGCGGCCGGCCGGACCCACGACGGTTCGTAGTGCACCAGCCCGAGCTCCTGCGTGATCGCGCCGTGGCGGGCAAACGCGTCAGCCGCGAGCGCGCGCCGCTCGGCCGGCTGCGCGACCTGCACGAGGCGCCGCCACTGGTCGATCAGCGCGGCGAGCCCCGCGTCGATCTGCTTGCCGATGCTGACGGGCCAGATGCGCGTGAACACGAGATACACGACGACGTTGCCGAGCAGGATGCCGATCGTGCGATCGCGCGCGATCGTCAGGTCGAAGCCGGGGCCGGCGCCCTGGATCACGCACAGGAAAAACGCGAACGCGATCTGGAAGCCGGCATACGCGATGCGCGGCGAGCCGAACGCGACCCACGCGGCGAGCCACCCGCCGGCGAACACCAGCGCCATCAGGTGGCCGACCGACGACAGCGACGGCACGACGAAGACCAGCGCCGCCGTGCCGAGCAGCGCGCCGACGATGCAGCCGAAGATCCGCAGCGTGAGCTTCTCGACCGTCTCGGCCGTCGAGCCGAGCGACACGATGTAGCAGGTGACGACGCAGGTATGGATGCCCGACCAGTCGAGCTGCGAATACAGCAGGTAGCAGAAGATCGCCGCGGCGGTCGTCTTCAGCGCGTAGCGGATGTGGTCGGGATTGGTGCGCGCGTCGGGCAGGAAGAAGCCGCCGCGCGGGGCGGCTGCGGGGGCGTCGGGGGTAGTTGCCGAAGCCGTCGAAGCCGTCGAAGCCGACGAAGCCGACGAAGCCGACGAAGCCGACGAAGCCGACGAAGCCGACGAAGCCGACGAAGCCGACGAAGCCGACGAAGCCGACGAAGCCGACGAAGCCGACGAAGCCGACGAAACCGACGAAACCGACGAAGCCGACGAAGCCGACGAAGCCGTCGAAGCCGTCGAAGCCGTCGAAGCCGTCGAAGCCGTCGAAGCCGTCGAAGCCGTCGAAGCCGTCGAAGCCGTCGAAGCCGTCGAAGCGACATCGGTCGTTGCGGCTGGTTCCGCGAAATGCGTGATCGCCGCCTGGAGATCCGTTGCAGCAACGCGCGCGAGCGGCGGCAGCGTGTCGGTCGGCGGGAGCGCGAGCGTCACGTCGACCGGGTAGCCGCCCTGGTCGAGGATGTCTGCCATCTCGTCGAGTGTCGCGGCGATCGGCGTGGTGTACGCGTCGGGCAGCCGTGCGCCTGGTTCGCGATCGGCCAGTGCGACGCCGACGAGCAGCGCGGTGCTCGAAGCCACGGCCTGCCGCAACGCCGCGAAGTCGGCGGCGGACGACGAGCCTTCGAGTTTCGACAGCTTGAGCCACGTGAGCAGCTGCTTGTCGCCTTCGTGCAGGCTGGCGTTGAATGCGTCGCGCGCCGCATCGTCACCGCGCAGCCGCTGCGCGGCGAGCCGCAAGCGCTTCGCGAGTTGCGCGTGCGCGAGTTTGCGCGGCGACGGCGCGATCAGCAGGTTGACGACGATCGCGACACCGACCGGGATCGCGATCGTCAGCCAGATGTACAGCAGCGCGCGCGTTGCAGCTTCGCCGAACGGCGCGAGGCCGAGCTGGTCGAGCCCGAAGCCGACGATCATCGCGAGGATCGCGCCCACCGGGCGCAGCTTGCTGGCCGACGTCAGATAGAGGAGGCCGACCGACAGCACGGCCATGCACGCGACCCGCAGGATCGAATAGTCGATGCTGAAGATCGCGATGCCGAGCACGAGCCCGATCACGATCGTGACGATCACCAGCAGCGCGGCCGCGAGCACGACGCTCGTCACGCGGTCGGCGCGGATCATGAAGAACACGACGTACGCTGACAGCGCGGCTTCGGGCGTGCCGTAGGCGGCCGTCACGAGCGCGGTCAGCGCGCAGATCAGTGCGACCCGCACGGCAATCGACATGCGCCCCGGAAACGGCGCGAGCAGTCGCAGGACTTCGCGCGGGCCCGGCGAGCGAACCTCAGCGGCAGGCAGTGCCATGCCGGACCTCGACGATCGCGCTGGCGCCGACGCGCACGAGCTTGCCGTCGGGTTCGTCGAGCTTCACGCGCACCGGGAAGCGCTGCGCGACGTGTACCCAGTTCACCGAGTTCTGCACGATCGGGAGCGTGCGCGGCAGGTTGATGCGGGCGCTGTCGGCGATGCCTGCACCGACGCCGACGACCTTGCCGGTCAGCGGGCGGCTGCGGTCGATCATCGAATAGACGGTCGCGCAGTCGCCGACCTCGATGCGGCTCAGTGACGTCTCGCGGAAGTTGCCGACGGCGAACCATTCGCTCGCGTCGATCAGCGTGAAGATCGACTGGTTCGGCGCAAGGGTTTCGCCGGCGAGCACGCTCAGGCCCGTGACGAGGCCGTCGTGCGGCGCGCGCACGACGGTGTCTTCGAGCGCGTGCTGCGCGCGGGCCAGCGCGGCTTCGCGCGCATGCAGCGTCGCGATCGCGTCGGCTTCGTCGCCGATCGTCTGTGAGGACGCGCGCTGCTGTTCCTGCGCCTGCGTGAGCGACACGGCCGCGTCGCGCTGGCGGACCTTCGCCTGGTCGAACTGCTGCGCGCTGACGTAGCCCTGGGCGGCGAGCGGCGCGAGCCGGTTCACGTCGCGGGTCGCGAGGTCGGCGTTTTGCGTCGCGCGCTTGACCTGCTCGGCGGCCACGGCCGCGTTCGAGCGCTCGCCGATCAGCGAACGGCGGCGCGTGTCGAGCGATGCGCGCGCGAGTTCGAGGTCGGCCTGCGCCTGCGCAACCGTCAGCCGGTACGGCACGGGATCGATGACGTACAGCAGGTCGCCCTTCGCGACGCGCTGGTTTTCATGCACCGCGAGCTGCACGATGCGGCCGCCGACCGGCGACGCGACGTGCACGACGTCCGCGTCGATCGACGCGTCGTCGGTGGACGGGTAGGCCGTCGTGCGGTAGTACGCGTACACGAGTGCCGCGATGCCGAGCGCGACGATCGCCAGTGCGATCACGCGGCCTTTGATGGAGGGGCGGGCGATACCGGCGGCCTTCATGCGAACGGCCCCGTGCCGGTGAGCCACACGATCACCGCGACCACGAGCCCGATCGCCGTGCAGACGGCCAACTGGTAAGGGACCGTCGCGGCCCAGCCGGTCGCGACGAATACGCGGTGCGCGACGATCGCGCCGACGACGCCGACGATCGCGCTGACGAGCCAAAGCGGGAAATATGCGCCGAACAGGACGTACGACGGTGCGCCGCGCGATGCGCAGCCCGCGAGCGGCAGGGCTGGCACCAGGACGGCGGCGACGCGCAAGGGCGCGCGCGGCGTTGTTGTTCTCATGGTGTGACGAGCTCGACGTTGGGGGTGGATGCCGGGCGCGGCGCAATGCGGATCGTCGCGACCGGCCGGGCCGCGACGACGATTCCGGGATATGGAGCCGATAATAAATCAGCGCGATGCGGACCGCCAGCCACCCGCCCCATGCCCCTTGGGGGGATTGCCGGTCGGGGGGGCGTGTCCGCACGTTCGGCACCGCGATTCCGCAATGATGGTCGGACCGTCGCGATTCTGCCAGCGCAAGCTCAAGTAGGGTTGCTAACGGACTGTAAAGGATCGTCAGACGAACGAAGGGCGGCCGATTTGTCCTGTCGACAGCGCGGAATCGGGCCGGAAACGGCCGATTGCCGTGCGAACGCTGAGGAATACGGGGGCCGGCGGATCGGCGGGGCGATGTTGAAGAGTGGGCCGACCGGATTGCGCGTGAAGCGCGGCAGCGTGTCGCGATCGGTGACGCAGATCCACCACCGGCGTTCGGCCTGAGCGGTCTGCTCGTTTGCTCG
This sequence comes from Burkholderia contaminans, assembly GCF_029633825.1. Lineage (NCBI taxonomy): Bacteria > Pseudomonadati > Pseudomonadota > Betaproteobacteria > Burkholderiales > Burkholderiaceae > Burkholderia > Burkholderia contaminans. The sequence continues at coordinate 583,561 of NZ_CP090641.1, read as the reverse complement.
CCCGCGAGCGCGACGACGCACGGTGCCGTCAGGCAAGACGCGGACGTTCCCATCGATCATCCGGCCGCCGTTCTCGACGTGGCTGACCTGGACGTGCAAGCGCAGCGTGCGCTTCACGTCGGGAACGAGGCGTTTCAGGAAAGCATCGACGGCGCTCGTGTCGGACAGGTCGATGAAGCCGCGGTAGAGCGTCGCGCCGGGCGGCGTCGAAGCCCGGCCGGCGACCGGTCGTCACAGCCGCGATCTGTGTACCATCGTACGTACGGTGCGACGCGCGGCACGGAGCCTCACGGCCTCGTGCAACACGCAACGCGGACGCGGTATCGGTATCGCAACGAAGGTGAGTGTTCCATGCGAAGTTTCTTTGTCCGGTTCATTGCAATCGGCGTGCTGTTCCATCTTTACGTCGGGATTCGAATCATTCCCGATGCATTCACGTCGCCGGTCGCGCGGACGATCGCGGCGCTCGTGCTGGCGAGCTTCGTCGTGCTGATCCCGGTCGGCATGTTCTCGCGCCGTTTCGACGAAGGCTGGGCCGCGACGCTGGCCGGCTGGGCCGGCTCGCTCGTGATGGGCTTCTTCTCGTCGCTGCTCCTGCTGACGTTCCTCCGCGAATTCGTGCTGCTCGGCGTGTCCGGATGGCGGCATCTCGGGCACGGCGGTGCGTGGCCCGGCGCGGCGACCGACACGGCGATCGGCGTGCTGGCCGGTGCGGTGTTCGTCACCGTGATCGGGTTCGTCGGTGCGCGCCGCACGGCGGCGGTCAAGCGCGTGTCGATCCCGGTCGCGGAGCTGCCGGCCGGGCTCGACGGGCTGACGATCGTGCAACTGTCCGACATCCACGTCGGGCCGACGATCAAGCGGCCGTACGTCGAACGGATCGTGCGCGCGGTCAACGCGCTCGATGCCGACCTCGTCGTCGTGACGGGCGACGTGGTCGACGGCTCGGTCAAGCGCCTGCGCGACCACACGGCGCCGCTCGGCCGCATGCAGTCGCGGCACGGCAGCTTCCTGGTGACGGGCAACCACGAGTATTACGCGGGCGCGCATGCGTGGATCGACGAGTTCCGGCGCATCGGGCTCACGGTGCTGCTCAACGAGCACGTGCTGATAGAACACGACGGTGCGCATGCGGTGCTCGCGGGTGTCACCGATTTCACGGCGGGCGGGTTCGATCCCGCCCATCGCAGCGACCCCGAGCAGGCGCTGGCCGGTGCGCCGCGCGACGTCGGTACGAAGATCCTGCTCGCGCACCAGCCGCGCAGCGCGGAAGCGGCGAACCGCGCCGGCTTTACCGTGCAGTTGTCGGGGCACACGCACGGCGGCCAGTTTCTGCCATGGCCACCGTTCGTGCGGCTGCAGCAGCCCGTGATCGGCGGGCTGAGTCGCATCGGCAATCTGTGGCTCTATACGAGCCGCGGCACCGGATACTGGGGGCCGCCGAACCGCTTCGGCGTGCCGTCCGAGATCACGCTGATCCGGCTGACGCGCGGCGGGTAGCGCACGTTCCCCCCGTTCGGGAAAGGCCGGCGCCGGCCCGTCATTGGCGGCACCGGCCCTGGCTCGCGGCCATCACTCGATGCGGGCGATGTCGTCGAAATCGAAGCTGCGGGCTGCGCGGGAACAGGCCGGCCGGATCGCCGTGGCCGAGATTCACGAGGAAGTTGCTCTTGATCGCGGTGCCGGCGAAGAATGCGGCGTCGACCTTCGCGCCGTCGAAGCCGGACATCGGGCCCGCGTCGAGGCAGGGTGCGCGCGGCTGCCTCCCATCCGCGAATGACAGCGCATGGCAGTGTGCGACGCCGTTGGCTAGTATGCAGGCATGCCTCCGTTCGCTCCGTTCATCGCCCGTTGCTCCCGACATGTCGACACCCGATCTCTTCGCTGACACGCCCGCACCCGACGTGGACTGGTACCCGGACTGGCTGGCGCCGTCCGATGCCGATCGCGTGCTGGCCGCGTTGATCGGGGAAGTCGCGTGGCAGCAGGACACGATCCGCACGCCGCGCGGGCGCATACCGTTGCCGCGGCTGACCGCATGGCAGGGCGAGCCGGATGCCGTCTACGTGTATTCCGGGATCCGCAACGTGCCGGCGCCGTGGACGCCGGCCGTGCTCGACTTGAAGCGCGCGGTCGAGGCGACGTCCGGCGCGCGTTTCAACAGCGTGTTGCTCAATCGCTACCGCAACGGGCAGGACAGCCTCGGCTGGCATGCGGACAACGAACCCGAACTCGGCGATGCGCCGGTGATCGCATCGGTGAGCCTCGGCGCGATGCGCGTGTTCGACCTTCGCCATCGCCAGACCGGTGTCACGCATGCGTATCGCCTCGGGCATGGCAGCCTCCTCGTGATGCGGGGCCGCACGCAGGCCGAATGGCAGCATCGCGTGCCGAAGGCGCCGGGTGTGCAGGGCGAGCGCGTGAACCTGACGTTTCGGCGCGTGATGCCGGTCGGTATGGGCCGGTAACAACCGGCGTCGCCGAGGTGCCCGGATCGCCGGGCGATTCGCGCCCCGTTTTCGCGATTCATGCGCGATCGATACGGGCAAGCGGTCGCATGTGCGGCACGTTGCCGCACGAGTGGTGAGCCGTGCGCGCTGAAACGGCGCAGAGGCCCGTGCCATATGGGTTTCAGGAAAATTTGATCGACCGACCGGTTCCGATAGATGAGTGGAACCTCTGATGGTGCGTCGCAACAATCCTTGACTAGACTGTCGAATGGCAGAAGCGCGTCGCATCCCGGCGCGATCCTTTCGACATGCCCCAAGCGTTGCCGATGCGGTGCGCAAGGGGGCAGGAGCAAAACGCGTGACCGTATTCGACCCTTCCTTCGAACCCTCGCTGCACGTCTTTGAACAAGACGGCGGATGGCAATGGGCGCTGACGGTGAAGCGGGCGACCGGCGTGGGCGTGAAAGTCGTTGCGTTCAGCCGGGAAGGCTTTCGCGGCGAATCCGAGGCCTACGCCGCCGGCCAGCTTGCCCGCGCCGAGTATGACGCCGCCGTGACGGCCTGACGCCGTCGCGGCAATCCCGCCGCCCGAGGTTCGTCTTCATCGCTTGCCGCCCGCCGCCGGGTGGAGCTTCCCGATCGTTTTCAGTTTTCCGTCGCCTGTCGCGCTTCGCGCGACCGTGCGTGCGGCGCGCTTGCGCGCCCGTCCGCCCGAGCTCGCCGCGCCAAATGGTCCGTACCATTCGACACGTGTGTGCCATACGCCCCGCTTAACGTCGTTGCACGGCGTCGGTCGCGCCGGCGATGCGGCTTCGCGCCGTGATTTGAATGCCGGACGCCGGACGCCGACCCATCGACAAGAATGCAGGTCATGTGCGACGACAGAACCGACTACAACCGCCATGCGCGCGGTGGATCGCGCACGGCGCGGGCGCCGGAACGGGGATTCACGCTGATCGAGGTGCTGATCGCGCTGGCGATCGTCGCTGTGGCGCTGGGCGCCGTGATGCGCGCGATCGGCGCGCTCGCGTCGGATACCGACATGGCGCGCATGCGCCTGCTCGCGTTATGGAGCGCCGACAACGCGCTCGGCGAGATCCGCATCGCCTCGACCTGGCCGTCCGTCGGCACCAACACGTTTGCCTGCCCGCAGGGGCGCTACCGGTTCGTGTGCCGCCAGTCGGTGGCCGCGCTGCCGAGCCCGCTCGTGCGTCGCGTGACGGTGAGCGTGTATCCGTCCGCGTCGAGCCGGAACGTGCTCGCCGAAGTCGTCACGGTGATCCAGAATGAAGCGCGCCACTGACCTGCGCGCGGCGGCGCGTGCCCGTGCCCGCGGCTTCACGCTGATCGAGATGCTGGTCGCGATCGCGCTGCTCGCCGTGATCGCGCTGCTGTCGTGGCGCGGCCTCGACGCGACGATCCGCGGCCGCGACGATATCGCGTCGAATCTGGCGCAAACGCGTCTGCTGGGCCGCTACTTCTCTCAACTTCAGTTCGACCTGATGAACCTCGTCACGCCCGACGAAGTGTTCGGACCGCCGCTGCGGATCCGTCCGGGCGAGCTCGTGATGGTGCGCCATCTCGGCGTCGGCGGCGGGCCGACGCAGATGCAGGTCGTGCGCTACCAGCTCAAGGGGCGCGAGCTCGTGCGCAGCGCGTCGCAGCCGCTCGCGTCGCTGGCCGAGGTGGACGACGCGCTGCATCACATGGATGCGTTCGCGCGTGTGGTGGTCAGCAACGATGCGCGCTCGATGCAGCTTTCCGTGTGGATTCCGCCCGGCGGATGGACGACGAGCCAGGCCGACATCGAACAGTCCTATGCGCAGTTTCTCGCGCAGCACGGCATCAGCAACTTCACGTCGATCGGCGTGCCGGTGCCGCGCGGAGTCCGCTTCTCGGTGACGATGGGCGCGCCGGCGGTCGAATACGTGCGGACGATTCCGATCGGCCAGTGACGGCGGCGTGCGCGACGCCGGCTCGGCGGGTGTTCCGTCCCCCGGACAAAATGGTCCGTAACTTTCGTCATACGTCTGTTATTGGCCGTCCGTTAGTCTCGTGACGAGCATGGCTGCCGCGACCGGTTCCATCGAACCGGATCAGCGGCGGCATCGGCAAACGGGAAGGGGGCGAACGTGACGGTCGAGCACCGGCATGATGCACACGCGGGCGTGTCGGGAATCGACGCGCGCGGAGAACGGCAATCGGCGGCGATCCTGAGCCGCGCACAAAACTGGCACAGCGCCGGGCGATTCGACGACGCCGCGCGCGAATATCTCGCGGTGCTCGAGAAGGAGCCGGACAATCCCCAGGCATTGCACCTGTACGGCATCCTGCAGTTCCAGCGCGGTGCGGCGGACGATGCCGAAGCGTTGCTGCGCCAGTCGATCGCGATCGCACCCGGCACGCGCGTGCTGTCGGATCTCGGCGCGATCGCCGGCGAGCGCGGCCGCATCGGCGAGGCGCTCGAGCATTTCGCGGCCGCGCTGCGAACGACGCCCGACGACGTGCAGACGCTCGTGCGCCGCGGCAACACGCTGCTCGGGCTGCGCCGCCATGACGACGCGCTGGCGTCGTTCGACCGCGCGCTCGCGGTATCGCCGCTGGTGCTCGATGCGCTGTGCAATCGCGGCAGCGCGCTGCGTGCGCTGCGTCGCTTCGACGAGGCGCTCGATACCTACGATCGCGCGCTGATGGTCGACCCGCGTTCGTTCGAATCGTGGTTCAACCGCGGCCTCGTACTGCGCGAGATGCAGCGGCCGGCCGATGCGCTGCAGTGCTTCGAGCGCGCCAGCGCGATCCGGCCCGGCATGGCCGCGATCATGGCCGAGCGCGGCCGCACGCTGATCGATCTCGATCGGCCGGGCGAGGCACTCGACGCATTCAATGAAGCGATCGCGGCCGATCCCGGGCGGATCGACGTGCTGTACAACAGCGCGGTCGCGCTCGAGCGGCTCGGCCGCGCGGACGAAGCGCTCGCCCGCTGCGAGCGCGTGCTGGGTTTCGATCCGGATCATGTCCGCGCCCATGCGAGCCGCGGCAACGCATTGCTGCAGCTCAAGCGCCACGACGACGCGCTGGCTGCCTATGCGCGTGCGCTGGCGCTCGATCCGCACTCGGCGGAGACCTTGTGCAATCGCGGCACCGCGTTGCGTTACCTGAAGCGTTACGACGACGCGCTGGCCAGCTACGACGCCGCGCTTGCGCGCGACGCGCGGTTCGCCGAAGCGTGGACCAACCGCAGCAGCGTGCTGCAGGACCTGCATCGCTACGACGAAGCGATGGCGTCGCTCGACCGCGCGATCGCGCTGCGCCCCGATCACGCGACGAACTGGCTCAACCGCGGCAACCTCCATTTCGAAACGGCGCGCACGGACGATGCGCTTGCCGCGTACGACCGCGCGATCGCGCTGCAACCCGACTACGCCGAAGCGCATTTCGCGCGCGCGTCGCTGTATCTGATCGACGGCGATTTCGTGCGCGGCTGGCCCGAGTACGAATGGCGGATGCGCGATGCGCAGCTTGCGCGGCACTACCGGCCGTTCACGCAGCCGGCGTGGCAGGGCGACACGCCGCTCGACGGCCGGACCGTGCTGATTCATGCGGAGCAGGGGTTCGGCGACACGCTGCAGTTCTGCCGCTATGTGCCCCTGGTGGCGGAACGTGGCGCGCGGGTCGTGTTCGAGGTGCAGCCGCAGTTGCGCGCGCTGATGGCGTCGCTGCCTGGCACGGCCCACGTGATCGCGCGCGGCGACCCGTTGCCGGCGTTCGACTGCCAGACGCCGTTGTTGAGCCTGCCGCATGCGTTTCGCACGGAAGAAGCGACGATTCCGCAACCGGGCGCCTATCTGCATGCCGACCCGCAGCGCACGCGCCAGTGGGACGCGCTGCTCGGCGCGCGTCGGCGGCCACGGATCGGGATTGCCTGGGCCGGCAATCCGGAGCACCGGAACGATCACAACCGGTCGATCGATTTCTCGCGGCTCGCGCCGCTGTTCGATCTCGACGTCGACTGGATCAGCCTGCAAAAGCCCGTGCGCGAACGCGACGCGGCGCTGCTCGCGGCCGCGCTGGTGCGCCGCGTCGACGACGAACTCGGCGACTTCTCGGACACGGCCGCGCTGATCGGCGCACTGGATCTCGTGATCGCAGTCGATTCCGCCGTCGCGCATCTGGCGGGTGCGCTGGGCCACGCGGTCTGGGTGCTGCTGCCCGATCCGGCGGAGTGGCGCTGGATGCGCACGCGCGGCGACAGCCCGTGGTATCCGTCCGCGCGGCTGTTCCGGCAGGCGGCGCCGGGTGACTGGACGGGCGCGATCGATGCGGTGCGTGCCGCGATCGAGCCGATGACACGTTAGACACGACACGCGATACCAACAGCGACAAGTGGGGGCCACACGATGACACCGAACGGGGAAGGGACGACACTCGCGAGCGCGCCGGTCGCGCCGGATCGCCGTCCGCCCGATACCGCGCAACTCGAACGGCTGCTCTTGCGCGCGCGCAAGGCGCACCACGAGGGCGCGCTGCTGCATGCGGAACACGCGTATACGGAATTGCTGACGCTCGATCCCGAGCATCCGGAGGCGCTGCACCTGCTCGGCGCGGTGCGCTTTCAGCAAGGGCGGCTCGGCGACGCCGAGCCGCTGATGCGGCGCTCGATCGAGCACCGGCCGGTGCCGCTCGCGCTCGCGAATTACGCGGCGGTGCTGACCGGGCTCGGGCGGGAGCACGACGCGCTCGCGCGTCTCGACGAAGCACTTGCGATCAACCCCGTTCATCAGCGCGTGCTGTTTCAGCGCGCGGGCCTGCTCGGGCAACTCGCCCGGTACGACGACGCATGCGCGGTCTACGATCGGCTGCTCGAGCTGACGCCCGGTTTTGCCGACGGCTATGTGAAGCGCAGCGACATGCTGCGCGCGCTCGGCCGTCATGACGAAGCGCTTGCCGATTGCGATCGATCGATCGCGCTGGCCGGGCGTTCGTTCGATGCGATGCGCGGGCGCGGCCTCGCGTTGCGCGAACTCGGCCGCTTCCGCGATGCGGTCGACAGCTATGGCCATGCGCTCGCGCAGACGCCCGGCAGCGCCGAAGTGCTGTTCCTGCGCGGTGTCGCGTATCTCGATCTGCACGACCCCGAGCGCGCGCTCGCGGATTTCAATGCGGCGATCGCGGCGAGCCCGACTTTCATCGATGCGATCTTCAACAGCTCGATCGCGCTCGAGCAGCTCGGCCGGCACGACGAAGCGCTCGTGCGCTGCGACCGCGTGCTCGCGATCGATCCGCGCCATGCGCGGGCACTGGCGAACCGCGGCAACGCGGCCAGCCACCTGGAACGCTATCGCGACGCGGCCGACAGCTATGCGCGTGCGCTCGACGCGGAGCCGCGCAGCACCGGTGTGCTGTGCAACTACGCGAGCGCGCTGATGCGCATCGAACGTCACGACGATGCGCGCGACATGTGCGACCGTGCGCTCGCGCTCGATGCGGGCTACGTGCCTGCGTGGTTCACGCGCGGCCGCGTGCAGCTCGAGACGCACCGCTACGAGGCTGCGCTCGACGATTTCGCGCGGGTGATCGACGCGACGCCGCGCGACAAGCTCGCGCATTTTCATAAAGCCAACGCCCTGCGTGCGCTGCGGCGGCACGACGCCGCGCGGCAGGCCTATGCGGACGCGATCGAGATCGATCCCGATTACGTGCTCGCGCACTGCATGCGTGCGTTCCTGTGCCTGTCGATCGGCGATTTCGAAGCGGGGTGGGCCGAGTATGAATGGCGTTGGCGCGATACGCAGCTCGATGCAAGCCGGCGCACGTTCGCGCAGCCGCGCTGGACACACGGGATGCCGCTCGACGGCAAGACGATCCTGCTGTACCCGGAACAGGGGCTCGGCGACACGCTGCAGTTCTGCCGCTATGTCCCCCTCGTGAAAGCGCTCGGCGCACGCGTCGTGCTCGAAGCGCCGGTCGAACTGAAGGCGCTGTTCGCGACGCTCGACGGCGTCGATACGCTCGTCGCGCGCGGCGAGCCGCTGCCGCCGTTCGACCTGCATTGCCCGCTGCTGAGCCTGCCGCTCGAATTCCGCACGGATCTCGCATCGATTCCGGCCGGCGTGCCGTATCTCGCCGCCGACCCCGAGCGTGTCGCGCAGTGGCGCGAGCGGCTCGGCGCGGCCACGCGGCCGCGCATCGGCCTCGTGTGGTCCGGCAACCCGCTGCACCTGAACGACCGCAACCGCTCGATGACGCTCGCGGATCTGCTGCCGCTGTTCGACGACCGTTACGAGTGGATCAGCCTGCAGAAGGTGGTTCGCGACGAGGATCGCCCGGTGCTCGACGCGAGCGCGGTGCGCTTCGTCGGCGACGATCTTGCGGACTTCGCCGATACGGCGGCGCTGACTGCGCTGATGGACGGCATCGTCAGCGTCGATACGTCCGTCGCGCACCTCGCTGGCGCGCTCGGCCGCCCGCTCGCGCTGATGATCCCGCATACGCCCGATTTCCGCTGGTTGCTCGAACGGGACGACAGCCCGTGGTATCCGTCAGCGCGCCTGTTCCGCCAGCCGGCGGGCGGGCAGTGGGCACCTGTCGTCGAGCGGATCGCGGCCGAGTTGCCGACGCTCGTCGGCGGAGGCGCGCGATGAGTGCGCGCCGCGAGGCCGCGTCGATGGCGAGCGCCGTACCGGGCGCCGCGGCCATGCCGCTGCATGCGGTGCTCGCCGATGCGTTGCGCCAGGCGCGCGCGCGTCTCGAACAGCGCGACTTCGCGGGGGCCGGGCGACTCTACGAAGGCGTGCTGACGATGGCGCCCGATCATGTCGAGGCGCTGCACCTGCTGGGCCTCGTGCACCTGGAGCTCGGCAATCCCGCGCGGGCCGAGCCGCTGATCGCGCGGTCGATGAAGTTCGGATTGAGCCAGCCGTGGAATCTGGCGAACCACGCGGCGGCGCTGACCGGTGTCGGCCGCCATCGCGACGCGCTCGCGCTGGCCGATCGCGCACTCGGGGCCGACCCGGACCATGCGCCGTCGCATGCGGCGCGCGGCGATGCGCTGCTCGCGCTCGGGCAATACGACGCGGCGCTCGCCGCCTACGATCGGGCGCTCGTGCGGGAACCGGCACGCGTAACGGCGTGGCGCAAGCGCGGTGAAACGTTGCGCCGGCTCGAGCGGCCCGCCGATGCGCTGATCAGCGTCGAGCGCGCGTTGCGGCTCGACCCGGGCGATGCGGCCGCGAACATCGAACGTGGGCATGCGTTGCGTGCACTCGGTCATCGCGAGCAGGCGTTGCACAGCTATCAGCTCGCGATGGTCGTGCGTGGCAAGGCGCCCGAGCTCGTCTACGCATGCGGCGTCGTGATGACCGAACTCGGCCGCCCGGCCGACGCGCTCGCGTGTCTCGACGAGGGCCTCGCACGACACCCGAAAGACGAACAGTTGCTGTACGCGAGTTGTGTTGCGCTGGATCTGCTGCACGCGCGCGACGAATTGCTGAAGCGCTGCGACCGGCTCCTTGCGCTGAATCGCGGTAACGTCGCGGCGTGGGTGGGGCGCGGCAATGCTCTGCTCGGGCTCGAACGTCACGCGGACGCTGCGGACGCCTACGCGCAAGCGCTGGCGCGCAATCCCGACGATATCGACGCGCGCCGCAACCGCGCGGCTGCACTGCGTGCGCTCGGCCGGTTCGACGACGCGCTCGCCGATTACGACGCGGCGCTGGCGCTGACGGGCCCGCATGCGGAGCTGCATTACAACCGCGCGCTCGCGCTGCAGCAGCTCGGCCGCTACGACGAGGCGCTCGCGAGCCATGCGGCAGCGGCGGCCGCGCCGGCGGAGACCGCGCAGGCATTGTTCACGCGTGCGGTCGCGCGCCAGCACCTCGGGAACGACGATGCGGCGCTGGCGGATTATGCCGATGCATGCCGGCGCGAGCCGAACCACGGCGCCGCGCGCCGTTCGGAGGCGTTCTGCCGGCTGCTGACGGGCGATTTCGACGCGGGCTGGCGGCTGCACGAGGCGCGCTGGGATGCGGCCGACGTGATGCTGCACCGGCGTCATGCGGACCGGCCGCTGTGGACCGGCGACGAGCCGCTCGCCGGCCGCACGCTGCTGCTGCATGCGGAGCAGGGATACGGCGACACGCTGCAGTTCTGCCGTTACGCGAACCTCGCGCACGACGCCGGCGCGACCGTGATCGTCGAGGCGCCGGCCGCGCTGGGCGAATTGCTCGGCACGCTGCGCGGCGTGAGCCGGGTCGTCACCGAAGGGCAGCCCATGCCGGCGTTCGACCTGCAGTGTCCGCTGATGAGCCTGCCGTATGCATTCCGCACGACGCTCGATACGGTGCCGGCCGACGTGCCGTACCTGCGGGCCGATGCGCGACGGCGCGACGCGTGGGCACAACGTCTCGACGCGATGTCGCCGCCCGGCCGGTTGCGAATCGGGCTCGTCTGGTCGGGCAACCCGCGCCACGCGAACGACGAAAACCGTTCGATACCGTTTGCCGCGCTCCTGCCGCTCGTTGCAGCGCACGACGCGACGTTCGTGAGCCTGCAACCGCAGATACGCGCACGCGACGCCGACGCGTTTGCCGCGAGCGGCGTGTTGTCGTTTGCGGACACGCTCACGGATTTCTCCGAAACGGCTGCGCTGGTCGGCACGCTGGATCTCGTGATCAGTGTCGACACGTCGGTTGCGCACCTGGCCGGCGCGCTCGGGCGACCCGTCTGGCTGCTGCTGCCGCGCGTACCGGACTGGCGCTGGTTGCTCGGGCGCGACGACTGTCCGTGGTATCCGTCCGCGCGGCTGTTCCGGCAAGCGCGGCCCGGCGACTGGCCGGCCGTGATCGGTCGGGTGGCCGACGCGCTCGGCACGGTGCGCCGTGCGCCCCCTGTGGCGGCGTGACGGGCCTTCCATGACAAAAGCTACGGACCTTTTCACGGCGGCCGGAATGGTCCGTAACAGTCGCCATGTCGCTGCCATGCGCGCTTCGTATGGTCTTCGGATTCCAGCGGCCTGCTTCAGGCGCAACGACATGTACGGTGCCGGACCGGCGCCGCACGCAAATTCCTAGCATCGGGGTGGCAAGAATGGCAGCACGCGCACGTACGGAACGACAACTTCGCGCAACGGCCTCGCGGTCGGTCCTGAAATCGGAGCTGAGCCCGCTTTACCGGGCGGTCGTGCTGATGCTCGCGGCGGGCGTGTCCGCCCATGCGCATGCGGCGGGCATCATGAACCTCGGTCACGTGGCCGCGAGCCCCGCGGGCGGCGGCGCGGGCGGTGTCGGCGGCGTGCCGGGGATGCCGAATCTCGGCGTGTCGCCGCAGCAGGCGCTGCAGGCGAGCCAGCCGTCGATCCGCAACCTCGGGAATGCGGCACATGCGATCGCCGCGCAGATCGCGGCGCAGCAGAATGCGGCGGCCGCGGCGGCGAAGCTGCCGTCGACCGTGCCGAACGGGCTGGCGCCGGGCGGGCTGCAGGTGGCGGCGGGCGCGTCGGGCGATACGAACAATCCGGTGCTGTGGGTCAATGCGAACGCGCCGACGCAGAACGTCGACGCGAGCGGCCACGTGAACGTCGACGTCAAGCAGACCGGGCAGAACGCGGTGCTGACGTGGGAGACGATGAACGTCGGCCGGCAGACGACGCTGAACTTCGATCAGTCGGGCGGCACGCAGACGAACGGCGCGAACAACTGGGCCGTGCTGAACCGGATCAACGATCCGAGCGGCAGGCCGAGTCAGATTCTGGGGAACATCACCGCGCAGGGGGCGGTGTATGTGATCAACCGGAACGGCGTGCTGTTCGGCGCCGGGTCGCAGGTGAACGTGCATTCGCTGGTGGCGTCGTCGCTCGACGTGCTGAACATGAACAACTACAACCAGACCCTGCAGAACCGGGTGCCGGTTGTGACGGACAACAGTCTCGCGCAGGATGCGGCGGGGATCGTCGCGAGCAACAAACAGTTCCTGAGCCTGCCGGCCGGGACGACGGGCGGGCTCGCGTATCCGGAGTCGGGCAGCTCGGGCGGGTTGAACGGCAACAGCAGGCTTCCGAACGAGGTGCTCGGTCTGGGCAACCAGGTCAACCTTACCTCCGCGAGCCAGTATCAACCGTGGGGTGACGTCACGATCGAACAGGGCGCGTCGATTACCACGCACGCGAACGGCAACGCGAGCGATGGCGGCTTCGTGATGATCGCCGCACCGAACGTGACGAACGCGGGGCATATCAAGGCGACGGACGGGCAGGTGGTGCTGGCGGCCGGCGTCGGGGTAAGCCTGCGGCCCAACAGCGGCGCCACGACGAATCCGCAGGTGCTGCTGCCGGAGCTGAGCGGAAAGATCACGCTGCTCGGCCCGAATGGCCAGATGACCGACATCACGCCGGCCGGTACGCTGACCAATACCGGCATCGTCGAGGCCGCGCGCGGCAATGTGAATCTGCTCGGCAGCCGCGTCGCGCAGAATGGCGTGGTGGGCGTGACGACGAGCGTCAATTCGCCCGGCACGATCACGATTTCCACGGTCGACGAATATTTTTCCAACAATCCAACCGGGGCGGCCTATCTCGGTCAATCGCTTCAGACGACGGACGGTACCGGTGGCGCCAACGACACGCACCGCGCCGGCCTGTTGAGCTTCGGCCCGGATTCGGTGACCACGGTAATGCCGGACGGCAATGGCCAGACGACGCCGTCGACGCCCGGCGCGACCTTCACGCCGGGCAGCATCGGCATGACGGCCGGCTCGGTGTGGTTCCAGGGCGGTTCGCTGATCGAGGCGCCCGGTTCGAAAGTATCTGTTGCGGCGCTGACGCCTTCGGCATCGGGCGCGCAAGCGCCGGCCGGCCAGACCGCCGTGCCAGGCCGGATTTATGTCGACACCGGCGCGACGATCGACGTGTCGGGCCTCGCGAACGTCGAGGTGCCGATCGGGCAGACGCTCGTGACGGTCGACCGCATCGGCCAGAACGAACTCGCCGATTCGCCGCTGCTGCGCAACGGCTTCCTGCTCGGGTACAAGAATCTCGTGTTCGACAGCACGCTGACGGGCACGCGCAGCGACGGCGTGCAATGGGTCGGCAGCCCGATCCTGAATCTGTCGGGTTATGTGAACCTGATTCCGCGCACGGTCGACCAGTTGTTGACCAATGGCGGCTCGATCACGCTGTCGGGCAACGAGGTGATGACCGCGACCGGTTCGTCGATGAACCTGAACGGCGGCTACGTGCATTACGACGGCGGGATCGTCAACACGACGCGGCTCGTCGGCGCCAACGGCGCGCTCGTGCCGATCGGACAGGCGAGCCCGTACGACACGTACGTCGGCATCGCGGGGCAGTTCGTCGAATCGCATCCGCGCTGGGGCGTGACGAAGACGTGGTACAACCCGCTGCTGACGATGGGCGGCTATCAGGGCGACTACATCGTCGGCGGGAACGCAGGCACGCTCGATATCTACGGGCTGCAGTCCACGGTGCTCGACGGCGACATCAGCGCGCACGCGTTCGGTGGTGCGAAGCAGATGCAGGGCAACAGCCTGCCGAGCGGCGGGACGTTCAACCTCGGCGCCGATCCGAAGCTCGACGGCGCCGCGCTGGTGCACCTGACGTCGAACAACAGTGACGTCGCGTCTGGCACGGCGGGCCTGGTTGTGCTGCAGGACAATGCGCCGAAGCTCGCCGACATCGCGCCGGGATTCTCGATCGATACGCCGCTCGACAAGACGGCACTGCAGGCGCTGCCCGCGAACGATCCGCGCAACGTGCTCACGACCACCGTGGTACCGGTCGCGACGCTGAATAACGGCGGTTTCGCGAACCTGAACGTCACCGAGGACAAGGTCGGCGGCAAGGGGGTAGTGGTTCCGCAGGGCACGCAGCTGAACCTGCAACCGGGTGGGTCCATTACCTTGAACAGCCCGGTGCCGGGTACCGACGTCAACGTGGCCGGGCGGTTGTCCGTGCCGTCGGGATCGATCTCGATCACGAGCGGTGGCAACGTGATCGTCGGCCCGCAGGGCGGGATCAGCGCGGCAGGGCAGTGGGTGAACAACGATGTGCAAGCGGCACCGGGCACGACACCCGGAAACAGCCAGTTCATCAACGGCGGCAGCATTACGCTGTCTGCGCTGCTTGGATCGAACGTCGTCGGCGGCGGGTTGTTCGGCGATACCTCGGGTTCGGTGCTGCTGCAGCCCGGTAGCGTACTGGACGTGTCAAGCGGCGGCGACCTGCTGTCGAACGGGCAGATGCTGATGCAGAACGGCGTGCCTGCCGGACGAGGCGGGAACGTGACGTTGCAGGCGTATTCCGCGACACCTCTGAAGCAGTTTGGCGCGTCGGACGGCGCGCCGACCCTGCCGACCGCACAGCCGACGGCCGGCACGATCGCACTGGGCGGCACGATCCTGAGCGAAGGGTTTTCGGGGGGAGGAACGCTGACGCTGCAGGCGCTCGGATTCCGGATCGGCGGTGCAGAGGCCGCAGCGTCGCCGTGGGATATCTATCTCCCGGAAACCTTCTTCGCGAGGCAGGGCTTTGGCAAGTATGTGCTGAATGCGTTCTACGACACGACGGTCGCACCCGGCGCGTCGGTTGCCGTCACGCAATTGAACCGTATTCCAGACATGCTCGCGCTTCAGCAGGCGGGCACGGGTGCGAACCTGTCGGCGGGGGGGCTGACCACGATTGGCCAGCTCGATGCCTATCACAGGCAGGCAACGAATCTTGTCCTGACGGCCGGCAACGATACGTCGTGGCGCAGCCCGGCCGGCGCGGCGCCCACCTATCCGGGCGTCACCGGCGCGGTCACGCTGTCGGAAGGAGCGTCGATTCACACGGACGCCGGTGCAAGCGTTGGCCTTGGCTCGCCGGCGCAGGTCACGGTACTCGGCTCGATCATTGCACCGGGCGGGTCGATCACGCTGAGCGCGGACGGGAACGGCACGTATGCACAGGCGGGCCAGTTCAACAGTGGTTTCAGAAGCTCGAGCCAATCGGTGTGGCTCGGCGCGGATGCTTCACTGGACGTGTCGGGTACGGCATTGGCCAATCCGCTCGCGGCGCCGGTCAAGATGGGTGGGACGACGGTCGTGCCGAACGCGGGAAAGGTGCTCCCAGGCGGTTCGGTGACGATGTCGAGCGATACGGGCTACGTGGTTGCGCAGGCAGGCTCGAAAATCGATGTGTCCGGTACCTCGGCGAATTTCGACCAGTTGCAGGCAAATGGGGGATACGCGTCGCAACCGGTATGGAGCGATGCGGGATCGATCACACTTTCGGCGGCGAACGGATTGTTTGCCGACGCAACGCTGGTGGGGCGTCCGGGCGCGACCCAGGCGCGCGGCGGCACGCTGACGATACTGCCGCATCAGAATGACGGCGCGAGCGGTACGGCGTTGGTCGTGCGGCAAGGCGGAACACTCGTGCCCACGGGGTTGACGCCCGGACAGGATTTCACGTCGGCGATCGATCCGACGACCGGGTTGCCGATCGGCCAGCCGAACGGTGTGCTGCAGTTTGCGGCGGACAGGTTGACCGGGTCCGGCATTGCGAACCTGGTGCTCGGTACGGCCACGCCGCCTGATCTGAACGGCGTGTCGCCGACACCGATCCTGTTCGCGGGCAACGTGACGTTGTCGCTTCCGGAGTCGGTGACTTTGAATGCGGGGCGACTTGCAGCCGTCGACATGGGACAGTTGTCGACGCTGCTGTCGACGCCGGTGCGCAAGCCTGACGGCACGATCGTGCCGGTCGTCAATACCGTGCTGGCACAGGCGCCGCAAGCGCCGCTCGGCGCGGCAGTGGAAATCAACGCGCCGTACGTCGCGTTGTCGGGGCCGATGATTCGGCCGTCGGCGCCAAAATTCACGCCGGTCCCGGCGATGTCGAATGCGACGCTAACCGTGAACGCGTCGTTCATCGACCTGATGAATCAGGTTCAGCTCAACAATTTTGGCCGAGCGAACTTCACGAGCAGCGGCGACATCCGCTTGAGTTCGACGAACGTCAGCCAGACGCAGACACCGGGCCTGACGCCCGGCATGCTTTATACGCCGGGCGACCTGACCTTCAAGGCGGCCGATCTGTACCCGTCGACCGGCAGTACGTTCGTCGTCGATGCAGTTGGCCCGATCGATCCGGCAAACGGCAAACCCGCACCCACGACGGTTACGTTCTCGTCGAACGGCGCATCGGGCACGCCGCTGTCCGCGGGCGGGACGTTGTTCGTGGACGCAACGCACATCGTGCAAGGCGGCACGGTGCGTGCGCCGTCCGGCACGCTCGTGTTCGGCGTCGGCGATCCGTCGAATGCGGCGACGCAGGCGCAATTCGGCGGGCTGCCGCTCGTTGCGACGGAATCGGTCAAGCTGGCAAGCGGGAGCGTGACGTCGGTCTCAAACCAGGGCAACGTGATTCCGTATGGCACGACGGTCGACGGGGTCGAGTGGCAGTTCAATCCTGTCGCCGGCAACACGACGCCCGACTTGACCGCGCCGCCTGCGAAATACGTGGGGGTGAACGCCGGCAACGTCGCGCTCGACAAGGGGGCGACGATCGACCTGTCGGGTGGGGGCGACCTGCAGGCGGCCGAATGGGTGCCGGGCACGGGCGGTACGCGTGATGTGCTGTCGCAATACAACGTGAGCTACGCGGGCGGCAAGGGCGGGACGGCGGTGCCGGTCAATGCCGGAGCCGGCAACGTCTATGCGATTCTGCCGGGCAAGCAATCGCCGGTCGCGGCTTATGACCCGACGTTCGCGCAAACGGTGCAGCCTTCGACCAATGCGAACGGCACGGCAACGACCGCCACGGCGGCGCTCGGCGTCGCCCAGGCCGGTATGAACGATGCGGTCGGCAAGGCCGTGTATCTGTCGGGCGTACCGGGGCTGCCGGCCGGCTATTACACGCTGCTGCCGGGAAAGTACGCGACAGTGCCGGGCGCGTATCGCGTCACGGTGTCGAACATCGCAGGCAATGTCGCGCCGGGCGCGAGCCAGGTGTTGCCGGATGGCACGGTCGTGACGGCCGGCTACTTTGCCGATGCGCTGACGGGCAGCCGCAGCGCGACACCGACGCTGTTCAACGTGCAATCGAACAGCGTGTGGCAGCAATATTCGCAGTACACGCTGACCGGCGCGAATGCGTATTTCACGAAACTCGCTTCGACCAAGGGCAACGTGACACCGCCGTTGCCGGTAGACGGTGGCCAACTGGTGCTGGCCGCAACCAAGGCGCTGACGCTCGGCGCGACACTGAATGCGTCCGCCGGCGCGGGCGGTGCGCCGGCCGAGGTCGACATCGCGTCGCAGGACATCCAGATCACCGGCAACGGTGCTGCGGCGCTGCCAGGTTATCTGCAGATCGGTAGCGATGCGCTTGATTCGCTGACCGCAGGCAGCCTGCTGATCGGCGGCACGCGTTCGGCGACGTCGAGCGGTGTCATGATCACGCCGATCGCGAATAGCGTCGTCGTGTCGAACGACGGGAGCACGCCGCTGAAGGGTCCCGAGATTCTGCTGGTCACAAAGACGGACGCCAGCAACGGCGATCCGAACGCAGCGAACGGATTGCGCGTCGACGCCGGTGCATCGATTGCCGCGCAGGGCGATTACCCGGCAGCCAAGGATCAGCCGATCACGATCGCCGGCGATGGCGCGCTGCTGCGCGTGTCCAACGGCGCGATGGTACCGCTCGCACGCACGGGTGGCACTGGCATGGGCCTGCTGACGGTTGGCGCGGGCGCGACGCTCGCGGGTGGCCAGGCGTTGCTGCTCGACTCGTCCGGCAACCTGAAGGTCGATCCATCTGCGGCGCTCTCCGCCAAGGCGATTACCGCCGACGGCTCGGCAATTACGTTCACGAACGCGAGCGGTAGCGCGGCGGCCGGCCTGCCGGGCTTCGTGGTCGATCCGGCCGGTCTCGCCCAGTTCGCGAACGCTCAGCAGGTGACGCTGCGCAGCTACGGCGCAATCGGTTTCATCGGCGACGTGAACGCGACATTCGGCAACAGCATCGATCTGAGCGCGGGCATGTTCACGAGCGATGGCGGGCACGTGACGCTGAATGCGCAGAAGGTCGCGTTCACGAACGAGATGGGTGCCACGCCCGGCACGACGACGGTCGGGAGCGGCACGCTGACGGTCAATGCGCAGGAGATCGACTTTGGCAGCGGCACGAAGACGGCGAGCGGTTTCGGCTCGGCGGCGATGAATGCGACCGGTGGCGTAGTCGGGCAAGGAACCGGAACATTCGACTTCGGTGCGCTGCCGGTGACGCTGAATGCGCCAGTCTACCTGGCGGATACGAGCTCGGCTGCCGCGGTGAAGACGACGGGCACGTTGACGCTCAATGGTGCGTCGGGTACGCCGCTGACGCGCGGCGCGGTTGGCGGCGCTTTGATCTTCATCGGCGGCACGGTTGCCGACAACGGCGCGACGATCAGTGCGCCGGCGGGCAACGTGACGCTCGAAGCGACGAGCGGCAACCTGACGATCGGCAATGGATCGACGGTCAGTTCGGCGGGCGTATCGAAGCAGTTCTTCGACGTGATGCGTTACGCGCCGGCCGGGTCGATTACGCTGACGGCCGATGCCGGCACCGTTGACGTACAGGCCGGCTCAACGCTTGATTTCTCGGGGGCCAGCGGCGGTGGCGCGGCAGGCAGCTTGTCGCTCTCGGCGCCGCAGCAGGTCGTGAACCTGAACGGCACGATCAAGGGCGCTGCGGCGAGCGGCATTGCGGGCGGCTCGTTCTCGCTGAATACCGGTGGCGCGGCCGACCTCGACGCGTTGTCGAAGACGCTCGCTTCTAGCGGCGTGAACCAGTCGATCGCGATCCGTACGAAGACGGGCAACCTGACGCTGTCGCAGGGCAACACGCTGAGCGCGAATTCAGTGCTGCTGACGGCCGACGGCGGATCGGGTAGCTCGGCCGATACGGCGAACGGCAACGTGAATGTGCTTGGGACGATCGACGCATCCGGCAAGGCAGGCGGTGCGATCGATTTGTATGGCCGCAACGGCGTGGATGTCGAAGGTGCGTTGCTGGCGCGCGGTTC
Source organism: Burkholderia contaminans (assembly GCF_029633825.1). Classification (NCBI taxonomy): domain Bacteria; kingdom Pseudomonadati; phylum Pseudomonadota; class Betaproteobacteria; order Burkholderiales; family Burkholderiaceae; genus Burkholderia; species Burkholderia contaminans. Next base: position 564,051 of record NZ_CP090641.1, on the reverse strand, counting down.
GGACCCGCACCAGCGAGGCGGCAAAGTCAACATTGGCACAGCAGCGCTATTCGACCCGACGATCGTCGATGCAAATGGCGATTCGATCGCATACAACACGACTTACGGCTACGAGAATGTTTTGCGCGCGAATGCCGGCACGATTACGCTCGGCGCGAATGCGCTGATCGACGTGTCGGGTGGGACCGCCGGCGGTTTGTCGGGTGGCACGGTGAATTTCCGTGCGCCGCTGCTGATCGACAGCGGTGTGAAGATCAACCTACCCGAAGCATTCAACGACGGCAAAGGAATTGTCGGCTCGCGTGCGACTTCGCTCGAGGCATATGCCGTATGGAGCACGACGGATGCGACGACGGGCGCGAAGCACTTCGATGGCGTTATCGATCCGGCTGGATGGTATGACCGTAGCGGATATTTGCTGGCAGGCACGTTTACCGCGCAGGGCACGTCCGGCACGCCGGCGACGTTTTCGTTCGCGCCGGACGGTTCAGGCGGTGGCACGCTGACGAACCAGGCGACGGGTGCAACGGCGACCGTCACGCAGGCGCAGCTTCAGGGGGGCAATAGCGCGATCGGGTTCGGCGGACTGAACAACATGTATTTCGCACCGGCGAGCAACGGTGCGAATACGGATCACCAGACTTTCTACGGATATCAGAACGGCGATGCCTCGACGGCGGCGCCGGGTACGCTGATGGGGTTCGTGCAGCACGGACTCGATACGCTGGTCGATCCGTTTGCCGGCAAGAACATTGCGAATACGCGCATCGTGCCCGGAATCGAGCTCGACAACCCGAGTTCCGCAATCAATGGCGGTGACATCCAGGTGCTGACGAACTGGAACCTTGGCGCGGGTGCATCGCCGACGAATCTCGCGTTCCGCTTCGACGGGCAGGCGCCGGTCGTGACGCTGCGCGCCGAGAACAATGTCAAGGTGAACGCGAGCCTGTCGGACGGGTTCTTCCAGATCGCGAACCCGCTGGGCGGTGGGGGGACGATTGCGGTGCCGCCGTTGTCGACCTCGGGTGAAGCCGATGCCATCTTCAAGCTGCCGTCGGGTTACAACGCAGTCTACGGCTATGGAATCTGGTACTACGCGTCAAAGAATGTCGCATTCGCCCCGGGAGTGCCGGCAGGCGGTACGCCTGACGAGGTCGCTGAGTACTACGCACTCTACATGGCGTACGCGAACTTTCTCGACCAGAAGGCGACCAGTCTTTCGTCGGCACTGAACTACGATCCGAATTACAACAATATCGGTATCGTCTACAAGTTGAGAATCAACGGCAACGGTTCGGTTGTAACAGGGCAGCCGAAGGGCCCGGTTGCCCCATCGGCCGCCGAGCAGGCCGCGAATCCGGGCTCGTACCTGATTTATCTGAATCAGTATCAGAAATACCTCGCCGACTCGGTGCAATTCAAGATTCAGAGCGGCAAGAATCCTCTGGTGGACGTGCTAGCGGCACCGGCCGTCCAGCCTGTTTCCGTCATCACGACACCCACGATCAGCCTTCCGGCGGTGACCGACAACTCACCGTCGCCTACGCCCGTTGCTATCAATCCAATTCCGCTGCAGTCTGCATCGCTAGCGGGCGGCGCGAGCAGTTCGTTCCGGGTAGTGGCGGGTGCGGATCTGAACAGCACGAATCCGCTCGCGCTTCAGGCTCTGCCGGCAGGCGGAAAGACGGACGGCAAGAGCGTTGTCTTCGATGGGCACGCCACGTATGTCGACAGCAGCGGTTTCGCCGTGCTCGCGCCCACGATGCTTCGTACCGGTACTGGAGCCATCGACGTGGCAGCGGGTAACGGCATTGCATTGTTCAATGCTGCCGCGGCACAAGCGAACGATGCGGATGTGACCGTGCCGGGCGTGATTTACACGGCGGGGGCGCCGGTGGCGTCCGCGCCTTCGGGGGGGCCGACGTTGGCGATCGTACATGCCGGAACCGGCTATCAGGACATTCTCGTTACGCCGGCCGTCAACCCCGATTCAGCCGGTGACATCACGATTCGCGCGCAGGGCGACATCACTGGCGCTGAATACCTGACCGACACAAACGGCGCGGTGACCGGTCAGAAGGGCGCCAATATCAGTCAGTTCTGGTGGCAGTGGATGCAGATCGGCAATCCGACAGGGCTGGTCGGTGCCACCAATCCCGTAATGCAGACCGTCCAGACGTCGATCAACTTCGGCGCATTCGATCAAGGTGTATTAAGTGCGGGCGGGAATGTGTCCGTATCGGCTGGAGGAAATATTTCGGACCTGTCGGTGTCGTTGCCGACCACATGGTGGCTGACCGGAACTCGGACAGACACGCCGACCGTCAATACGGTTGGCGGCGGCAACCTGTCGGTGCGGGCTGGCGGAGACATTCTGAGCGGCGGCTTTTTCGTCGCCAAAGGAACCGGAACCATTGCGGCCGGCGGGAAGATCGGATCGGACGTTACCGCGCCCGCGCAACTTGACGGTCAACCGCCCGTCACGGTGGATACGTTGCTGGCGACGCAGGACGGCGTACTCAACGTGAATGCGCGACAAGGCGCCAGCATTGGGCGCGTATTCGATCCGTCATATGTGCAGAACAACACGTTGCTTGCCGCATACCGCCAGCAAGCCGACATGCAGGGGTATTCGTCGACGTCGGCCGTCAATATCTCGTCGACGACAGGTGACGTGGCGATCGGCACGCTCGCGGCGGTCGACCTGATTGGCGGCGGTGCAACCGCAACGCAGACACCCGGCAGGGTCGACCTGTCGTCCATTCTGCCAGCCTCGGTGAATCTGACCGCATTCACCGGTGGCATTACGGTAGCGGCGAGCGGTGAGCTGTATCCATCGGCGTCGGGCAATCTGAGTCTGATCGCGGACCAGTCGGTCAATCTGTCGAGCATCAATGGATTGGCTTCCGATGGGCGGCCGGTGTTCGGTATGCTCGATGTCGATCCTTCCGCGATGCCTTCACCCGTCGAGCCGAATGTCTTCGTCGTGAATCCGGCGCTCGCAACCGCGGCAGCGCATGATCCGGTTGCCCTGCACGGCGGCGATGTCGTACCCGCACGGATCTACAGTTTGAACGGCGATATTGTCGATGGCATGCTGCAGACGACCGGCGCCTATGCCGGCTTGTACAGCGGTCTGGTGCCCGTCGCGATCGACAAGGCCGCATTGATCCAGGCTGGCCGTGACATCGTCAATCTCTCGTTCATGGGGCAGAACCTGCGCAAGTCGGACGTGACCCGCATCGTGGCAGGGCGGGATATTTACGATACACCGCTCATTCGTTCGACGAGCGCCGTCATACCCGCGTTGGTGCTCGGCGGTCCGGGCACGTTCGATGTCGAAGCCGGCAGGAACATCGGACCGTTGACGAGTCAGGCTCAAGCTTATTTGAGCCTGGGCAGCGGGAGTTATGTCTCCGGGCTTCCAACCGGCATCGACGCAATCGGCAACGCAAACAATCCGTATTTGCCGCATGAAAGCGCGAGCGTCAATGTGTTGTTCGGTGTGGGGCCGGGCATCGACACTGCGTCGTTCATCTCGACGTATGTCGATCCGGCGAAGTCGGTCGCCGGTGTTTCCAGTGCGACGCCGGCGCTCATCACGTTCATGGAGCAATACGAGGCCGGACTCTCGGTCGATTCGGGGCTGGTCAACGATCAGCCGGCGGTCAAGCCGTTGAGCGCGGACGAAGCATGGTCGAAATTCAGGGCGCTACCGCAATATGTCCAGCAACTGTTTGCCGAGCAGGTGCTGTTCAAGGTGCTGACTGCGGTCGGCGAGGACTACAACAATCCCGCCAGTCCTTACTATCAGAAATATGCGCGCGGATACGAGGCCATCAATACGATGTTCCCCGCCTCGATGGGATACACGGCCAACAATCTCGGCGGAGGCAGCAACGGTTCGAACAAGATGCTCGACACGGGCGATCTGGACATTCGCAGCACGACCATCCAGACCCAGCAGGGCGGCAACGTCACGATCCTCGGCCCTGGTGGGCAGGCGTTGATCGGCAGCACTTCTGCGCCGCCGCAGATCATCGATGCCAGCGGCAAAGTGATCGCCGGGCCCGGGACGATGGGGATTCTCACGCTCGAACAGGGGGATATCGATATCTTCACGGATCGTAGCGTGCTGCTCGCGCAGAGCCGGATCTTCACCGAGCAGGGCGGAGACATGACGATCTGGAGCTCGAACGGCGATATCAACGCGGGCAAGGGTGCGAAATCGTCAGCCGATACGCCGGCCCCGCAATATGTTTGCGATGCGAACCACTACTGCACGGTCGATGCACGCGGGCAAGTCACCGGCGCGGGTATCGCGACACTGCAGAGCGTTCCGGGCGTACCGCTCGGCACGATCAACCTGATTGCACCGCGCGGTACGGTCGATGCGGGCGATGCGGGTATTCGTGCCGGCAACCTGAACGTCGCGGCACTGCGCGTCGTGAACGCGGACAATATCCAGGTAACCGGCAAGGCGAGTGGCATTCCGCTCGTGCAGGCGGTGAATACCGGCGCGCTCACGGCTGCGAGTGCAGCCGCATCGGCTGCGACCCAGGTCGCCCAGGATATGGCCAAGAACAACGCATCCGGTGTGTCGTCACGTCGCTGGACGATCTCGGTGCAGGTCGAGGGGTTCGGCGATGCGGGGGGGGACGGCGGGAAGAAGCACAAACAGCAGGTAGGCTACGACGCGTCGAGTTCGGTGTCGATTCTCGGGTTTGGTCAGGCGGGGCCGTCGCAGAGGGCGGTTCTCACGGCCGAGGAGCGTGCACGGTTGGGCAAGATTTGACAAGTGAAGACGAAGCGAGCCGCCAGATGGGCTGATGGCTCGTTTTCATATCGGCAGGAAACGGGGTGAGTAACGCTAACGCGGATCACCGGGGGGGCGAAGCGTTCGACGCGTCGAGTTCCAAGAACCGAGTCATAACGTCAAAAGGTTTTCCGAAGACAGCTTAGCGACCGGTCACCTGGCCAGAACAGACACTCGCATTACCAATGTCAAGGTTATAGCCGTTGACGTTACTAAGGAATGTGTTCGAAATGGCCGACTGAAAATTCGACGGGATCGTGCCGAAACCATTACCTTGAATAAGCGACGCAAAATTGACATTCGTGTAGTGAATGCTCAGGAAATCGCGCATCGCTAATATAACGGTCGGATTTGAGTAACATTGACTCACAATGATCTGGCTCGTGAACGAAAGCGGATATCCGGCGGGCGGGTTGCCGATGTTGGGCACCCAGGCTGCCGGATTGGTTGCAGTGACTTTATTGTCCGGTGCTGCCGCCGTACCGAACGCCACCGTCGCATTTGCATGGGTCGGGGCGTAGTATTTTCCATCGATTGAATTCAGAAGGCTCGCCACTGGTAATTGCGCTGCGCCTGATTCAGTTACGACCGAGCTAGAAGCAGCAAGGAACGTATTCGCATAGGCAGGACTCAGGTAACCGATCGCGGCACCTTGGGATGACAAGAGAGCACGGCGTAGGTCGCCGCTTCCCGCCGCACTGACGAAGTTGTTCGGGACATGGGCGTTCGGGAATGAAGCAGCGAACATGATCGACTCGACGAACGTGACACCTACGGCCGTATTGGACTGTGTACAAACAGATGCCAGATGGCGGCTCAACATCTTGTTCGTGCCTTCGTCCCCTCTCGGAAGATAGACGACCGTGATAGGCGCATTGAGAGTGTACGGCGAACCTGTTTCGGGATTGGTCACCTGATTCCAGTTCGAGAGTTTGCCCGAGAAAATACCGCAGAGGTCATCGTCGTTCAGCGCGACGCTGTGGGCTTGGTTGGGCGTTGTTTGCGGCGTCGTCGTGCTGGTCACGATTGGTCCATTAACTATCGGGATCGTGATAGGGGCAACGACGTACGGAATCTGAATCAGTGGTCCGTTGGTCGCACCGAGTCCGGTTGAATATGCTTTGATATCCGCGTCGAGTAGCGTTATGTCGACATTCGCAAAATCAACCGTTCACGTGAGATTTGCGGCGAGGTAGGTCGGCTGGTTGGCGACAAACGCGTTCCCGCCAATACCCGGACCGGCCGAGTAATACGTGAATGTACCTTCTGCAGTACCAAACAGTCCAATTTCAGACGAAGCGTTGCCAATCATACCGATGAGCGGCGCGACGAGCCACCACCTTGGAGATTCGGTGTGGCCATCGCGGTTGTGGCACCAACGCCGGAAAGCGCCAGGGTGATGATTTGGCAAAGTTTGCATTGAAAAAGCCGCATGATGAGATTCTCTCTGCGGGCAGGGCGACGATGTCCGTAGGCAGCCAGACGCCAAGGAGCCGGACATTTCGGGCATGTCCTGAATACAAAAGAAAACTGCGCCCGCGGTTACCCGGGGGCGCAGTCTGGTCGGCGACGGACCTTGCGGTCCGCCAACCGCTTAACGACCGGTCACCGAGCCCGTGCAGACGCCCGTGTTGCCGATGTCGAGGTTATAGCCGCTCGTGTTGCTCAGGAAGTCGGCCGAAATCGCGTTCTGGAAGTTCGACGACACGGTATCGAAGCCGTTGCCGTGAACGATCGACGCAAAGCTGGCATTCGTGAAGTGAGCGTTCAGGAAGTCGTGCACGGCGGTCTTGACCGACGAATCCGCATAGCACTGGCTCAGGATGATCTGGCTGGTGCCCGAAACCGGATAGCCCGAACCCGGATTGCCGACGTTCGGCACCCAGTTGGCCTGATTGGCGGCGCGAGCTTGGCTGCTCGGCACGGTAGCCGTGCTGAGCGCCGTCGTTGCGTTCGCATACGTCGGTGCGTAGTACACGCCGTTCGTCGCGTTCACGAGGCTAGCAACCGGGATCTGGAATGCGCTGGCCGGCGTCACGACCGTGCTTTGCGGAGCCAGGAACGTGTTCGTGTAGTCCGGGCTCAGGTAAGCGACAGCAGCCGTACCGGCCGACTGATAGCTCACCAGTTGCGAACGGACGCCACCGCTACCCGAAGCGGGCGTGAAGTTTGCCGGTACGCCGCCCGGGAAAGAAGCCGTGAACGTCAGCGAATCGACGAACGTTACACCCGTGGCCGTATTGGCGCTCGAGCAGACAGCTGCCAGGTGGCGGGTCAGCAGTTCGGTCGTGCCGCTGCCGTCCGAACGGTAGACGACCTTGATCGGCGAGCTGGTCGTCGTGTACGCCGAGCCCGTTTGCGGGTTGATGACCTGGTTCCAGTCGGTCAGCTTGCCCGAGAAGATGCCGCACAGGTCGTTGTCGTTCAGCGCGATGCTGTGCGCTTGACCCGGCGTCGTTTGCGGCGTCGTCGTGCTCGTGACGGCCGGGCCGTTGACGACCGGCACCGTGATCGGCGTGACGATGTACGGGATCTGGATCAGCGGGCCGTTGGTCGCGCCAAGGCCGGCCTTGTACGACGTGAGCTGGGCGGTCGACAGCGCCGCATCGCTGTTCGCGAAGTGGACCGTGCCCGTAACCGTCGAGCCGAAGAACGTCGGCTGGTTGTTCAGGAATGCGTTCTGGCCGGCGCCCGAGCCAACCGAGTAGTACGTGAACGAGCCTTCGGCGGTGCCGAACAGGCCGATTTCGGTCGCGGTATTGCCGATCGCGCCGATGGTCGGGGCGACGAGCGACGAACCGCCGCCGTGGATGTCCGCGGCCATTGCGGCCGTGGCGCCCAGACCGGAAACAACGAGAGCGAGGACTTGACAGATCTTGCGCTTGCTGGATTTCATGAGAAATTTCCTTGAACGAAGATAAACGGGAACCCCTGCTACTGCGGTTGGAATGCTTGTGGACCGCCGGGTAAATGTAGGGGGAAATACGAATGACGCGTGTGAATTTTTCATAACGAATGGTACGTAACATTTTTATCGAATGAGCCATTGCGTTATTCGGATTGGTAAAGCGTGAATTGGAGCGACATTCGCGCCAGTCGGAACGTCCAGATATTGGGATGCAGCCGGGGGCGTTCGACGGATTATGCGCGGGAGCCTGCGTCATGCGTGGCTGGAACCATTGGCTTCGTATCTGAGCCATGCGCAGCGCTATCCCAACTTCAAGACGGTTTTGTGGCGGATGTTACGGAACATTCCGCGCGCCGATGAATACATGTGTCTTTGATGTATTGCTTCCGTTTGGCGGGTGAGTCAGCAAATGGGCGGTTGGCGAAAATCGTGTGTATTTAATTGCGGCCGATTGATTTGGTGAATAAAAATGAAATCGTTTTTAAGTTATAACAATAACGACGAGACGTAATAAACCCCGCCCAAAAAGGTAGCCCAACATCCGTCACAAATCTGCGCTGGTTCGCTCCGTAGTCTTCCCCGGCGACTCCGTCCGGCACATTGCGCGCCGTCGCCGAAAAAGTCGCACGCGTGACACGAGGGCACTGACATGTCGGCATTCCGCTACGAAGCGATCGATCCCACCGGCCGCACGCTGAAAGGCGTGCTCGAAGCCGACAGCGCGCGCGCAGGCCGCAGCCATCTGCGCACGCAAGGTCTCACGCCGCTGATCGTCGAGCTGGCCGCGCAGCGCCTGCACGGCGAACGTCATCAACGCCTGTCGCTCGGCCGCAAGCTGTCGCAGCGCGAGCAGGCGATCATCACGCGCCAGCTCGCGAGCCTGCTGGTCGCGGGGCTGCCGCTTGACGAATCGCTGTCGGTGCTGAGCGAGCAGGCCGAGCGCGACTACGTGCGCGAGCTGATGGCGTCGATCCGCGCGGAAGTCGTCGGCGGCCATTCGTTCGCGAACGCGCTGAGCCAGCATCCGCGCGATTTTCCGGAAATCTACCGCGCGCTCGTCGCGGCCGGCGAGCACACCGGCAAGCTCGGCATCGTGCTGTCGCGCCTGGCCGACTACATCGAACAAAGCAACGCGCTGAAACAAAAGATCCTGCTCGCGTTCACGTATCCGGGCATTGTCACGCTGATCGCGTTCGGCATTGTCACGTTCCTGCTGAGCTACGTCGTGCCGCAGGTCGCGAACGTGTTCACCAGCACGAAGCAGCAGCTGCCGACGCTGACGGTCGTGATGCTCGCGCTGTCTGACTTCGTGCGGCACTGGTGGTGGGCGTCGCTCGCGGCGATGGTCGCGATCGTCTATGCGATCCGCAAGGTGCTGTCGCGCGATGCGCCGCGGCTCAGGTTCGACACGTGGGTGCTGACCGCGCCGCTCGCCGGCAAGCTCGTACGCGGCTACAACACGGTGCGTTTCGCGAGCACGCTCGGCATCCTCACGGCGGCCGGCGTACCGATCCTGCGCGCGCTGCAGGCGGCCGGCGAGACGTTGTCGAACCGTGCGATGCGCGCGAACGTCGACGATGCGATCGTCCGCGTGCGCGAGGGCTCGGCACTGTCACGCGCGCTGGCGCATACGAAGACGTTTCCGCCGGTGCTCGTGCACCTGATCCGTTCGGGCGAGGCGACGGGCGACGTGACGACGATGCTCGATCGCGCATCCGAAGGCGAATCGCGCGAGCTGGAGCGCCGCACGATGTTCCTGACGAGCCTGCTCGAACCGCTGCTGATTCTCGCGATGGGCGGCGTGGTGCTCGTGATCGTGCTGGCGGTGATGATGCCGATCATCGAGCTGAACAACATGGTGCAGTGATGCGGGGCTCAGCGCACGTATGCGTTGGTTTTCTCCGCGGCGGGCAGCGCGATCTCGCGATGCAGCCCGTTGCGGTCGACGACGATCGAGCGTGCGCGAACCTCGGCCAGTTTCGCGGCTTCGCCGATTGCCGCGCCGAGTGACACGACGCGCGACGCGTCGCCGCCGACGCTGACGATCGCGGCCGCACGGCGCGCATCGAAGGCGAGCACGCCGAGCAGCTGGATGGCATCGCGGCCGTCGTCGGGTTTTGCACCGAACAGCCGCGTGCCGGCGGCAACGTCGATCGGCGCGGGCGGCGGTGCAAGCGTCGCGACCGGCGCATCGGCAGCGCTCAGCACGCGCACGGCCCACAGCGACACAGTCACGAGTGCGGCCGCGGCAGCGAGCGTCGCGGCGAGTGGAACGAGATCGGCGCGCGACGGCGCGATGCGAAGCAGGTCGAACGGTTTCATGGCGACAGGTCGGTGCGCTGAACAGAAGATGTTTTCCATTCTTTGTTGCGAGGGTGAATGCATGATGACGGGGCCCAACGAAACCCGAACGCGATACGCCGGCCACGCGGGAGGACACACGCAACGCGGCTTCACGCTGATCGAGATCATGGTGGTGGTCGCGATCCTGGGGATTCTCGCGGCGCTGATCGTGCCGAAGATCATGAGCCGCCCGGACGAGGCGCGCCGCATCGCCGCGAAGCAGGACATCGGCACGATGATGCAGTCGTTGAACCTGTATCGCCTCGACAACGGCCGCTATCCGTCGCAGGAGCAGGGGCTGACCGCGCTGGTCCAGAAGCCGGCAACCGATCCGGTGCCGAACAACTGGAAGGACGGCGGCTATCTGGAGCGGTTGCCGAAGGATCCGTGGGGCAACGCGTATCAATACCTGAACCCGGGCGCGCACGGCGCGATCGACGTGTTCAGCTACGGCGCGGACGGCAAACCGGGTGGCGAGGGGAACGATGCGGACATCGGCTCGTGGCAGTGACGAAATAATGCGCATCCTGAACAGTCGCGGACGGCGCGCGCTCACCGCGCATCGCACGGCGGCGGGTTTCACGCTGCTGGAGATGCTCGTCGTGCTCGTGATCGTTGGATTGCTGGTCGCGGTCGTGACGCTCGCGCCGTCGCGCAATCGACGCACCGATCTGGCGGAGGAGGCCCAGCGCCTGGCGAACCTGCTCGAATCGGCCGGCGACGAAGCGCAGGTGCGGTCGATTCCGATCGCGTGGCAGACGGTGGGCGGCGGCTATCGCTTCGTGCAGCGCACCGAAAGCGGCACGTGGGCGCCGATGACCGACGACCTGTATCGCGCACGCCGCTGGGGCGCGGAAGTGACGGGCGTGTCGGTGCGGTACACCGGCGGCGGCGAAGTGCCGTCGCGCGTCGTGCTCGGCAGTGAAGGCATCGACGTGCCCGTGACGATCACGCTGTGGTCCGGCGACGTGCGGATGGCCGTGGTCGGCACGGGCATCGGCAACTTCGTCGTGCGCCGGCCGTGAGCGACGTTCGGCGCCTGGCATGCCCGCAATGTGGGAACACGCCGCGATTGAATCGCATCGCTGCACGCTTCACCGGACTGTCATAGTGCCCGCTCACAATCTGACGTTCGTTTGCTGCGGAACCGCTCACGGGGGGGCGCGTTTCGCCGGCAACGTGCAACTCCACTTCCGTCCAGGGATTCATGACTCGTTCACGGGCGCCGACCGGTGTCCTGGCGCTCGTCGCGTGGCTGGCGTTCGTCGTGCCGTGCATGCACGGCATACACGCGCAGGAGACCGGTTCCATCGTCCGCCAGCCGGGTAGCGTGGTGCATTTCGATCTGCCCGCGCAGCCGCTCGCGAAGACGTTGCAGGACTTCGCGCGGCTCACCGAGCTGATCGTGCTGGCGCCCGCGCCACTGCTCGACGGGCGCACGAGTGCGCCTGTCCAGGGCGAATTCGTGCCGCGCGCCGCGCTCGAGCGGATGCTGGCCGGAACGGGGTTGCGTGCGGAATTCTCGCGCCCGGACGAAGCGATCATCGTCGCGCAGCCGGCCGCCGAGCAGGCGCCCGCGACGGCCGACACGCCGGCGGATGCGGCCTTGCCGATCGACGGGGTCGGCGATTCCGGCGATCGGCGCGCGTTCGCGGGCCTGCTGCAGGCGCATCTGATTGATGCGCTGTGTGCGCAGCCGGCAGCGGTGCCGGGCAGCTATCGACTCGTCGCGCAGGTGCGCATCGACAACAGGGGGGCGGTGGTGGCGGTCAACATGGTGGCATCGAGCGGTTCGGCCGCCCGCGACGCGGCGGTGATGCGCGCGCTGCGCGCATTGAAGCTGGACGACGCGCCGCCGGCGGACCTGCCGCAGCCGGTCACGATCCTGCTGCGGCCGGCCGGCAACGGCGTGCATTTCCGCTGTCCGGCGCCGCAGCCGGCCGTCCGGGGCTAGGCCGTCATGTCCGACAGCAACCGCTCCGGGCTCCGGAATCTGCTGGCGACGCGCTACGCGTACCTCGTCAGGCGCCTCGAGCGCGTGACCGGGTCGAAGGACGGCGCCGCCGACGCGCTGCACGAGACGTGGCTGCGTCTCGAGAACGCGAACGTCTCCACGCAGGTGACGAACGCGGACGCCTATATACTCGGGATGGCGAACAATGTCGCGATCGACCAGCATCGCCGCGAACGCCGGCATCTGCACGACGACGATGTCGAGACGCTGCTCGAGATGCCCGACGAACTGGCCGATCCCGAGCGCATCGTCGCGGCGCGCCGCAAGGTCGAGACGTTGAAGGACGTGCTGCGCGGCCTGCCGCCGCGGCGCCGCGCGATCCTGCTGGCCGCCCGTGTGGACGGCCTGCTGAACCGCGAGATCGCCGAGCAATTCGGCATTTCGCTGCGGCTCGTGGAAAGCGAGCTGAGTGCGGCAATGAAGTACTGCCTGCAGCGCATGCAGGAAGACGGCGATCCGTACTCGGGCACGCGAGGCGGCCCGCGTAAATTTTGAGCATCAGGACGATGACGAAAGCCCAGGCCGAACCTGCCCACGACGAACTCGACGAAGCGAGTGCGTGGCTGCTGCGTCTGCGCTCGGGAGACGCGAGCCAGGCCGAAGCCGATGCGTTCGAGCGCTGGTGCGCCGATCGTCCGCAAGCCGCCGATCTGCTGCGTGATACCTGGAGCGCGCTGCGCACGGCGGCGACCGAACTCGCACACGAGGAACGCGCGGCCGCTGCCTGGGCAAACGTGGCAAGGCGCGAGCGCACGATGCGCACCGGGCGGCGCGCGTTCATCGGCTTCGCGGTGGCGGCCGGCGCGTCGTGGCTTGCCGTGCGGCCGCCGATGCAGCTGTGGCCTTCGCTCGGCGATCTCGCGGCCGATTACCACACGGGCACCGGCGAGCAGCGCAGCGTCGCGCTGTCGTCGCGCGTGACGGTCGCGCTGAATACGCAGACGCGTCTCGACGTGCTGGCCGCGAGCGACGCCGCGCACGGCGTCGAAGTCGTCGCCGGAGAGGCGGAGATCGACGCAGCCGCGCCGCCGGCCGATCGCGCGACGCCGATCCAGCCCGTCACCGTGGTGGCCGGCGGCGGCCGCATGCAGGCGACGGTCGCGCGCTTCAACGTGCGGCGCACCGGTTCGCAGGTCTGCGTGACCTGCCTCTCCGGCACGGTCGCGCTCGAGCATCCGCGCGGTGCGCGCACGCTGACGGCTGACGATCAGGTCGTCTACGACGATCGCGGCGTGCAGCCCGTGTCGCGGATCGATCCGGGCGCGGTCAGCGCATGGCGGCGCGGGATGCTGGTGTTCAACGGCGTGCCGCTCGCCGATGTCGTCGACGAGATCAACCGCTACCGGCGCGGCAAGGTCATCCTGCGCAGCGCGTCGCTCGGCGAAAACCGGATGCAGGCGCAGTTCCCGATCACGCGGCTCGACGACGTGATCGACATGGTCGGCCGCCTGTATGGCGCGCACATCACGCGCCTGCCGGGCAACATCGTGCTGCTGAGCTGACCGGCTCCCCACGCTTTACTTCCCGTTCTCCTTTCCGCCGGCGATGCGTTCGCGGCGCTTGCGGCTGTCCGCGCACTGCGGGTTACGGCCGTCCGATACGACTTGATCAATGAGGGCCGGCAAACGCCGGGCCGTCCGTCATGGCGGCCCGGTGTGACGTCGTCGGACCCGAGGCGTGGGTGGCAAGCGCCCCGGCCGTGCAGCGATGCGCGGCGCGGGGGATGTGTGTCGATGGAGCTTCGGGCGGTGGCGTGATCATGAACGAATCGCAACGGGACAAGGATCCCGGCGACGCGAATACGCGCGCCGATGCGATCCGCGAGGGCGCGGTGCGCTGGTTGCTGTGGCTGCGCACCGGCGACACGACGCAACAGGAACTGGACGCTTTTGCATGCTGGCGCGCGCAGAGCGACGAGCATGCGCGCACGGTCCGCGAGCTGATCTGGATGTGGGCCGTGCTGGAGACGGTCGGCCGCCCGGAGCCGGGCGGGTCGACGCGTACGCATTGATGAGGCCGCTTTGCGCGCGCACTGCACTGCCATGGTGCGCATTCGCGTTCGCGCGGCGGCGCACGGGCGTTGCAAGAAAGTCTGCGGGTTATGCGGGCCCGCTTCGACCTTGTATATGAGAGAGCGAGGGGGCTGTGCGGAGGGGCTGTAGCGCGGAGACCGGGGAACGGGGGCCTGAACGGGCCCCCGGATCACCGTGCACGCACGGCAGCGGGCGTGTGGCGCCGATGTGCCGGCCGCGTCATGCAGGCCCGGATTCACGACCCGGGATTCAGGATGGCGCCCCGGGCTGCAGGCCGGCGCGTGCGCCGTTCCAGGCGGCGTCGAGCGGATCGCCGGCATCGCGCAGCGGCTCGCGCAGAAAGGGAAAGCGTTCCACGAACGGTGCGGATTCTTGCAGGGCCACGATATGGTTGACCATCCATTGCAGCAGATCGCCGCCGTGCCGGACCTGTTCCGGCCGCCAGTCCGGCATCGACGAGAAGAGGGCCGAGAAGCCGCTCCAGCGCGACGGACGGTCGTTGTCGCCGGGCCGGAAATAGGTGTTCATCGCGACGTCGTGCGCGTCGGTCAGCGCGCCGACGAACAGCCCGAGCGGCGTCGGCACGCCGATCTGCTGCCAGCCTTCCGCGAGGGCCAGCGAGCGCATCACGCGCGCCGCGACGAACGCGATGCGCGTTTCATGCTCGATTTCCGCGAGCGACATCACGCCGTTGCGCTGCATGCAGCGTGCGACCGCGTGCGGCCGGATCACGTTCGACGCGAAGCTGCGCAGCACGAGGTCGGGCACCGTCAGCTGAAGCTGGAATTCGCGCAGGCCGTGCTCGGCGCTCATCGTCGAGAAGTTGACGAACAACCCTTCGGCATGACCGAGCGCACCGACGTACGGCTCGAGCCCGAGGCGCGCGAGCTTCGGCGCGATCTGGCGTTCGAGCAGGCGCATCAGGCTGCGGCGGTTGCGAACGCCGGTGAAATCGTCGAGGCCGCGCGTGACGACGTCGCTGATTTCCCAGCGGCGCTCGTCGGCGACGAGCCGCGGCGAGCCGCTCAGGTCGAACCGGGCGCGGCCATGGGCCACGCGGGGATCTACGTACATGCCGGTGCCTCGTGCATCGATTGCGGGCGGACCGCCGCGGCGGCGCGCCGTCGCGCGGGTCCGGTCGCCCACGATGCTGCGGCGTCGCGGGCAACCCGTCAAGTGCGAACGTATCGCGACGCACGCGTGCGCATGCCGTTGCGGCGGCGCGTGCGATCAACCAGACAGTGTGGGGTAATCCGATGATGCGCACGATCGTGGAACGCTTTGTCGAGCAGAGCCCGATGACGATCATGGCGCGGCTCGTGCTGCAATGCGCGCTGCACGACGACTGGATCGGCGCCGCGGCGGACGCCGGCGACGAGCCCGACGGAGAGTCGATCCGCGAGGCGCTGTTTGCGCTCGCCGTCGACGCGATCGCGTCGATTGCCGCGTGGCAGCGGATGCCGGATGCCGGCGTGGCCGCTACGCCCGGGTTCGGCGCGGCGGTGACGGCACTGCACGATTGCATGAGCCGCTGGCGTGCCGGCTGGGGGCGTGCGCTGGCAAAGGACAGTGTCGAACTGCTGCTGCCGGTCGCGTCGGCGCACAACGCCGACGGCGCGCATGCAGTCGACGGGATGCGGCTGCGCGTGCTGGACGGTACCGGCGAGGCTTGCGCGCCCCAGGCCGGCGGATGCGACTGCGGGCGCGCGTGCGACGACCCGCGCGTGATGCGGCGGCGGGCGGTGCGCGCGTCCTGCCGGTCTACGATCCGGAGCTCGGGATGATCGTCGACTTGCTGCCTTGCGAGCGTGGCCGGACGCACGAGCGTGCGTTCGTCGGCGCGCTGCTCGAAACGGTGCGGCCCGGCGAGCTGTGGATCGTCGATGGGCGCTTCGATACGGACGCGCTCCTTTCCGGCTGGCCGCGCCGCGGCGGCGCGTTCGTGCTGCGTGAATACGGCCGCTCGGCCGCGTGCCGGCCGCTTGGCGACTGGCAGGAGGGCGGCGTGTTCGGCGACGGGCGGCTGCGCGAACAACCCGTAGGGATGGTCGGCGAAGGCGGCGTGTCGGGCGCGTTTCGGCGCATCGAATGGCACCGCGCGGAGGCGCCCGGCGAAGTCGTCACGCTGTTGACCGATCTGCCGGCCGAGCGGTTCGACGCACCGCAGGTCGTGGCGCTGTCTTGCCGGCGCTGGCGCGACGCGCTGCCGCTGGCGCTCGAGCCCGTCACGGGCGGCGCGCCGCTCGGCGCCGTGCCCGCGCGCGCGGCGCTGCTGGCGAGCGGGATCGCCGCGTTTGCCTACAACGCGTTCAGCGTGATGACGCGCGTCGTCGGCGGTGCGCTCGATCTCGACGCGCGTGACGTCGACCGCTTGCCGTCGCTGATCGCCGACGGCGTGACGGCGACCTACGCGGGCATGATGATCGCGCTGCCGCCCGACTGGTGGCAGCGTTACGACCAGCTGCCCGCGACGACGCTCGGCCAGATCGTGCGGATGCTCGCCGTGCACGTCGACCCGCGCAGCGAGCGGCGTCGGCGCCGCGACAACCGGCTGTCCGCGAAGTCGCAGGCGCTGCTGCGCGCGGCGACGCTCGAGCGCCTGATGCACGACGACGGCGACGATCCGGCCGCCAACGTGTTCAGCCTGCGCACGATCGCGATGGCGACGCGCGACTTCAGCAGCAACCCGTCGAAGGCGCTGCGGCATGCGGGCGAGGCGCTCGTGATGGTGACCAAGTACAACCGGCCGATCGCGCTGCTCGTGTCGATCGACGACTGGAACCGGCTGCTCGGCGAAGTGCGCGAGACGAGCTTCACGCGGCTGTCGTTCGATGCGGCGGTGACGCCGCAGGGCGTGCGTGCGGTCGGGTTGGGCGAGTTGTCGCGGGTCTAGCGTGCCGCCGGCCCGTCGGCTTCAACTCGTGAGCCGTCGCACCCAGATGACCGACGTCCACGCGAAATTGCCGCTGCCGTAGCGCGCGATCAGCGTGTCGATGCGCGTGTTGATCCGCGCCGAGTGCACGCGGCAATGCACGAGGAAATAGCCGCTGTTCACGCCGACGGCCGAGCCGTCCGGCAGCGTCGGGTTGCCGCCCTGCGCCGGCAGCAGGTATTCGGCGATGTCGCCGGTACTGACGAAATAGGCAGTCGCGCGCCGGTCGACGAGCCGCTTGGCCTGGCTCGGCGACAGCCGCGGAATCGCGGCGATGAGCACGGGTTCGGCCGCGGTGTTCGCGTTGACGACGGTCAGGTCGGGCAGGATCGTCACGAATGGCGCGATCGCTTCGATCACGCGCGCGTCGTAGCCGGGAATGCGCGCGAGATCGTCGACGGACACGAGCTGCAGCGGCCAGCCGTCAGGGCCGTTCGCGTCGCGCAGCGAGCGCAGCATGTAGTCGGCCGTCGATTGTGCGAGCGCGGGATCGAGCGACAGCTGGCCGAGCAGGCGCCGGAACGCCAGCACGCCTTCGCCGCTGGACTGCCACGGCTTGCCGGGCGCCACGCGCGACACGAGGTTCGTCAGGTTGAAGCGCGCCTGCGCGTCCTCGACACTGCCCGAGATCCACGCGCGCGACAGCTCGGCGTTGACCGCCAGCGCGTCGGACGGCAGCAGGTCCGAGAGCTGTACGTCGGCGACCGGCGCGGACCACGGCTGGCCGACGAACGTGACGTTCGACGTCGCGCTTTGCGCGCGCAGCGTCGCGCGCGCCCATTCGACCGCGGCGCGCTCGATCCACATCGTCTGCGTGGCGAGCCGCTGGTTCTCGACGTCGCGCGTCGCGACCTGCTGGCGCCACAGCACGCTGGCGGCCAGCGTGGCCGCCAGCGCGACGACGAGCAGCACCGTCACGATCGCGATACCGCGTTCGCGCCGCGCGCGCGCCGTCCTTCCCGTCCCGTATCGATGCATCCGCGTGCCTCCGCAGTGTCTGTCCGCGCGGTGCGCTCACACCTCGAACGCCAGCCACGCATGCGCGATGCTCGCATGCGCAGATGACGTGACGCCGAACAGCGCGGCGAGCCCCGCGACCCAGCACGCGAGCGTCGCGGGACGCATGCCGTCGTTTGCCAGCGGGCCGACCAGGCTGGCGATTGCGTGCGAGCGCCACAGCAGCAGCACGAACAGCGCACAGCCGACGGCCATCGCGATGCCGAACATGTGTGCCGCGACGACCGGGCGCCGCGTGAACGGCATGCGGTGATGCCGCTGGTTCGTCGCGACGATTGCGACCCCGTTTGCGACGGGCACGATCGCCATCGCGAGTCCCCAGAACAGCGGCTGGTCGCTCGCCGGATTGATCAGCAGCAGCGTGCCGATCATCCAGATCGGCGGCGCGAGCAAGGTGAGGACGAACCACGACAGCAGTTGCCACGCGAGCCACGGCGCGCGCCAGCGCAGCGGCGGAATCGGCGCGGCATGAGCGGCGGGCGGAAGCGGCCGGCCCGGCATTCCGGCGGCGCCGGACAATCGCCCGGCGAGCCACCGTACGAGCATCGTGGCGAATGACATGGAGGGTCCTGTCGATGACGTGTTCTGGTCTCAATAGCTAGGACGAAGCGGGCAGCCGCAAGCCGCAGGATTTCGCGCATGCCGGCGGTTTGCCGCGCCGCACATCGCGATTGCGCGGCGCCGCGTAAACGGTCTCGACGATCGCTTGCCGTGTTTCGCGAGCATTTCGTGAATATCTTCAGCGGAATGTCACAAAAACTTCCCGGTTGAAACCCGAGGATTGTCGGGCTGCTCGCCGGCACGTCGCGCTATTGCGCGTCGGCCGGCCAGACGGCGACACGTTTGCCGGCCGTCCGCGCGCAACGGCGGACCGCCGGGCGCCGCACGCCGGCGACGCGACGACACGTACACGAAACGGGGGCCACGCAAGGTCATGCGCCGCTTCTCGCCAGTCTTGCGCGAGGGGTGGCTGCGCGCGCATTGCAGGCCGCGTGCGTCGATCGTTTGCCGGTGCAGGCGGATCGATCGACGTCACGCAAAAAACATTGCGGCAATGCGCGCTTCGTTCCGTCTAGGTAGGTGGGAGCTGCGACTCGGTGCGCCGCAAGCGGCCCCGATGCGCCGTGCCGGCGCGCGGGGGCACGCGGATACGCGCATTTTTTCTCATCAGGCGGCATGAAGCCGACAGGTGCATGACAGTGGAACAGTTCGAGGAAACCAGGGCGACCGGCGATAGCGGCGCGCCGGTGCACGACGCATCGGCACGGCAGGCGGAAGCGTTGTCGCCGGTCATCAACCTGCGCGACACGGGGCGCTTCCTGCAGGTGCTCGAGGCGCTCAAGTGTTCGCTGGCCGTGAGCCGCCGTCCGTCCGGCGTCGCCGTGATCGGTGTTGACGATGGCGTTCCCACGCTGTCCGCGTGCCTGTTGCCGCGCTCGATGGGGATGGCCGTGTCCGGCAACCGGCTCGCGGTCGCGACGATGCACGAGCTGATGGTGTTCGCGAACGTGTCGACGCTTGCGCCGCGCTATCCGGTTCGCCCCGATCATTACGACGCGATGTTCGTGCCGCGCATGTCCTACTACACCGGCGATCTCGACCTGCACGACATGGCGTTCGACAAGCACGTCCTGCTCGCGGTCAACACGCGCTATTCGTGCATCAGCGTGATCGACGGCTATTTCAACTTCACGCCGATCTGGCAGCCGCCGTTCGTGACGGAAACCGCACCGGACGATCGGTGCCACCTGAACGGCATGGCGTTTGCCGAGGGCAAGGTGCGCTTCGTGACCGCGCTCGGCATGAGCAACGAGCCGTTCGGCTGGCGCAGCGGGATGGCCGGCAGCGGCATCGTGATGGAGGTGCCGTCGGGCCGGGTCGTCGCATCGGGGCTGTCGATGCCGCATTCGCCGCGCGTGATCGGCGGGCGGCTGCATGTGCTCGAAGGCGGCCGCGGCCACGTGCTGCAGATCGATCCGCAGTCCGGTGCGCGGCGTGTGCTCGCGAAGCTGCCCGGCTTTACGCACGGTCTCGCCGAGTACGGCGGCGTGTTGTTCGTCGGCCTGTCGAAGCTGCGTGACAAACGCGGCCCGCAGGGGTTGCCGATCGAAAGCGAATCGGATGTGCTGGTCGCCGGGGTGGCCGCGCTCGACGCGAACACCGGCGACGTGCTCGGCATCCTTCAGTTCTTCAACGGCGTCGACGAGATCTTCGACGTGCAGGTGCTTCCGAACGTGCGGCGCGCCGAAATCCTGAGCCCGCATCAATGGGCCGAGACACCGTCGATCGTGACGATGCAGGGCGGCTTCTGGCAGACGCGTCCGCGTGAGGACGACGAACCCGCGAATACGGTGGAGAACGCGTGATGAAGATCGCTGGTTGCGGGTTTCCCGGTGTCGTTTCGTCCTTATCGATAGATGGGGCTCGCTCAGGGTGGGATGCCTCGCCGCGGCGGGCCGGCGGGGTGCTGTGGCTCACGGGGCTGTCGGGCGCGGGCAAGACGACGCTGGCCGACGCAGTGGCCGCGCGACTGGGCGACCAATGGATGCTTCCGGTGGTGCTCGATGGCGACCGGTTGCGGAAGGGGCTGAATCGGGATCTCGGCTTTACGGTGCAGGATCGTTTCGAGAACGTGCGGCGCATCGCCGAAGTCGCGGCACTGTTGAGCGAATCCGGCGCGCTTGCGATCGTCGCGGTCATTTCACCGCTTGCGGCGATGCGCGACGAAGCGAAAGCGATCGTGGGGCCGAGATTCCGTGAGGTGTATGTGAGCACGGCGCTGGACTGCTGCGAGGCGCGGGATCCGAAGGGGCTGTATGCGAAGGCGCGGCGTGGCGCGCTGCCGGAGTTCACGGGTGTTTCGGCACCGTACGAACCGCCGGTGGCAGCCGACCTCGAGATCGATGCGGGTCGTGCTTCGCTTGCGATGTGCGTCGATACGCTGGTGAAGTTCGCGTGTGCGCAGTTCGGCGGTGCGGTCGATGCGGGGGCGGCGCGGATGCATCACGGATAAGGTCGGTGCGGTGATCGGAACAGCATTGCGCAGGTCATGCTAAGGATGACGAATAAATCGTCATCAAAGTGAAACAGGCATTTGATAGCGGAGCGAACGGCTGGCGCGGGGCGCTTTGCGTCGATCCGGAACAACAAAGGGGAATGGCGCATGCCGCCGAGAGTAGACCGCAAGTCACGCGAACGATGGCGGCTGAACTGCCGATGCCTGGCGGGCGTCGTGCTGGCCGGTGGGCTGGGCGTCGCGCCGGGGATTCATGCGCAGGAAGCCGCGCCGGCCGCGAAGGCGGCGCCGGCCGCGCCGCAGTCGTTCGACGTGAATGCCTTCGTGGTGCGCGGCAACACGACGTTGCCGACGCTCGAGATCGAGAAGGCCGTGTATCCGTTCGAAGGGCCCGGCCGCACGCTCGCCGACGTGAATGCGGCGCGTGACGCATTGCAGAAGGCGTACCAGGATCGCGGCTACCAGTCGGTCGTCGTCGAGCTGCCGCAGCAGCAGGTGAAGAACGGCGTGATCCTGCTGCAGGTGACGGAAGCGAAGGTCGGGCGCTTGCGCGTCGACGGCGCGCAATACAACTCGCCGCAGAACATTCGCGACGCGGTGCCCGCGCTGGCCGAGGGCCAGGTGCCCGATTTCAACCAGGCGCAGCAGCAGCTCACCGACCTGAACCGCTCGGCGGACCGGCAGGTGATTCCGATCCTCAAGCCGGGTGCGCTGCCGCAGACGGTCGACGTCGACCTGAAGGTCGACGATCACAGCCCGCTGCACGGCTCGCTCGAACTGAACAACGACAACAGCCCCGGCACGTCGACGCTGCGCACGACCGCGAACCTCAGCTACTCGAATCTGTGGCAGCTCGGCCACGTGATTTCCGGTACCTACGTGCTCGCGCCGCAGCATCCGAACGACGCGCGCGTCTACGCATTCTCGTATCTCGCGCCGATCAAGGATTCGCACTGGAGCTTCCTCGCGACGGTCGTGCATTCGGACAGCAACGTCGCGTCGGTCGCGAACACCAACGTGCTCGGCAAGGGCACCACGTACGGCTTCACCGCGATCTACGCGTTGCCGGCGACGGAAACCTACGCGCATTCGGTCAGCGTCGAGATCGACCGCAAGCACTTCGACGAGAACGTGTCGATACCGGGCCAGACCGGCTCGACCGCGCCGCTCACGTACGTGCCGGTGACGCTGTCGTACAACGGCCAGTTGAGCCTGAAGAACTCGCAGACGTCGTTCTCCGCATCGCTGACGACGAACATCCGCGGCTTCGGCAGCGACTGGGGCGCATGGGACAACAAGCGCTACAACGCGACGCCCGATTTCGTGTACGGCAAGTTCGACGTCAACCACACGCAGCGCTTCGCGAACGACATGCAGGCCAATGCGCACGTGAATGCGCAGATCTCGAACTCGCCGCTCGTGTCGAGCGAGCAGTTCGCCGCGGGCGGGATGAACAGCGTGCGCGGCTACATGCAGGCCGAGGACACGGCCGACAGCGGCGTGATCGCGTCGGTCGAGCTGCGCAGCCCGTCGCTCGCGAAGTGGCTCGGCGGCGCGGTCGGCAGCCGCGTGAACGAGTGGCGTTTCCACGCGTTCTTCGATGCGGCGCACCTGTGGCTGCTGAGCCCGCTGCCGGAGCAGACGTCGCGCTTCAACCTGATGAGTGTCGGCGTCGGCACACGGGTGCAGATCATGAAGTACGCGAGCGCGGATTTCGAGGCCGGGTGGCCGTTGAAGGCGGGCGTCTATACGCGGCAGTACAGCCCGCGGTTCGATTTCTACGTAAGGCTGGGGTTCTGACGGATTTTTTTTGATCGTGCCGGGGCGATGCGACGAGCGCGGCGCCCGCACATTCGGGGAGTGGATCGTGAAGCGAGTCTTGTTTTTCCTGTTGGCGGTGATGCTCGGCGTGCTGCCCGGCATCGCGAACGCATGGTGGCAGAACGACTGGTCGTACCGGAAGGCGATCACGATCGACGCGAGCGCGAAAGGCGCGAACCTCGCGGAATCGGCCGGCCGCGTGCCGCTGCTGATTCGCCTGCACTCGGGCAACTTCCAGTTCGACGGGCTGGCCGACAACGGCGCGGACATCCGCTTCGTCGCCGCCGACGACAAGACGCCGCTGAACTACCACGTCGAGCAATACGACCCGGTACTCGGCGTCGCGCTGATCTGGGTCGACATTCCGAAGATGCCGGCCGGCGCCGCCGAGTCGATCTGGATGTACTACGGCAACAAGAAGGCGCCGGACGGCAGCAAGCCGGCCGAGACGTTCGATGCCGACTACACGCTCGTGTACCACTTCAACGGCGCGGCGGGTGCGCCGCCGAAGGACCTGACCGCGTATGGCAACCACGCGCAGAACGCGTCGTTCAAGACGGTCGAGGATGGCATCGTCGGCAAGGGCGCGCGGTTCGACGGCAGCGGGTCGCTGACGCTGCCGGCGAGCCCGTCGCTGAATGTGCCGGCCGGCGGCAGCTTCACCTTCAGCGCATGGGTGAAGCCGTCGGCGCTCGCGCCGAACACGCTGCTGTACAGCCGTCGCGACGGCGCGAACGCGCTGCTGATCGGCCTCGACAACGGCGTGCCGTTCGCGGAAGTCGCGGGTGGTGCCGCACCGGTACGCACGCCGGCCGCATCGCCGGTCGCCGCGAACCAGTGGACGTATCTCGCGGTCACGGCCGACGGCAAGAACCTCACCGTCTACGTGAACGGCAAGCAGGCCGCGCAGGTCGCGGCGACGCTGCCCGCGCTGAACAGCGCCGCAACCGTCGGTGCGGATGCCACCGGCGCACCGGCGGGCTTCGCCGGTTACGCCGGCGCGCTCGACGAACTGCGCCTGTCGAAGATCGCGCGCTCGCCGGCCACGATCGCGGTCGATGCGCTCGCACAAGGTTCGGAATCGAAGCTCGTCGCCTACGGCGCCGACGAGAAGCAGTCGGGCTTCGGCTTCGGCTACTTCGGCGTGATCGTGCAGTCGGTGACCGTCGATGCGTGGGTCGTGATCACGATCCTGCTCGGCATGGCGCTCGTGTCGTGGATCGTGATGTGGACGAAGGCGCGCTACGTCGGCACCGTCGACAAGGCGAACCAGTATTTCGTGCAGCGCTTCCGCGAAGTGGCCGGGCGCCACCTGGTCGGTCTCGCGCATGTCGACGAAGCGAGCGCCGACGGCCGCCGCCTGTACCAGTCGTCGCTGTACCGGCTGTACAAGGCCGGCGTGCATGAAATCCACAGCCGCGTCGACAGCAACGGCCGCACGGTGATCACGTCGGAATCGATCGAGGCGATCCGCGCGTCGATGGACGCGACGCTCGTGCGCGAGAACCAGCGGCTGTCGAAGTCGATGGTGCTTCTGACGATCGCGATCTCGGGCGGCCCGTTTCTCGGGCTGCTGGGCACGGTGGTGGGCGTGATGATCACGTTCGCGGCGATCGCCGCGGCCGGCGACGTGAACGTGAACGCGATCGCACCGGGTATCGCGGCCGCGCTGCTCGCCACCGTCACGGGCCTGTTCGTCGCGATCCCCGCGCTGTTTGGCTACAACTACCTGCTGATCCGCAACAAGAACGTGACCGCGAACATGCAGGTGTTCGTCGACGAATTCGTCACGCGCCTCGCCGAAGCCCACCGCGCGCCCGATCACGCGGTGCTGGCCGACTGACGCACGCAGGAGACCACCATGCAGGTTCAGGACGACGACAAGCCGTACGACGACATCAACATCACGCCGATGCTCGACCTCGCGTACGTGCTGCTGATCATCTTCATCATCATGACGACCGCGTCGGTGCAGGGCATCAAGGTCGATCTGCCGAAGGCGAGCTCGTCCGCGAGCCTCGCGAAACCGAAGACGAAGGCGATCACGGTCGCCGATTCGGGGCAGGTGTTCCTCGACGCGTACCCGGTGACGATGGACGAGCTCGAGAGCCGGCTGCGCACCGAGAAGGCGACCAGCCCGGATTTTCCGATCGTGCTGAAGGGCGACGCGGGCGTGCAGTACCAGAAGGTGATGGACGTGCTCGACCTGCTGCGCCGCCTCGACCTGTCGCAGGTCGGTCTCGTGACCGGCAAGGCGAAGCAGGGCGGCTGACGCGATGGAGATGACCTACAACGGCGGCCCGCCGGACAAGGGCCCCGGCCGCTACGTGAAGCCCGTCGCGATCGCGCTGGTGCTCGCGGGCGTGGCCGCGCTGATCTGGCATTTCGCGGGCGATACCGCGGGCGTGAAGCGCGTGAGCGCGCCGCAGGTGACGACGGTGATTCCATTGCCGCCGCCGCCCCCGCCGCCGCCGCCGAAACAGAAGCCGCCGCCCGAGAAGATCAAGGAAGAGGTCAAGACGCCGGTCGAGCGGCCGACGATCGCGCCGAAGCCGTCCGAGGCGCCGAAGCCGTCGGACAACCAGCCGAAGCAGATGACGATGAATGCCGATGCGCAGGCGGGCACGGACAACTTCGGCATCGGCGCGGGCGACGGCTCGGGGATGGTCGGCAGCGGCGGGGGCGGCAAGTTCGGCAACGCGAGCTATGCGCAATACATGGTGTACGTGTTGCAGCGCGCGATCGAGCAGGACAAGGGCGTGCAGGAGGCCGGCGGCGCGCGGTTCGCGGGCAGCCTGAACCTGTGGATGGATACGTCGGGGCGAATCACGAAGGTGACGATCGCGCAGTCCACCGGCGACGCGAAGATCGATGCGGCCGTCGTCGCGGCGGTCGAAGCGCTCGGCCGGGTCGACGAGGTGCCGCCGCCGGCGACCTCGTATCCGGTGCTCGTCAAGCTTCAGGGGCGCAAGCCGGCATGACGATGCGCGCGCGAAACGACGAAAGAATCATGGGGCGGCGCCGAGGTACGGATGCTGCCGGAAAAGAAACGACAATTGTTCGGAGTGCTTCGATGATTCGGAATTTGAACGGACGGGGTGGGGTGCCTCGCAACGGCGCGCTACCCGCGCGCCTGTCGCGCGTCGGCGCGGCGGTGCTGACGCTCGGGCTGACCTGCGCGTCCGCCGCGCACGGGCAGTCGCTCGAGGCGCAGGCGGCGTCGGGGAAAGCCGCGCCGACGGAAAGCGTGGTGATCAACCTGATCAACCTGCTCGTGAAGCGCGGCGTGCTCACGCAGCAGAACGCGAACGAGCTGATCAGCGAGGCGCGCACCGAGGCCGTGCAGGCGCGGTCGGCCCGCGCATCGGGCGCGCCGGTCGTGGCGGCCGGCGTGGTCAACCCGCCGACGCAGCCGGGCGACGTCGCGGTGCCGTACGTGCCGCAACTCGTGCGCGACCAGATCCGCGACCAGGTGAAGCAGGAAGTGATCGCGCAGGCGAAGGCCGAGAACTGGGCGCAGCCGAACACGTTCCCCGACTGGGTGTCGCGCATCAAGCTCGACGGCGACCTGCGCGTGCGCGACGAGTATCACTTCTACGGCGGCAACAACACGAACGGCGTGACGAACTTCGCGGCGATCAACCAGGGCGGCGGCTTCGACGTCAACTCGAACACGAACAACACGCAGATCCCCACGCAGAACACGCGGGAGAACCGCAACAACCTGCTGCGCTACCGCGCGCGGCTCGGCGTGACGGCCACACTGTCCGACGAGATGATCGCCGGCATCCAGCTCGCGAGCGGCAACGACAACGGGCCCGTATCGACCACGGCCACCGCGGGCGGCGGTTTCGCGAAGAAGAACATCTGGCTGAACAAGGCATTCTTCGCATACAAGCCGACCTCGTGGCTGAACCTGACGGCCGGCCGTTTCGACAATCCGTTCTTCAAGTCGGATCTCGTGTTCTCCGACGACCTGATGATGGATGGGATCGCCGCGAACCTGCGCCATGCGCTGCCGTGGAATCCGGACGTCACGCTGTTCGGCACGCTCGGCGTGTTCCCGATCCAGTACACGAGCGAGAACTTCCCGTCGAACAGCACCGAGAAGGCCGGCAGCGATACGAAGTGGATGTTCGGCGCGCAGTTCGGCGCCGACTGGAAGATCGACGCGAAGAACCGGCTGCGCGGCGCGCTCGCGTACTACGACTTCCAGAACATGCGCGGCACGCTGTCGTCGCCGTGCGCGCTGTATCTCGGCGCGACGAGCTGCAGCACCGACAACGAGGCGCCGGCGTTCATGCAGGGCGGCAACACGCTGATCGCGCTGCGCAACATCGTGCAGAACCCGAACCTCGCGCCGGGCATGACGCCGCAGCCGCAGCTGTTCGGCCTGGCCTACAACTACCGGCTGCTCGACCTGAAGGCACAGTGGGACACGGTGGTGGCCGATCGCTTCAAGCTGCGTCTCGACGGCGAATATGTGCGCAACCTCGCGTACAACGACAACAAGGCGTTCGCGGCGGCGTCGCTGCCGGTCAACAACTACGATTCGACGTCGGTGAACGCGACGCGCGCCGACTATCGCAGCGGCCCGAACGGCTTCCTCGCGAAGGCGACGTTCGGCGAGCCGGAGCCGCGCGAGAAGGGCCAGTGGAACTTCTCGATCGCGTACAAGTACCTGCAGCCGGACGCCGTGCTCGATGCATTCAACGATCCCGACTTCCACCTTGGCGGCACCAACGCGCGCGGCTATGTGCTCGGCGCCGCGTATGCGGTCGCACGCGATACGTGGGTGTCGGCCCGTTACCTGAGCTCGAAGGAAGTGTACGGGCCGCCGGTATCGATCGACGTGCTGCAGATCGAGCTCAATGCTCGCTTCTGACCGGAGCCGCGGATGAACACGATCACACGCACGATGCTCGCTGCCGCCTTGACCGGCACGCTGCTGCTCGCGACCGGCGGCGCGCACGCGCAGAGCATCGAGGACAAGCTGCGCAGCCAGTTGCGCTCGACCGTGCAGGAGCTGCGCCAGCTGCAGGACAACCAGGCGCAGTTGCAGAGCGACAAGGCGGCGGCCGAGAAGCAGCGCGACGACGCGCTCGCGCAACTGAAGGCGATGCAGGGGCAACTGGCGGCCGCGCGCGGCGATTCGGGCGCCGAGGCGGCCGCGAAGCGCGCGCTCGCGCAGGAGCGCGCGGGCCGCGAGCAGGACGCGAAGTCGCTGGCGAAATACAAGTCGTCCTACGAGGACTTGCTCGCCGTGTCGCGTGCCCGCGACGCGCAGCAGACGCAGCTGCAGAAGGACGTCGCCGCCCGTGACACGCAACTGAAAACCTGCCAGGCACACAATGCGGAGCTGTATCGCGTGGGGCACGAGATTCTCGACGCGTACGAGCATGTCGGGCTCGGCACGCTGTTCTCGTCGCGTCAGCCGTTCGCGCAGTCGGCGCGCGTGAAGTACGACGACATCGCGCAACGCTACGGCGATGCGCTGTATGCGGGCAAGTACGACCCGGCCGCGCGGCCGGTTGCGGCAACGCCGGCGCCGGCATCGGCGCCGGCTGCCGCGGCGAACGCGCAGTGAGCGTGCGGGCCCGAACCGGGAATGAACCGATCGATTCGTTGAATACGGGGAAGACAGACATGCAAGACAAGCAACAGCAACCGAACGCCGGCGACGAACGCGCGGCACACGACGCGCCGATCGAAGCGATCAGCGCCGATCATCTCGCCGACGTGCTGCGCCGCGCGGGCTACCGCGTGACGGCGGCCGAACAGAACGGCGCAGTGCAGCTGATGAGCGCGAGCCAGGGTATCGGTTTCGCGGTGCGCTTCGGCAACCCGGCCGCCGCGCTCGCGCCGCAGGGCGCGGATGCGCAGCTTGCCGCGCAGTTGTTCATCGACTACACGCTGTCGTGCGTGCTGCAGGTGCAGGGCGAATTGCCGGCCGAACTCGTCGCGGACTGGAACCGGACCAAGCGCTTCGCGCGCCTGGCGAGCCACGGACAGTTTCTCGCGCTGGAGATGGACGTGGTCGTCGCGGGCGGCGTGTCCGAGCGCTACCTGCGCTCGACGATCGAGCTGTGGGATCGCCTGATCCAGGAATTCCTGCTGCACCTGCGCAACCGCCCCGCGATGGCCGAGCAGGAAGCGGCGGCACGCGCGGCCGCCGGCGACCAGGCAGGCGCATCGTCGGTCGGTGCGGCCACGGCCGCAGTCGAGGCCGCCGCGAAGTGAGGATCGGCACCGCACTGCGGGCGCTGCTGCCGGGCCGCGCGCGGCGCGAGGCGGATGCGATGGCCGCGGGCGACGCCCCGCCGCATGGGGCGCGTATGCCCGGCGCATCGCGCTGTGGTTGCAGGCGACGCTCGACGGCGACGACGCGGCGGTGTGCCACCTGCGCGCCGGCATCGAGCACTGGGCCGGCGAACGGGCCGATGCCGGCGACGACGGTCCCGTACTGCCGGTGCGCGCGTGGCTCGACCGGTACGGGCACGTGACGCGCGTCGACAGCGGCGCGGCCGGGCCACCGGCGCTCGACGCCGCTCTGCACGCCGCGCTCGTCGGCCGGGCGGTCGGCGCGGCGCCGCCACGCGGGATGGCGCAGCCGCTCGTCCTGCGCATGACGCTGACGGACGCGCGCTGATGCGGCGTCCGCATTTCAAGAGCAATCGAGAGGGCAGTCGAACGATGATGACGAAGATGAAGAGGCTGGCGATCGTGGCAGGCAGTCTCGTGCTGGGCGCGCCGTTCGTGGCGCATGCACAGGACGACGTGATCGCGAACGCCGCGCAGGCGTCGGTCACGCAGGACGATATCGCGGGGCTGCTGAAGGCGGTGAGCCCGGAAGGACGCGAACGTCTCGCGGCCGATCCCGCGGCGCTCGACCAGGTCGTGCGTTCGACGCTCGCGCAGAAGGCCGTGCTGGCCGAGGCGAAAGCGAAGGGCTGGGACAAGCAGGCGCAGGTGCAGGCCGCCGTCGAACAGGCGCGGCGCGATATCGTCGTGCGCAGCTATCTGGCGTCGGTGAATGCACCGCCGGCCGACTATCCGTCGGACGCGGAGTTGCAGTCCGCCTATGACAAGAACCGAGCGGCGTTCACCGCGCCGCGCGCGC
This sequence comes from Burkholderia contaminans, assembly GCF_029633825.1. Lineage (NCBI taxonomy): Bacteria > Pseudomonadati > Pseudomonadota > Betaproteobacteria > Burkholderiales > Burkholderiaceae > Burkholderia > Burkholderia contaminans. The sequence continues at coordinate 534,031 of NZ_CP090641.1, read as the reverse complement.
TGCACGTCGCGCAGATCTACATCGCGGTGCCGCCGAACGCGGATGCCGCGACGCTCGACAAGGCACGCAAGCAGGCGGCCGATCTCGCGAACCGTGCGCGCGGCGGCGATTTTGCGGCGCTCGCGAAGGCGAATTCGCAGGACAAGGCGAGTGCCGCGAACGGCGGCGATCTCGGTTTCGTGCCCGATCCATTGATGGTGCCGGCGGTCCGTCAGGCGGCCGATGCACTGAAGCCGGGCCAGGTCTCGGCGCCGATCCAGACGCCGACGGGCTTCCATGTCGTGAAGCTGATCGACATCCGCGCGGCCGCGCCGCGTCCGCTGGACGACGTGAAGGAGCAACTGCGCGCGATGCTGCGTGCGCAGCGCACCCAGCAGAACGCGCAGGCCTATCTCGCGAAGCTCGCCGGGAACGCACCGATCAACGAAGACGCGCTGAAGAAAGCGCTCGCGTCTGCCCGGTAGGCGCGCTCATGGCAACCGTCCGTTCGACGCCGCGCGTCGACGCACCCGAAGCACGCACGCCGGGGCGACGCCGCCCGGCCGCGGCCGCCGATCGCCCGCGCATGCCGAAAGCGAACCCGTGGCCAGGCCGGCCCGGCGAGTGGCCCACGCATTGCCCGCTGTGCTTCGGCGCGCTGGAGCCGTTGCCCGGTGCGGGCGGCTACGCGCGGCACCGGAGCGCGCGGTGTTCCGCGCAGTGCGTGCTCACGACTCGCCAGTATCAGCCGGAGGAACTGACGATTCGCGGCTCGCGCGACGTGCAGGTCGCCGCCCTGCATCGCGAGCGCTTCGTGGCGCACTGGGCGCGCCATTACACGCTGATGCGGCGCGCGTGGCCCGCGCTCACGATTGCCCGTTTCATCGCGGTGATCTCCTGTGTCGACGTCGCGGATCTCTGGTCGTACCGGATGTTGCGCGACGACGATCTGCCGGCCGTGCTGCTCGTGCTCGCCGGCTTCCTGCGCGTGCCGGACGCGTTGGGCACCGAGGCGCCGGGCACCGACCCGCGTGCGCCGACGGCGCGCTGGGTGCGATTCTGGTTCGACGCGAGCGTGCGCGACGTCGGCGATCTGTGGACGGCGGGCGGCAGCGCGCCGCCGCTGTTTCGCGTCGACTATCGCGAACCGCTTTCCACGCCGTATCCGACCGGCGCACAGGTGCAGGCGTGGCAGCCGGTCGACGGCATGCGCGACGCGTGGGCACGACAGGTCGATGAACACGAGCCGTCCGTCGACGCATCTGACCGCGCGGCGTTCGCGCGTTTCCTGGCGCGCACGTCGGCGCCGGCGGCGAACCTGTGACGGCGGCGGCGTGAGTGCCACGGCGCCATTTCTGAAGGAGGCGCGCATGAAGATGCGACGAAGCGGCATCGCGACGATCGTCTGCCTGCTGCTGGCAACCGGCGCAAACGCGCAGGGTGGCCGCGCGGCGGCGGGTGCGGCCGCGCCTGCGGCGCCCAGCCCGGGTTCGGCCACGAAGCCGGTGTGCGTCGATGCGGAAGTCGACGGCAAGCGTGCGCTGTCGTACGACTGTCTCAGCCAGCAACTGAAGCCGAAGGCCGACCCGCAGGCGGGCGCATCGCAAGCGGATTCGGAGCGGTTGTCGAAACAGCCGTCGAACCGTCTCGGCACGTTCAACCTGTCGACCGAGCGGAACCGTTTCGGCTCGAACTGGGGCAGGTCGACGACGCCGCAGCGGCCCGATGTGCCGGTCGCGGTGCCGCCGAAGTAATGCAGGCGGCCCCGGGCATGGGGGCAGGTATCGATGAGCCGGCGGCGTTCCGGCGCGAACCGACGAGGAACAGCGACATGAAAGCGGGCACGCACACGAACCTGGCAGCGGCGCTGCGAGCGATGGCCGGCGGACTGGCGTTGGCCTGCGCGTGCGCATGCGGCTGTTCGACGGCAACGGCTGCCGAGCGGCCCGCGCAGCCGGGTGCCGCATCGCCGACGCCAACCCCGACGCCGACCGTCGCGCTACCGAACTTCGCCGCGCTGGTCCGGCGCGTCGGCCCGGCCGTCGTCAACATCAGCGTTACGCGCGAAGTCACGCAGATGGGCATCCAGTTGCCGCCGGGCATCGCGCCCGATCATCCGCTCGCACCGTTTCTTGCGCGGCGCGTGATCGGCAACCGCGAGGAAGTGAGCCTCGGCTCCGGCTTCATCGTCAGCGAGGACGGCGTGATCCTGACCAACCGGCACGTGGTCGGCGATGCGGTCGCGATCGACGTGAAGCTGACCGACAAGCGGCAGTTCAAGGGGCGCGTGATCGGCAGCGATCCGGTGTCGGACGTGGCGGTGATCCGCATCGACGCGCACAACCTGCCGGTCGTCGCGACCGGCGACCCGGCGCGCACCGAAGTGGGTGACTGGGTGATGGCGATCGGTTCGCCGTACGGGTTCGCGAATACGGTCACGCAGGGCATCGTTAGCGCGAAGTCGCGTTCGTTGCCCGGCGAGCGCGCGATTCCGTTCATCCAGACCGACGTGCCGATCAACCCCGGCAATTCGGGCGGCCCGCTGTTCGACCTGAGTGGCCGCGTGATCGCGATCAACTCGATGATCTTCTCGAAGACGGGCGGCTATCAGGGGCTCGCGTTCGCGATCCCGATCGACATCGCGCTCGACGTGAAGGACCAGTTGCTGCGCACCGGCAAGGTCACGCGCGGCCGGCTCGGTGTGGCCTTGCAGGAAGTGAGCCAGGCGCTGGCGCGTTCGTTCGGCCTCGCGAGCCCCGACGGCGCGCTGATCACGATGGTCGAGCCGGATGGCCCGGCCGCGCACGCGGGCCTGCAGCCGGGCGACGTCGTGCTCGCGGTCGACGGCAAGCCGGTCGCCGAATCGGCGGACCTGCTCGGCACCGTTGCGGGCATGCGGGCCGGCCGGCAAGCCGACCTGCTCGTGTGGCGCGCGGGACGGGCGATGCACATGAGCGCGACGGTCGGCGCATTCGACAGCGGCACGGCGGTGGCGAGCGGCGAGCAAGGGCCCGCGCGGTTCGGGCTCGCGCTGCGCGCGGCGACGGAGCAGGAGCGCCAGCGGCTCGGCGTCGGCCAGGCACTCGTCGTCGAGCAGGCGAGCGGCCAGGCCGCGCGCGCGGGGTTGCAGCCCGGCGATGTCGTGCTGTCGGTCAACGGCACGCCGGTTGCGAACATCGGCGCGTTGATGACCGAGATCGACGCCGCGCACGGCAACGTCGCGCTGCTCATTCAGCGCGGCGGCGCGCGTCTGTATGTGCCGATCGAGATCGGTTGAGGATCGAAGGGCGAGTGGACGACGCGACGCAGCACGATCGCGCATCGTCGAAACGGGAGGCGGAATGAAGCGAATGCAGCAGTGGGGCGTGTCCGGAGGGTGGCGGGCGATCGTCGTCGCATGGGCGCTTGCCGTGGGCGTCGTGCCTTCGGCCGTCGCGCAGGCGGCCGACGTGCCGCCATCGTGGATCCGCTACGGACAGCTCGCCGGGCAGCAGTTCCAGACGTGGCTCGAAGCCGACGGCGACGCGGCCGATCGCCTGCACCGCTATCTCGAGGCGCGTGTGCTGAACGCGAGCGCCGATGCGCCGCCTCCCGCGATCGTCGTGCGCGCATGGATCGGCACGAACGGCGCCGTCACGCGCGTCGAGTTCGCGTCGCTCGGCAATCCCGACGCGGACGCGACGCTGCGGCAACTGCTCACGGCCGGCCCGCTGGCGGAGCCGCCGCCGCCCGACATGCTGCAGCCGTTGCGCGTGCGCCTGCGGCTCGCGCCGAATCCCGATGCGGCCGCCGCGGCACCGGCTTCGGCGGCACGCATCCCGTGACGTCCGGAGGCGTGCGCGGATCGGTCCGGATATCGTAATAAGATATGAGGTTATTGCGTTGGCGGGACGATGACGCCCCGCTTCTTCAACAGGAGCCCCCATGCAATTGACCCCGTTGGGCGCGCAGGTCGCCCAGTTCGGTTTCCCCGAGCGGCAGCGACACGTGCAGGCGCTGCTGTCCGGCACGGCCGACATCAATACGTATGTCTCCGCCGGCGTCTGCTACGACGCTGCGGCCTATGTGCGATACCTGATGCGTGCTGACGCGATGATCACGCCCAACACGCTGCTCGACACGATCGGCCAGCATTGGCGGCCGCGGTTCAACTTCGAGAACGGCGGCGAATGGGACGGGCGCGCGAACATTCCGGCCGGGACCGCGGTCGGCTTCTCGCGTGGCGGCGCGGTCTTTCATGCGGCGATCGCCGTCGGCGGCACCTCGATCCGGGCCGTGAACGGCGGGCTCCTCGGCAGCGGATGGCGGTTTGCGGTCGACCTCGCGCGCGTGCTCCAACCGGACGCGGCCGGTGGCTTTACGTACGACCGCGCGAACATCCGGGTTCACCTGTCGCACCTGTAGCCTGCGGGCGTCCCGGCGCAGCGTGCCGCGCCGGCCGCTCGCCCTGCACACCTTGCCGCGATGCCGGCCATTCCGGCATGGCGTGGCGCTGTCCATCGCTGCTATCCTCTCGACCGTGATTGACTCTCCACGGCGTCGCGATCCGCATGCTGCGGTGCGGCGATGCACGCGGGTGTGAACCCCGTGCGCGCTGAGGTAGCATGACTGAATATCCACGACGATCCGTGACCTGTTTCGTGACTGATTTCCTACCGTCCATGTCCACATGGTCAAGACAACGATGAGCGACGCACCTGAAGCCGCGGCGCCCGGCGACGACGAATCGTCCGGCGGCGCGTCGTCCTACCTGGTGCCGGGGCTCGAACGCGGGCTGCGGATCCTCGCCGAATTCTCCGCGCGCGAGCCGGTCCTCGGCGCGCCCGAACTGTCGAAGCGCATCGGCATTCCGCGCACGACCACGTTCCGCCTGCTGCAGACGCTCGAAGCGCTCGGTTTCCTCGAGCGCGTGAACGGCGACCGTTATTTCCGGCTCGGCGTCGGCGTGCTGCGGCTCGGCTTCGAATACCTGAATTCGCTCGAACTGACCGATCTCGGCACGCCCGTGCTCGAACGGCTGCGCGACGCGACCGGGCTGTCGACGCATCTGCTGATCCGCGACCAGCGTGACGTCGTGTTCGTCGCGAAGGCGCAAAGCAACGCGTCGATGTTCGGTTCGGTGAAGGTGCACGTCGGCACGCGCCTGCCCGCGCATGCGACCGTGCATGGCCACGTGCTGATGGGCGACCTGACGCGCGACGCACTGCGCCAGCTGTATCCGGAAAAGCGGCTCGAGCAGTTCACCGAGCGCACGCCGGGCACGGTCGACGAACTGTACGAACGCGTGCGCCACTATGCGCGGCTCGGCTACGCGGTCAGCGAGGCGGCGTTCGAGAGCGGCATTTCGGCCGTGACCGCACCCGTACGCGATCATTCGGGCTCGATCGTCGCGGCCATCACCGCGACCGTACCGCGCTCGGAGATCGGCGAGGCCCGCGAGAAGGAGAGGCTCGTCGAAGCCGTGTGCGGCGCGGCGGTCGACCTGTCACAGCGGCTGAACTATCGTCCGCTCGAAAGCGATCCGACATTCGCGCACGCGCGCCACAAGGTCGCGATGTTCTGAGTATGCCGATGCGCGGCCGGCGGCCGTGCAAATGCAACGCGCAAGACAAAAGCGGCCCGCGGGCCGCTTTTGTCGTTTCGGGCGACGCCCGCCCGACGTCGTTCAGAACGAGTGGTGGATCCCGGTGAGCACGATCACCTGGTTCGCGGTGCTCGACACACCCGCCGTGAAGAACGCGGCCTTCGCACCGCCCGAACCGTGCTCGTACAACACGTTCGCATAAAGCTGCGTGCGCTTCGACAACGCATAGATGTCGCCGAGTTCGACCTGCGTCCAGCGGCGGCCGGCCAGCGTCGTGGTCGCCGCGCCGCCCGCGATCGTGTTGAACGCGCTGCTGCGGTAATTCACGCCCGCGTCGTAGCTCTGGAACGTGTCCGAAAAGCCGTTCGACTGCATCTTCGTGCGCGTGTACAGGCCATGCACGAGGAAGTCGCCGAACTGATAGGACGCACCCGCGCCGATGTTCTCGACCTTGCTCGCGGTGTAGCCGTTCGCGGTGTTCTGCCCCTGGAACGACGTGATGCCGGTCGTGCTGATCAGGATCGAGCGGTCATGCTCGTTCGAGTACACGGCCGACGCCTTGAACGGCCCGTTCGCATAGTTCAGCGCGACGCCGACCGACTTGCCGGTCGAGAAGTTCGTCGTGTTGCCGAGCGCCATCGTCGCCGCGGCCGAGAAGCCCGCGAAGGTCGGTGAGCGGTACTTGACCGAATTGTTGTACGGCACGTTGCCGGTCGCGGCGAGTCCGTCGATGTTGCCGGGGTGGAACGCGTACCAGCTCATCGCGAGGTAGGCCGTGCTGAGCGGATCCAGATAGTCGAACGACAGCGGCGTCTGGCGGCCGAGCGTCAGCGTGCCGTAGCGTTCCGAGCCGAGGCCGACGAAGGCCGCGCGGTTCCAGATCGTGTTCGCGGTCGCGAACTGGCCGTTGTTCGTATAGAAGCCGTTTTCGAGCTGGAAGATCGCCGACAGGCCGTCGCCGAGGTCTTCCTTGCCTTTCAGGCCCCACCGATCGGGCTGCGTATTGCCCTGGATCATCGCCCACTTCGCATGGCCGCCGACGTTGTTCACGTACGCGACGCCCGCATCCATGCTGCCGTACAGCGTCACGCTGCTCTGCGCCCACGCGCCCGACACGGCGCCCACTCCGATCACTGCTGCTGCTACCGCATGCTTGACCATTTGATCTCCTGAATCTCCAACCTGATGAATACGTGCCGTGGCGACATGCGCGGGAACGGCCGGACGTCGCGCATTTTCGCCATCGGATGGGCATTCGTATGTTCCATATAAGGAACAATGTGCCTCTGATGGAATGGAGTATAGAGGCGTCGAGCACCGGATCAAAAATAATTTTTTCGGGACGGATGGATGTCGGGCCGATGTCCCGCGTCGGTGCGCGAAGCCCGCGTAAACCCGGTAAATACCCGTCCCATAACAAATAATTTCATTTGACGAGGTAGGCGTGCGCGATCGCCGTCCCATCGGTCAGTGTTTTCCCTAGGACATGCAGCTTTTTGTTCTACTCGTGGAAAGTCACTTCTATAATCACCATCCATAAACTGCTGTTCCGGATATGGAACAAATCGGAACAAACCGAGAGTCGATCAGAAGGAAGGGTGTGAGATGTCTGAACAATGGGTTTGCGCCGGGCACGCCGGCGCGCTGTCGGAAGACACGCCGATCGAGTTCAAGCGGACCGACGGCGTCGAAATCGGGATCTACCGTGTCGGCGACGACGTGTATGCGCTCGAGAACGTGTGCCCGCATGCGTACGCGCTGCTGACGCAGGGGTTCGTCGACGAAGGCACGGTCGAATGCCCGCTGCACGAGGCCGTGTTCGACATCAAGACGGGCGAATGCCTGAAGGGTCCGGGCGGACGCGCACTGAAGCAGTACGCGGTGCGGCTCGCCGGCGAGGAAATCCAGATCAAGGTGGAGTGACATGAAAGAAGCGACCGTGAATTTCAATCCCTTCCTGAAGCCGTGGGTGGCGCCGCAGCCGAACAACGTCGCGGGCAAGGGGCAGATCGAGATCCCCGGCCAGGTCGAGAACCAGGTCTGGCAGAACCGCAAGGCCGCACCGACCCAGTATGAAAACGACCTCGGCGATGCGCTCGAACGCGTGTTCGAAGCCGGCGCGGTCGAGCTGGACGAGGTCGTCGCGGGCCTGAACCGCATCGGCTTCCGCGCGCCGGACGGCACGGTATGGACACCTGAGCGCTTTCGCGCCGAAATGGCCTCGCTCGCGGAATGACCGCGTAAGCGCCGACCGCCGACCCGACGACAACCGCATCCGGAGCACACTGATGACGTCCCCCGAACAACACGCAGCACAACACGACCCGGTCCGTGCGTACCTCGACCGCGGCATCAAGAACTACTGGTATCCCGTCGCGCCGAGCTGGCAGGTGTCGAATGCACCGGTCGGCCTCACGCGCCTGTCCGAGCAGATCGTGCTGTGGCGCGATCACGACGGCAAGGTCCACGCGCTCGAGGATCGCTGCCCGCATCGCGGCGCGCGCCTGTCGCTCGGCTGGAACCTCGGCGGCAACATTGCCTGCTGGTATCACGGCATCGAAGTCGACGGCGGCGGCACGGTCAATCGCGTGCCGGCCGTATCGAACTGTCCGCTCGAAGGCACGAAGTGCGTGAAGTCGTATCCGGTCGAGGAGAAGGCCGGCGCGATCTTCCTGTGGTTCGGCGACGAAGCGCACGGCGAGCCGGCGCCGCTGAACCTGCCCGAGGAACTGGTCGACGACGCGTACGGCCATTTCCTGTGCGTGTCGAACTGGAAGTGCAATTACCAGTACGCGATCGACAACGTGATGGACCCGATGCACGGCGCGTACCTGCATGCCACCTCGCACTCGATGGCCGAAGGCGACAAGCAGGCCGACATGCGCGTGCGCAAGACGGAAACGGGCCTGATGTTCGAGAAGATCGGCCAGCGCGACGTGAACTTCGACTGGGTCGAGCTCGGCGAAACGGGCTGCCTGTGGATGCGTCTCGCGATTCCGTACAAGCAGAAGTTCGGCCCGGGCGGCAACTTCGGGATCATCGGCTTCGCGACGCCGGTCGACGGCGACAACTGCCAGGTCTACTTCTGGCGCACCCGCAAGGTCAGCGGCTGGCAGCGCGACGTGTGGCGCTTCATGTATCGCAACCGCCTCGAGGGCCTGCACTGGGACGTGCTCGAGCAGGACCGCTACGTCCTCGAAAGCCTCGCGCCGAATGCGCGCGATCACGAGTACCTGTACCAGCACGACGTCGGCATGACGCGCGTGCGCCGGATGCTGCGCACACGTGCGCAGGAGCATCTCTCCGCGCTCGACGCGCATCGCGCGGCGCAGGCGCAGGCCGCATCGGAGCCGGCAAATGGCTGAGCGCGCTCCGGTCGTGTCGCTCGCGGGGCGCCGCGTGCTCGTCACGGGCGGCGCGCGCGGGCTCGGCGCGGCGTTCGTGAAGGCGCTCGTCGAAGCGGGCGCGCAGGTCGCGTTCGGCGACGTGCTGGCCGACGAAGGCCGCGCGCTTGCCGCGCAACTCGCCGAAGCCGGCCATGTCGCGCATTGCTTCGCACTCGACCTCGCCGATCCGGCGAGCGTCACCGCGTTCGTCGCGCAGGGCGCGGCGGCGCTCGGCGGTATCGATGCACTGATCAACAACGCGGCGATCACGAACTCGGGCGGCAAGCTGTCGACCGAGCTCGACGTGTCGACCTGGGACGCCGTGATGAACGTGAACGTGCGCGGCCTGTGGCTCGTCAGCAATGCGGCGCTGCCGTATCTCGCGCAGTCGGGTCGCGGCGCGATCGTGAACCTCGCATCGGACACCGCGCTGTGGGGCGCGCCGAAGTTGCTCGCGTACGTCGCGAGCAAGGGCGCGGTGATCGCGATGACCCATGCGCAGGCACGCGAGTTCGGCGCGCACGGCGTGACGGTCAATGCGATCGCGCCGGGGCTGACCGAAGTCGAGGCGACGGCCTACGTGCCGGCCGAGCGCCACGCGTTCTACATGCAGGGCCGCGCGCTGACGCGTGCGCAGGTGCCCGACGACGTGACGGGCCCTGTGCTGTTCCTGCTGTCGGACGGCGCGCGCTTCGTGACGGGTCAACTGCTGCCGGTAAACGGCGGCTTCGTGATGAATTGATTGAATTGAAGTTTTCACTCTGATGAAGGAGAGGACGATGGCGGACGCCGATCTCGAACGCAAGTCGTGGGACCAGCCGGAAGGCGCAAGCTTCAACGACTGGATGGAAGGGCGCGTGGCGCGCTATGCGACGCGTCGCTACGACTGGGACGCACTGAAGTTCCAGGCCGACTACGACCCGAAGTACCGCCGGGCGCAGATGCGCTACGTCGGCACGGGCGGCACGGGCGTCGCGAAGGACGTCAACACGGTGCCGGCCGGCGGCTTCACGTTCTCGACGATGGTCATCCCGGCCGGCAACATCGGCCCGAGCCACATCCACATGGACGTCGAGGAAATCTTCTTCGTGCTGCGCGGGAAGATGAAGGTGATCTGCGAGCGTGACGGCGAGACGTGGGAAGCGATCCTCGGCGAGCGCGACCTGATCTCGGTGCCGCCGGGCGTGTATCGCACGGAAATCAACATCGGCGAGGAAGATGCGCTGATGTGCGTGATGCTCGGTTCGCCGAAGCCGGTCACGCCGACGTATCCGCCCGATTCGCCGCTCGCGAAGATCAAGCGCTGAGACGGAGCGGGTAAAGCAATGAGTGTCATCGACAAACGTGAACGCGACCGCACCGCGGCGTTCGCCGCGCTGCTCGGGCAGTTCCCCGAACAGCGTTGCGCGGCCGGCGCGGCGGGCACGATCGGATATCGCGAGGCCGGCGCGCACCATGCGGGCCGTGCGTTGCCCGTCGTGCTGCTGCACGGCATCGGCTCGGGCGCCGCATCGTGGGTGCGCCAGCTCGACACGCTCGGCGCATCGCGGCGCGTGCTCGCGTGGGATGCGCCCGGTTACGGCGTGTCGACGCCGGTGCACGGCGCGTCGCCGGCCGCCACCGATTACGCGGCATCGCTGAACGCGTGGCTCGAGGCACTCGGCATCGAACGCTGCGTGCTGGTCGGTCATTCGCTCGGCGCGATCATCGCGGGCGGTCTCATCCGCGTGATGCCCGCGCGGATCGCCGGCCTGCTGCTGGTGTCGCCCGCGGGCGGCTACGGCAGCGCACCGGCCGAAACGCGCGACGCGCGCCGCGACGCGCGGCTCGCGATGCTCGCCGAACTCGGCCCGGCCGGGCTCGCCGAGCAGCGCAGCGGCAACATGCTGTCCGGTTTCGCGAACGAGGATGCGCGTGCGTGGGTGCGCTGGAACATGGCGCGCATCGTGCCGGCCGGCTACGCGCAGGCCACGCAACTGCTCGCGAATGCCGATCTCGCAACGGATCTCGCCGGCTTTCGCGGCCGCACGGCCGTGGCCGTCGGCGCGAACGACGCGATCACGCCGCCCGCCGCGTGCGAGCGGATTGCCGCGGCCGCGCACGTCGGGCTGCAGGTGATTCCACAAGCGGGCCATGCCGGCTACGTGGAAGCACCGGCCGTCTATTCCGCACTGATCGACGCGTTCTGCCGTCAGTGCGACCAACAGCGGGGGCTGGCATGAACGAACCGCTGCAACGACCCGAACTCGAAAACGGCAAGGCCGAAGCCAGCTACGTGGTGCCCGGCCTCGAACGCGGGCTGCGGATTCTCGCCGAATTCTCGCCGCGCGAGCCCGTGCTCGGCGCGCCCGAATTGTCGAAGCGGCTCGGCATTCCGCGCACGACGGTGTTCCGTCTGCTGCAGACGCTCGAATCGCTCGGCTTCCTCGAGCGCGCGGACAAGGATCGCAACTACAAGCTCGGCATCGCCGTGCTGCGGCTCGGTTTCGAATACCTGAGCTCGCTGGAGCTGACCGATCTCGGCCTGCCCGTGATCGAAAGCCTGCGCGATGCGACCGGCTTCACGACGCACATCGTGATCCGTGACGGCCGCGACGTGGTGTTCGTCGCGAAGGCGCAGAGCCAGGCGCCGGTGTTCAGCTCGATCCGCGTGAACGTCGGGACGCGCTTGCCCGCACATGCGACGACGCACGGTCACGTGCTGATGGGCGACCTGTCGTTGAAGGAACTGCATGCGCTGTATCCGGAAGGCACGCTGAACCGCATGACGAACGCGACGCCGGAAACGGTCGATGCGCTGTACGAAGTGATCCGCGAGGATGCGCTGCGCGGCTACGGCGTCAGCAATTCGTCGTTCGAGCGCGGCATCTCGGTGGTCACCGCGCCGGTGCGTAACGAGACACAGAGGATCGTGGCGTGCATCACGGTGACGGTGCCGAGGCCGGAAATCGACGCGGCGCTGATCGCGGACGGCCTGATCGACAAGGTACAGCGCGCGGCGGCGGAACTGTCGCGGCGGCTCAATTACCGCTCGGATGACGAGCACACGTTTTTGAAGGCTTTAGGACTCCGATGATTGAAATCGATCTGACCGGGCAAGTAGCGGTGGTGACGGGCGGTTCGTCCGGCATCGGCCTCGCGACGGCCGAACGGTTCCTGCAGGCCGGCGCATCGGTCGCAATCTGCGGCCGCGACAACGAACGCCTCGCGCGTGCCGAAGCGATGCTCGTTGAAAAATACCCGGGCGCACAACTGCTCGCCGCACGCTGCAACGTGCTCGACGAGCAGGATGTGGCCGCGTTCGCGCACGCCGTATCGACGCGTTTCGGCCGCGCCGACATGCTGGTCAACAACGCGGGTCAGGGCCGCGTGTCGACCTTCGCCGACACGACCGACGACGCATGGCGCGAAGAACTCGAACTGAAGTATTTCAGCATCATCCGCCCGACACGCGCATTCCTGCCGCTGCTGCGCGATGCGGCCGCACCGACGATCACCTGCGTGAACTCGCTGCTCGCACTGCAGCCGGAGCCGCACATGGTTGCGACGTCGTCGGCGCGCGCGGGCGTGCTGAGTCTCGTGAAGTCGCTTGCGGCCGAACTCGCGCCGCAGCGCATCCGCGTGAACTCGATCCTGATCGGCATCGTCGAGTCGGGCCAGTGGCGCCGCCGTTACGAAATGCAGGCGCAGTCCGGCGAAAGCTGGGAGGACTGGACGGGCGCGCTCGCACGCACGAAGAACATTCCGCTGAACCGCTTCGGCAAGCCTGACGAGGCCGCCTGGGCACTGTTTTATCTCGCAACGCATCTGTCGTCCTACACGACGGGCAGCCATATCGACGTTTCTGGAGGCTTTGCACGCCATGTCTAAAAAAACCACGGTTGGCGAGCTGATTGCCGCCTTTCTCGAGCAGTGCGGCGTGAAGACCGCATTCGGTGTCATCTCGATCCACAACATGCCGATCCTCGACGCGATCAACTCGCGCGGCAACATCCGGTATGTCGGTGCACGCGGCGAAGCCGGTGCGCTGAACATGGCCGACGGCCTGGCGCGCGTATCGGGCGGCCTCGGCGTCGCGTTCACGAGCACGGGCACGGCGGCCGGCAACGCGGCCGGCGCGATGGTCGAGGCGCTGACGGCCGGCACCGCGTTGCTGCACGTCACGGGGCAGATCGAGACGCCGTACCTCGACCAGGATCTCGCGTACATCCACGAAGCGCCGGACCAGCTGTCGATGCTGCATTCGATTTCGAAGGCCGCGTTCCGTGTGCGCACCGTCGAAACCGTGCTGCCGACGATCCGCGAAGCCGTGCGCATCGCGCAGACCGCGCCGACGGGCCCGGTGTCGGTCGAGATTCCGATCGACATCCAGGCCGCTGAAATCGAATGGCCGGAAGACCTCGCGCCGGCACACGTCGCGGTGCGCGAGCACGACACCGCCCGCGTCGCGAAGCTCGCCGATGCTCTCGCGGCCAAGCGCCGCCCGCTGCTGTGGCTCGGCGGCGGCGCGCGCCACGCACGGGAGGAAGTCGAGCGCCTCGTGAAGCTCGGCTTCGGCGTCGTGACGAGCGTGCAGGGCCGCGGCGTGCTGCCCGAAGATCACCCGGCGTCGCTCGGCGCGTTCAACGTGCATGCATCCGTCGAAGCGTTCTACAAGACCTGCGATGCGCTCGTCGTCGTCGGCTCGCGCCTGCGCGGCAACGAAACGCTGAAGTACAAGCTCGCGCTGCCGCAGCCGCTGTTCCGCGTCGATGCCGACGCGCTCGCCGACAACCGCGGCTATCGCAACGAGCTGTTCGTGCATGGCGACTCGAAGCGCGTGCTGGCCGAGCTGGCCGACCGGCTCGAAGGCCGCCTGTCGGTCGATCCGCAGTTCGCCGCCGATCTCGCGGCCGCCCGCGAGCAGGCGGTGGCCGACGTGTCGAAGGGCCTCGGGCCGTACAAGCAGCTCGTCGACACGCTGCAGGGCGCCGTCGGCCGCGACTACAACTGGGTGCGCGACGTGACGATCTCGAACAGCACGTGGGGCAACCGCCTGCTGAAGATCTTCGAGCCGCGCTCCGGCGTGCATGCGCTCGGCGGCGGCATCGGCCAGGGCATCCAGATGGGCATTGGCGCGGCGCTGGCGGATGCGGCCGCGAAGACGGTGTGCCTCGTCGGCGACGGCGGCCTGATGGTCAACGTCGGCGAGCTCGTCACGGCCGTGCAGGAAAACGCGAACGTGATGATCGTGCTGATGAACGACCAGTGCTACGGCGTGATCCGCAACATCCAGGACGCGCACTACGGTGGCCGCCGCTGCTTCGTGCAGCTGCACCAACCCGATTTCGCGCAGTTCTGCGCGAGCTTCGGCCTCACGCACTACCGGATCACGTCGTTCGACGACGCCGAGGCGATCGTGCGCGAAGGGATGGCGAAGGCCGGCCCGGTGATGGTCGAGGTCGACATGCTGTCGGTCGGCGCGTTCGCATCGAACTTCGCGGGGCCGCCGGTCAAGAAGGAAGAGCCGTCGGAGCGCCAATATGCTTAACGGGCAAAAGCGGGCGCACGCACCCGTCGACGTCGCGATGATCGGCTTCGGCGCGATCGGCGCGGCCGTGTACCACGCGGTCGAGCACGATGCGTCGCTGCGCGTCGCGCACGTGATCGTGCCGGAACACCAGCGCGCGGCGGTGCAGGGCGTGCTGGGCGGTGCGGTGGAGGTCGTGTCGTCGGTCGACGCACTGGTCCGCCGCCCCGAGTTCGCGCTCGAATGCGCAGGCCACAGCGCGCTCGTCGATCACGTCGTGCCGCTGCTGAAGGCCGGCACCGACTGCGCGGTCGCATCGATCGGCGCGCTGTCCGATCTCGCGCTGCTGGACGTGCTGGCGCAGGCCGCCGACGAAGGCGACGCGACGGTGACGCTGCTGTCCGGCGCGATCGGCGGGATCGATGCGCTGGCGTCCGCGAAGCAGGGCGGCCTCGACGAAGTGCTGTACGTGGGCCGCAAGCCGCCGCTCGGCTGGCTCGGCACGCCCGCCGAGGAACTGTGCGACCTGCGCGCGATGACCGCGGAAAAGGTGATCTTCGAAGGCAGCGCGCGCGACGCCGCGCGCCTGTATCCGAAGAACGCGAACGTCGCGGCCACCGTCGCGCTCGCGGGCCTCGGCCTCGACGCGACGCACGTGCGCCTGATCGCCGATCCGGCCGTCGAGCGCAACGTGCACCGCATCACCGCGCGCGGCGCATTCGGCGAGATGTCGCTGGAAATGAGCGGCAAACCGCTGCCCGACAACCCGAAGACGTCCGCGCTGACGGCGTACAGCGCGATCCGCGCGCTGCGCAACCGCGCGGCCCGCTGCGTGATCTGACCGGGCCATTGAATGGCCGCCCGCGCCACGGCGGGGGCGGACGTGCAGAGACAGATTTGTGGGACTTGTGACATGACTCCTTTCGATACGAGCCTCGTGCCCGACGGCAACATCCTGATCGGCGGCGAATGGCGGCGCGGCCGTGGCGCGCCTTACGCGAGCATCTATCCGGCCGACCAGTCGCTGAACATGGAAGTGTCGACCGCGAATGCGGAAGACGCGGCCGAAGCCGTCGTGGCCGCCGATGCCGCATGGCGCCGCGCCGACTGGGCCGGGCTGAAGCCGCACCTGCGCGCGCAGGTGCTGTACCGCATCGCCGATCTGATCATGCAGCGCCACGAAGCGCTTGCGAACCTGCAGCGCCGCGACAACGGCAAGCCGATCGGCGAGACGCGCGTGCTGGTGGCGAGCGCCGCGAACACGTTCCGCTATTTCGCCGCGTGTCTCGAAACGCTCGACGAGGAACTGACGCCGTCGCGCGGCGACTACCTGACGATGAGCGTGTACGAGCCGATCGGCGTGATCGCGGCGATCACGCCGTGGAATTCGCCGATCGCGTCCGATGCGCAGAAGCTCGCACCGGCGCTGGCCGGCGGCAACGCGGTGGTGCTCAAGCCGGCCGAAGTCACGCCGCTCGTGTCGCTCGCGCTGGCACGCATCTGCGAGGAAGCCGGCGTGCCGAAGGGCGTGCTGAGCGTGCTGCCCGGCAAGGGCTCGGTGATCGGCGACGTGCTCGTGCGCCATCCGCTGGTGAAGAAGGTGTCGTTCACCGGCGGCACCGAAGTGGGCCGCGGCATCGCGCGCATCGCGGCCGAGAAGCTGATGCCCGTGTCGCTCGAACTCGGCGGCAAGTCGCCGACGATCGTATGCGATGACGCCGATCTCGATCATGCGGTCAACGGCGTGCTGTACGGCATCTTCAGTTCGTCGGGCGAAGCGTGCATCGCGGGTTCGCGGCTGTTCGTGCAGCGCGCGGTGTACGACGAATTCATGAAGCGTTTGGTGGCCGGCGCACGCAAGCTGCGCGTGGGCGACCCGACGCGGGCAGACACGCAGATGGGGCCGCTGATCACCGCGAAACATCGCGAATCGGTGGAGCGCTACGTGGCGCTCGGCCTCGAGGAAGGCGGCCGCCTGCTGTGCGGCGGCGAGCGGCCGTCGGGCGACGGGCGCGAGAACGGCTTCTTCTATCAGCCGACGATCCTCGAAGGCTTGCCGAACAGCGCGCGCATCTGCCAGGAAGAAATCTTCGGCCCGGTGCTCGTCGCGATGCCGTTCGACGACGAAGCGTCGCTGATCGCGCAGGCGAACGACAGCGTGTTCGGCCTGGCGGCCGGCATCTGGACGCGCGACTACAAGCGCGCCTGGCGTATCGCGCGTGCGCTGGAGACGGGCACGGTCTGGATCAACACGTACAAGCTGTTCTCGATCTCCACGCCGTTCTCGGGCTGGAAGGAGAGCGGGATGGGGCGCGAGAAAGGGCGTCTCGGCATCCGCGAGTACATGCAGCAGAAGAGCCTCTACTGGGGCTTGAACGACGCGCCGCTGCCGTGGGCGAACTGAGCGAAGGGGAATGACGCAATGAGCATTTTGGGAATCGAGCGGATCACGTACGGCGTCGACGATCTCGCGACCTGCCGGCGCTTTTTCGCCGACTGGGGGATGAAGGAAGTCTCGCACGACGACACGCGCGCACGCTTCGAGACGCTGAACGGCTGCACCGTGCTGGTCGTCAAGGCCGACGACCCGTCGCTGCCGCCCGCGTTCGAAGCGGGGCCGACGCTGCGGGAAGTCACGTGGGGCGTCGCGACGCGGCAGGAACTCGACGCGCTGCGCACGAAGCTCGCCGGCCAGCCCGGGTACTACGCGCAGGACGATGCGCTCGGCTGCATCGACCCGAACGGGATGGCGATCCGCGTCGAAGTCACGCGCAAGCGTGAACTCGACATCACGGGCTCGCCGTCGAACGTGTGGGGCCAGACGCTGCGCGTCGACCAGCCGAGCCCGATCTATGCACGCGCGGAGCCGGTCGAGGTCGGGCACGTGGTGTTCTTCACGAACTGCCTCGACGCGCAGGAAAAGTTCTATCACGAACTGCTGGGCTTCGAGACGTCCGACCGTTACCCCGGCCGTGGCGCGTTCATGCGCTGCGCACCGCACGGCGGCCACCACGACCTGTTCCTGCTCGCGCTGCCGAACGGCAAACGCGGCCTGAACCACGTCGCGTTCACCGTGCGCGACATCCACGAGGTGTTCGGCGGCGGCATGCACATCGACCGCTGCGGCTGGGAAACGCAACTCGGCCCGGGGCGTCATCCGGTGTCGTCCGCGTACTTCTGGTATTTCCAGAACCCGGCCGGCGCGCTGATCGAGTACTACGCGGACGAAGACGTGCTGACGCCCGAATGGCAGCCGCGAGAATTCGAGCCGGGCCCGACGGTGTTCGCCGAATGGGCCGTCGACGGCGGCCTCGACGGCAACACGCGCCGGCAGAAGAACGCGAAGGCGCCGGAAGGCAAGTTCATGACGGAGCGCAAATCGTGAGCGAAGAGAACGCACAGGAGCAGCCCGCGCCGGGCACGGTCGTCGTGATCGGCGGCGGCCAGGCCGCCGGCTGGGTGCTGAAGACGCTGCGCGCGGAAGGCTTCGCGGGCCGCCTCGTGATGATCGCCGACGAACCGCATCTGCCGTACGAGCGCCCGCCACTGTCGAAGGCCGTGCTGGCCGGCGACGCCGACATCGAAACCGTGCGTGTCGTGCGTCCTGACGAATTCGACGCGCTGAACGTCGAAGCATGGCAGCCGGAACGCGCCGCGTCGATCGACCGCGCGCGTCGCGTCGTGACAACCGAAAGCGGCCGCGAGATCGCATACGACCGGCTCGTGATCGCGACCGGCGGCACGTCGCGCCGCTTGCCGGATTCGATCGTGAGGACCCCGAACCTGCATTACCTGCGCACGCTCGACGAAGCGGCCGCGCTCGGCGAGAAGCTGCGCGCGAGCCGGCGCGTGCTCGTGATCGGCGGCGGCTGGATCGGCCTCGAAGTCGCGGCGACCGCGCGCAAGCTCGGCGTCGACGCGGTGGTCGTCGAAGGCGCGCCGCGGCTGTGCGGCCGCTCGGTGCCGCAGATCGTGTCGGATTTCCTGCTCGACCTGCATCGCGCGAACGGTGTCGACGTACGCCTCGGCGCGGCGCTCGCATCGCTCGACGCGCAGCCGGACGACGCGTCGAAGGTTCGCGCGACGCTCGCCGACGGCACGACGATCGACGCCGATTTCGCGGTGGCCGGCATCGGCCTCGCGTTGAACGCGTCGCTCGCGAGCGACGCGGGGCTGGCCATCGACGACGGCATCGTCGTCGACGAATTCGGTGCGACGAGCGACCCGGCGATCTTCGCGTGCGGCGACGTCGCGAACCATCACAACGGCTGGCTGAAGCGGCGCGTGCGGCTCGAATCGTGGGCCAACGCGCAGAACCAGGCGATCGCGGCCGCGAAGGCGGTGCTCGGCGTGCGTGCCCCGTACGCGGAGATTCCGTGGTTCTGGTCCGATCAGTACGACGTGAACCTGCAGATCCTCGGCGATCTGCCGGCCGATGCGCAGCTCGTCGTGCGCGGCGAGCTTGCCGCGCGACGCGCGACGCTGTTTTTCGTGGGCGAAGGACATGTGAGAGGTGTCATCGCCGTCAACAACGCACGTGAGCTGAAGCTCGCGCGCAAGTGGATGAACCAGGGCCGGGCAGTGGATACGGAAGCCCTGGCAGACACGAGCAAGACACTGGCCTGACCGGCGACGAGATACAGGAGACACCCCGCATGAGCACTTTCGACAACGTCGTGGCCGGACGCGCCACGATGGAAGCTGCCGCCTCCACGCCCGGCGCGATCATCGCACGGCTCGAGCGGCTTCCGGCCAACGCGATGCAGATCCGCGCCCGCGTGCTGATCGGCACCGCGACGTTCTTCGACGGCTTCGACGTGATCACGATCGCGGCGACGCTGCCGCTGCTGATTCACAAATGGGGGCTGTCGCCGACGCAGATCGGCATGCTGATCGCGTCCGGCGCGATCGGCCAGCTGATCGGCGCCTTCCTGTTTCCCGCGCTGGCGGAGAAGCACGGCCGCGTGAAGGCGATCGCATGGAGCTCGGCCGTGATCGGCATCACGAGCGTCGCGTGCGGGTTCGCGCCGACCTTCGAGATCTTCGTGCTGCTGCGGATCCTGCAGGGCCTGGGTCTCGGCGGCGAGTTGCCGGTCGCCGCGACGTACATCAACGAGATCACGCGCGCGCATGGCCGCGGCCGCTTCGTGCTGTTGTACGAGATCGTGTTCCCGATCGGCCTGCTCGTGTCGATGGCGCTCGGTGCGTGGCTCGTGCCGCGCTTCGGCTGGGAGATCATGTACTTCGTCGGTGGCCTGCCGCTGATCCTGTCGCTCGTGCTCACGCGCCTCGTGCCGGAGTCGCCGCGCTGGCTCGCGTCACGCGGGCGGCTGGCAGAAGCCGGGCGGGCGGTCGGCGAGTTCGAAGCGTCGGTGCGCGGCGAGCTGCCGCCCGTGACGCAGGCGGCCGCGTTCGACGAGATGGTGCGCCAGCATCCGAAGCGCAAGATGAGCGACCTGTTCAGCGCCGCGTATCGCAAGCGCACGCTCGCGGTGGCGACGTTGTGGGCGACCTGCGGGTTCATCCAGTACGGGCTGTCGACGTGGCTGCCGACGATCTACAAGAACTTCTATCACGCACCGCTGCAGCTTGCGCTGAACCTTGCGGTGATCGGCTCGGTGATGGGCGTGCTCGGGTCGCTGGCGTCGGCGCTGCTCGTCGACAAGCTCGGCCGCAAGCCGGTGATCGTGTGGTCGTTCGTACTGTGCGCGCTGTCGCTGGCGTTCGCGGGCTTCTATCACGCGTCGTCGGTGTATGTCGTGTCGATCTTCTGCTCGCTGTCGCTCGGGTTGATGGCGTCGGGGTTCATTACCGCGTACGTCTACACGCCGGAGCAGTATCCGACGAGCATCCGCGCGTCGGGCTGCGGCCTCGGCAGCGCATGGCTGAAGATCGCATCGTTCGTCGCACCGATGGTGGTGCCGCACGCGATCATCGGCGGCAATCTCGCGCCGGCGTTTTACCTGATCGGCATCGTGCCGCTGATCGCGGCGCTGACCGTGCACTTCGTCGGCATCGAAACGAAGGGGAAGGTGCTCGAAGCGCTCGAAGCGTAAGCGCGGTCGGCCGGCGGTATCGGATGAGGTGGAGAGGCCCGGGCGATGTCCGGGCCTTGTTGTTTGGCGGCGATCCGGTTGTTGCGGAGGGGCGCGACGGACCGTTCGAATGCGTGACATAGCCGACTTTCGGCTTGCATGTTCTAATTCACGATCCCGTTTTTCGACCGACCGTCGCCATGCCCCTGTTCGAACCCGTCACGCTGCATACTTCCCGCCTCGTCCTGCGGCCGCTATGCGAAGCGGATGCGCATGCCTTCTTCGAGATCTGGTCGGATGCGGAAGCGATGCGCTATTTCTCGTTCTCGCCGATGACGCATATCGACCAGGCGATCGAGCGCGTCGCGCGCAACGTGAAGACGTCCGCGAGCGGGCAGGACCTGATCTGCGTGCTCGAATCGCGGGAAACCGGCGAGGCGCTCGGCGAATGCGTGCTGTTCCATGCGAACGAGCAATGCCGGCGCGCCGAGATCGGCTTCAGCCTGGGGCGGAAGTACTGGCGTGGCGGATACATGCGCGAGGCGGCATCGGCCATGATCGATCACGCGTTCGGCACGCTGCGGCTGAACCGGCTCGAAGCCGATATCGATCCGCGCAACGTCGCGTCTGCGGGGCTGCTCGAACGGCTGGGCTTCGTGCGGGAAGGGTTGCTGCGCGAACGCTGGATCGTCGGCGACGAAGTGTCGGACAGCGCGCTGTATGGGTTGCTGGCGAGCGACCGGCGCTGATGCGCTGCGGCGGCAGCGCATCATTTCTCGGCACGAACGATCGCGCGCGCGTTGATGCAACGACGCTGGGAAATCGGGTTCGGCTCGCCAGGTTCGACTCGGCGGCTGGCCGATGAGGCCGTATTCATAACTTCGCGAGCCAGCCCTCGACCATCTCTTTTCCGCGCAACATTGCAACCCATCGATCGGGCAACGCCTGTTCGCCGTACTGCGCGCCGGCGAGGCCGCCGGCGATGGCCGCGGTCGTATCCGTGTCGTTGCCGAGCGCGATCGCGCGCTTCACGCAGTCCTCGTAGCTGCCCGTCGACAGCAGGCAATGGATCGCCGACCAGAAACTGTCGACCACATAACCCGATCCTTGCGGCGCGTCGAAGCGGCCGTCGAGCACGATCTTCAGTTCGATTTCGTCGGCCGTGCCTTCGTAGTGCGCGAGCAGTTCGTCCTCTGCCGCGCGCACCGCGTCGGGCGCGGGCTGGCCGTCGACGATCCTCAGCGCCGTCAGGCAATAGAGCGCGCAGCAAAGCTGCGAACGCACGTGGCCATGCGTGACGATGCTCTGCTTGTGCGCGAGCCGGATCGCGTCGTCGCGTGACGCGGCGACCATCACGACGGGGAAGCAGCGCATCAGCGAGCCGTTGCCGTTGTCGCGCTCGTCGCGGGGCCCGGCCGCTGCGGGCGCGGCGCCGGCCGCCAGCGCATGGAACGCGCGTTGAGTCTGCAGGCCGACGTCGAATACGCGGCCGTCCGGCGTGAATGCGCCGCGATGGAACCAGTTCAGCAGGTTGCCGGCGAACGTATCGAGATTCAGGTCGTGCTCGCGCAGCAGTGCGTCGAGCAGCGCGAGCGCCTGCGCACCGTCGTCGCTCCAGGTGCCGGGCGGTACGCCGTCGTGCGCGCGAGCGAAGCCCGGCGGCGGGATCATGTCGATCCCGGCGGGCGGCGGAATCGAAGCGGCGCCGTGGAATTCGTACGGCACGCCGAGCGCGTCGCCGATCAGCAGGCCAAGCAGGCCGCCGCGCAGGCGGGATCGTCGGTTCGGAATCGGTGTCATCAAAGGGAATTCGGGTTGGGGCGGCTTGCGCGGGGGGAGACAATGCACAAGATCTCGAACTGAACCCCGTCATTATGCAGTCGCCGCCAAGTGACGTACTGTTCCGGCTGTTCGCCGGGCGCCTTCGCGCGGTGGCGGCCGCAGTCGCTGTTGAAACGACCCACGACGATTACGTCAACGCCCGCCCGGCCAGCACGTCGACAGGCATTTCACGCTCCAGCGCCCTGGCGGCGAGTTCCCCGACCCAGTCTGCATCGGCGGGATCGACGACGCCATATTGGGCCGGCGGAAAAAAAGCAAAGAGGTGAGCCGCCGCAGTCAGGCGTTCGCATTCGGCGTGAGACAGCAGACAGGACGTCACGGTCAATGGCGCGGCCGGTCCACTCCATCTCAATCCGATGCGGATATGGGTGCGTGGCGCAAATGCGATTGCCAATTCTCGCCTCGGGATCAACCATTTCGTCTCCAAGGGGAACGTTGGCGGCCCGTACCAATTGTCAGCCGCAATCAGATCAGCCAGCACCAGCCAATGACCGACGGACGTTCGGGCCAGGATCCACTGTCTCATTCGGGCCTTGCTGGATCTGAGCTTGCCGTCGATCCATTCCTCGACGTAGAGGGGCTCCGGATCGTAGTCGTCCGACCACACGACGATGGCTGAACATAGCGTATGGCGCTCCAGTTCGACATGCCCGTTGGACGGCATTTCTCGCCAGTACCGCTGCCGGGTACCGTACGTCGCGACGCACCAGTTCAGGCCGATCCATGCTGCGATGAAGAGCGCCGTGACCCATATGAGGGTGACGACTGTTCCGTCAACTGCACGATCCAGATCAAAGGCCGGATCGACCATTCCGCGGTATGCAAGTATGCCCAGCAAATACGTGAGCACCGGGACCACAGGCCCGAATACGACCGGCAACGCCAGAATGGCGAGCCAGTTTCGGACATGCACGCTCCCCGCCGACTTGGCGCGCGCACGCTCCTCATCGCTCATCGCCGCGATTTCCCGCGCGGCAATCTCGTCGCTCGGCGTGTGGAACCGCTCATACGTATTCTGGCATTTGGGCATTCGTCGGGGCGTTCGATGAAAAGGGGGCGATAAGGCAGGGATTTCCTCGAGGAACTGATTCTTGCATACGTCAGGGGCGGTTTTCAGGCGGACGCATATGCGTTCCCTACGGAAAACAAAGCCGATTCGCTGCGGCCGGTGCGAAACCATGTCGCACGGGCCCGTATGCGCAGGTGGCCCGGAGTCGAACGGTAGCGATTGAAACGACGCCTGGAAGACACCGACGCGCGGGGATCATCGCGAGCGGGTGACTTGCCGGATTCACCGGGCGAACGTACGCTTGGTCGATACCACGATCGACCCACAGGCTCCCGACCATGCAAGCCCATCCTTTGCGTCTTTCCCCCGGCGACGATCTGCGCGGCGCCATCGAAGCGGCACTCCGTCGACACGAAGCGCACGCCGCCTTCGTGATCCAGGGCATCGGCAGCCTGAGCGTCGCGCAATTGCGCTTCGCCGGCGTCGACCAGCCGACCGAGCTGCGCGGCGACCTCGAAATCCTGACGCTGGCCGGCACGGTGTCGCCGGACGGCGCGCACCTGCACATGTCGATTTCGGATGCAGCCGGCCGCGTGACGGGCGGCCATGTGGCGAGTGGTTGCGTGGTGCGCACGACGGCCGAGATCCTGCTCGCGCTGCTGCCCGCGCATCGCTTCTCGCGCGAGCTCGACGCGGGCACCGGCTTCAACGAGCTGGTGATCCGGCGCGAGCCGGACGCCGACACCGAATGAAAAAAGGCGCCGCAGGCCTTTCAGCCCGCGGCGCCTTTTCGCGGTGGCGCTGCGACGTCGACCACCCGCCGCAGCCCGACTGCGTGCTTACACCTGCACGGTGTCGGCCACTTCCTTGAAGTCCTCGATCTGGTCGAAGTTCATGTACTTGTAGATCTTGTCGCCGTTCGCGCTGAGCACGCCCATGTCGGCCATGTACTCTTCCTTGGTCGGGATCTTGCCCAGACGCGAGCAGATCGCCGCCAGTTCCGCCGAGCCGAGATACACGTTCGTGTTCTTGCCGAGACGGTTCGGGAAGTTGCGGGTCGACGTCGACATGACCGTCGCGCCTTCGCGCACCTGCGCCTGGTTACCCATGCACAGCGAGCAGCCCGGCATTTCGGTGCGCGCACCGGCCGTGCCGAACACGCCGTAGTGGCCTTCTTCGGTCAGTTGCTTCTGGTCCATCTTGGTCGGCGGCGCGACCCACAGCTTGACCGGAATGTCGCGCTTGCCTTCGAGCAGCTTCGACGCCGCACGGAAGTGACCGATGTTGGTCATGCACGAGCCGATGAACACTTCGTCGATCTTCGCACCGGCGACGTCCGACAGCGTCTTCACGTCGTCCGGGTCGTTCGGGCATGCGACGATCGGCTCGTGGATGTCGGCGAGGTCGATCTCGATGACGGCCGCGTACTCGGCGTCGGCGTCCGGCGCGAGCAGTTGCGGGTCGGCCAGCCACTGTTCCATCGCCTGGATGCGGCGCTGCAGGCTGCGCGGATCCTGGTAGCCCTGCGCGATCATCCACTTCAACAGCGTGATGTTGCTGTTCAGGTACTCGATGATCGGTTCCTTGTTCAGGTGGACCGAGCAACCGGCTGCCGAACGCTCGGCCGACGCATCCGACAGCTCGAACGCTTGCTCGACCTTCAGGTCGGGCAGGCCTTCGATTTCGAGGATGCGGCCCGAGAAGATGTTCTTCTTGCCTTGCTTGGCGACCGTCAGCATGCCTTGCTTGATCGCGTACAGCGGAATCGCGTTGACGAGGTCACGCAGCGTGACGCCCGGCTGCATCTTGCCCTTGAAGCGGACCAGCACCGATTCCGGCATGTCCAGCGGCATCGTGCCGGTGGCGGCCGCGAACGCGACCAGGCCCGAACCTGCGGGGAAGCTGATGCCGATCGGGAAGCGCGTGTGCGAATCGCCGCCGGTGCCGACGGTGTCGGGCAGCAGCATGCGGTTCAGCCACGAGTGGATCACGCCGTCGCCCGGGCGCAGCGCGATGCCGCCGCGCGTGCTGATGAAGTTCGGCAGCGTCTGGTGCGTCTTCACGTCGACCGGCTTCGGATAAGCGGCGGTGTGGCAGAACGACTGCATCACGAGATCGGCCGAGAAGCCGAGGCACGCGAGATCCTTCAGTTCGTCGCGGGTCATCGGGCCCGTGGTGTCCTGCGAGCCGACCGAGGTCATCTTCGGTTCGCAGTACGTGCCCGGGCGCACGCCCTGGCCTTCGGGCAGACCGCATGCGCGGCCGACCATCTTCTGTGCGAGCGAGAAGCCCTTGCCGCTGTCGGCCGGCTGGTGCGGCAGGCGGAACAGCGTCGACGGCGCGAGGCCGAGCGCTTCACGTGCCTTCGCGGTCAGGCCGCGGCCGATGATCAGCGGAATGCGGCCGCCGGCGCGCACTTCGTCGAACAGCACGTCGGACTTCACCTGGAATTCGGCGATGACCTTGCCGTCCTTCAGCGCCTTGCCTTCGTACGGGCGCAGTTCGACCACGTCGCCCATTTCCATCTGCGACACGTCGAGCTCGATCGGCAGTGCGCCGGCGTCTTCCATCGTGTTGTAGAAGATCGGGGCGATCTTGCCGCCGAGGCACACGCCGCCGAAGCGCTTGTTCGGCACGAACGGGATGTCTTCGCCCGTGAACCACAGCACCGAGTTGGTGGCCGACTTGCGCGAGGAGCCGGTGCCGACCACGTCGCCCACGTAGGCGACCAGGTGACCCTTTTCCTTCAGCGATTCGATGAACTTGACCGGGCCGCGCTTGCCGTCTTCTTCCGGCGTGATGCCCGGGCGTGCGTTCTTCAGCATCGCCAGTGCGTGCATCGGGATGTCCGGGCGGGTGGTGGCGTCCGGTGCCGGCGACAGGTCGTCGGTGTTGGTTTCGCCCGTCACCTTGAACACGGTGATGGTCAGGCTTTGCGGCACTTCCGGGCGGCTCGTGAACCATTCGGCATCGGCCCAGCTCTGCAGCACGGCCTTCGCGTGCACGTTGCCCTTGTCGGCGAGTTCCTTGACGTCATGGAACTGGTCGAACATCAGCAGGGTTTTCTTCAGTGCGTTGGCAGCCACGGCAGCCACGGCTTCATCGGACAGCAGCTCGATCAGCGGCTGGATGTTGTAGCCGCCCAGCATCGTGCCGAGCAGTTCGGTCGCGCGTTCGCGCGAGATCAGCGGGCAGGCGGTCTCGCCCTTGGCCACGGCGGCCAGGAAGCCGGCCTTCACGCGGGCGGCTTCGTCGACGCCGGCAGGCACGCGATGGGTGATCAGGTCGAGCAGCGTCTGCTCTTCGCCGGCGGGCGGGTTCGTCAGCAGTTCCACCAGTTCGGCGGTCTGCTGAGCCGTCAGCGGCAGGGGAGGAATACCGAGCGCGGCGCGGGCGGCCACGTGAGCACGAAAGTTTTCAAGCATGGGGAGACCTGCTGATATTGCGTTTGAGGGGAAGGCCTTGCCGGCACTCCGGGGCTGTTCCAGGCACTGCGTTGAGCGGGATTCTAATCTCAATGCTCTTTAACGTCAAATGTCTTATGTCTTATATAAGACTTGGCGGTCGGGACACGGGGAAGCGTGGTGGCATGGAGGCGGCGGTGTTTGGCGGCGTGTTCCGGAGGCTCGCCTGGGTGCGGATGCGAGCAAGGTGTTCCGGGTGGTTCTGGCGAGGACTGCGGGAGGTGCGGAGGGCGGCGCGGTGCGCTACCGGTAACGAAGCCTGGGAGCCCGGTTGCCGGTGGCGCAGATATCTGCACAAGCACGCAAGAAACGTCACATACGGGCCGCGTTCGCGCGCCTACGCTCTATTTCATGCCGCTTTCAATCGAATTTCAAAAGACGGAGCGGGCGTCGGTGCGTGCCGCTCGCCTGTCAAGGAACCGCGTGGAGGGCCGCGAGCCCTTGAATCCGGTCGATCGAGCACATGCCGATGAAGCCATGACGGTGTGCGCTATTTCCGCTTGGCGCGATACGCGTCGAGGTTCTTCCGCGCCTGCGCACGGATCGCGCGTTGCACGAAAGGCGTCCAGCCGAGCAGGGCGCCTTTCAGCCCCAGCGCCTGACGCGCCCAGCGCCACAGGTCGAAGCTGTCGCGATGCTCGACAATGCGTCCGTCGCGAAACCGGAACCGTGCATCGATCCGGTTGACCACCATCCGGCCGGTCGCGGTGAAGCGGTACTGGGCGATCCACTCGGCGCGCCCGGCTTGTTGATCCGCGGCGACGTCGCCGAACGTCAATGAAAAATCCTGCGCACGCGCCACCAGCATGCGCCACATGTCGCGTGCGAGGTCGCCGCGCAGCTCGCCGAATGCGGGATCGCTGAAGACGACGTCATCGGCATAGCAGTCGAGCATCGCGTCGATGTCGCGCTGCTGGAACGCCGTGTAGAAGCGCTGGATCAATTCGGTGTGCGGGTGGCTCATCTTGGGGTGTGTTGTCGTTGGAGATGAAGCGGGGTCTCGACGCGGCGGCCGGAAATTATGCCAGTTGAACGTCTGGTGCGTGCCATGCGGCAAGGACGCGCCGATCGACTCGATATCGACGCGTGTTCCCCGCCGCGATGCAGGTTACATGCAGACGTACGGCGTGACCACCGTCAAGGCCGTGACATGTGTCGCGACATCGATCGAAAAAGCGGGAATGAATGCGGGCGCGTGCGGTTCCGGTTCAGCCGTCGTGACCTGAGCGTGACCGGGGCGTCACCTGGCACCCGTCAGCGGTTCGCCAGCGCGACGTCCTGATTGCCGCGCCCCGTCACCAGGCAGCCCGACATGAAGGCTTCGCTCTGGCTGCTGGCGGCTGCTTCGCCGAAGCCGCGGCCGAGCGCGTCGACCTTCACCTGCGCGGCACCCTGTTCGCACGCGAGCGGGCTGGTGTCGCGGCCCTGCGCATGCAGGATCGCGCGATCGCCAATGAGATACGCCAGCAGCGCGAAAACAGCGATATGTACGGCTCGTCTCATGGTTCGTCTCCTCGTGGCTCAAGCGTAACGCGGACCCGTTCGACGAAGCACTTGGGGGTTCCCCCGGTAAACGTCTGCTGAAATGGGGGCGTGCCGAGTGATCCCGTCCCGTTTTTCGTGGTGTGCGGGAGGAGGGAAGGCGTTGCTTCAGTGCGCGTGGCAGGCGAAACCGGACGGGCAGTGAGGCATTCGCGCGACGGTCGTCCGTGCGACAGGCGCGCGATTCACGGGAGTTTGACGAATGTCAGGATACGGACGGGAGGGGGCGGTCGCGCAGCCGTTCAAGGCGATAGCATGAATTCATGATTTGACGGAACGCGATCGCGAAGGAATGCATCGGTTCCGGCAAGCAGGTGCGTGTTGAACATCGCTATCGAAATAGTGAGGAATCCAAATGCTTAACGTCTCTTCCGTTCTGATCAGCCTCGCCCCGATGTGGGCCATCCTGCTCGTTGCGTCAACGGCCGCCGCTTATTTCGTGTTCTGGCGCAAGGCCATCAAGTAAGCGCTGCAGGCAGGTCGATCCGCGTGTGGGCGGCAACGCGCACACGTGTCATACCGCTCATTGCAATTCATCGGCCCGTCACCGAACGAGCCGCCGCCGCGCGTCATCCCCGTCATTGCACGGCCGTGACCGGCACATTCGAAATCCGCACCAGCCGGCTCATCACGCTGCGACGGAACACCGACAGCAGCGCATGCAACGGGTCGTGCCGAGGCGCGACGACCACGATCTCGTCGCAGCCCGTTTCCGCCGCCACGGCCGCGATCGTATCGGCCACCGGGCCGACCTTCATCACGACGCTGTACTTGACGCCGGCTTCCTTCAGGATCCGCTCGGCCATGGCCAGATCGTCGGACGCGAATTTCTCCTCGATCGAACGCAGCCGCGACAGCGGATGGTAGGCCTCGAGCCGCGTCGATTCGAGCGGTGCCTGAACGTTGATCAGCACGATCTCCGACGCGCACCGTTCGCGATACAGGAATGTCGCGTGGCGAACCGCCTGAAGCGAGCGGGGAGAGTGGCCGACCGGAACCAGCAGCTTGAGCATGAATGTTGTCCAGGGAACGAGATGATTCCAGCGTAGCGCGCCGCCGGGCCGGACGATCTAAAGAGAACGGGCGAGCGCGTAAAAATGTCGTTAACGCGCGCACGCCTCGTGCTGCGCCTAATAGAAATATAAGAAATTTAAGTTTATGCGCATAAACGATTTCATCGGCCGGGGCGGCGCGTGCGAAACGGGGGGCGCCGCTCCGATTCAGTCGGAACCGCAATGAATCGCGGCGGAAAATATCCGAAGTTGCTGCTCGGGCGTCGCGTAGAGTAGTGCATCGGCCGCGCCGCGGCCGCTCCCGGCTGGCTCGGGAGCGACCGCCGCCAAGCGGCCCGCCATTCCATTCCGATTCCAGGAGACTCCGCATGCCGTACGGCGCCCCGCAGCTTCTCGCCCCCGCTTCCATCCCCGTCGACCCGATCGTGCGCCTGTCGGCGGGCGAGCTCGCGTCGGCGATCCGCGGCAAGGCCGTGTCGTGCGTCGAGACGATGCGCGCGTATCTCGATCACGTCGAGCGCGTGAATGGCGCGGTCAATGCGATCGTCGCGCTGCGCGATCGCGACGTACTGCTTGCCGAGGCCGCGGAAAAGGATGCCGCGCTGGCGCGCGGCGAGTACCACGGCTGGATGCACGGGATGCCGCAGGCGCCGAAGGATCTGGCGATGACGAAGGGGCTGCGGACGACCTACGGCTCGCCGATCTTCCGCGAGAACGTGCCGCAGGCCGATTCCGTGTGCGTCGCGCGGATGCGCGCGGCCGGCGCGATCTTCATCGGCAAGACCAATACGCCCGAATTCGGCCTCGGCTCGCACACGTTCAACGAGGTCTACGGCGCGACGCGCAACCCTTACGACCTGACGAAGAGCGCGGGCGGCAGCAGCGGCGGCACGGCGGCGGCGCTCGCGTCACGGATGCTGCCGGTGGCGGACGGCAGCGATTTCGGCGGTTCGCTGCGCAATCCGGCTGCGTTCTGCAACATCTACGGCTTTCGTCCGTCGCAGGGCCGCGTGCCGCGCTGGCCGGGCGTCGACGTGTTCGTGCAGCAGCTCGGCATCGAAGGGCCGATGGGCCGTACCGTCGGCGACGTCGCGCAACTGCTCGCGATCCAGGCCGGCTACGACCGCAATGATCCGCTGTCGCTCGCGGACGATCCGGCCGTGTTCGCGCAGCCGCTCGACGCCGACCTGCGCGGCAAGCGCATCGCGTGGGTCGGCGACTGGAACGGCTATCTCGCGACCGAGGCCGGCGTGCTCGCGCTGTGCGAACAAGGGCTGGCGACGCTGCGCGAGATCGGCTGCGACGTCGATGCCGCGCTGCCGGCGTTCGCGCCCGACCGGATCTGGCGCCTGTGGCTCGCGCACCGGCACCTGCTGTCCGGCGGCGGGCTGCTTGCCCTCTATCGCGACCCGGCGCGGCGCGCGCTGCTCAAGCCCGAGGCGATCTACGAGGTCGAAGGGCTGCTCGCGATGCAGGGCGCGGCCGTGTTCGACGCGAGCGTCGAGCGCACCGCGTGGCATCAGGCCGTGCTGAGCTTCTTCGACCGCTACGACTTCATCGCGGCGCCGACGGCGCAGGTGTTCCCGTTCGACGTCGACCAGCGCTGGCCGAAGGAGATCGCGGGCCGTGCGATGGATACCTATCACCGCTGGATGGAGACGGTCGTGCCGTGGACGCTGGCCGGCTGCCCGGTGATCAGCGTGCCGGTCGGCTTCAACGACGCGGGGCTGCCGATGGGGATGCAGCTGATCGGGCGTCCGCGTGCCGATCTCGCCGTGCTCCAGCTCGCGCGCGGTTACGAGAAGGCGGCTGACCGGGTCGGCGGGCGGGTGCCGGCGTGGATGGCTGCATAACGGCGTCGCCGGCAGGCAGCCGGTCGCGGCTGGATGACGAAACGGGCAGCGACACGCTGCCCGTTTCTTTTACATCGCTCGACGCGGAGCGCGTCGGCGGATGCGTTCCGTCGCGACACCGGCGCAAGCCGGAACCGCCATCCATTGACGCAACCGGAGAAAGAATCGCGATACGTGCGCGGCATCGCGCGGCAAACGCACGCGAATCTGCGCGACGGGGCCCGTCGGCCGCCGAATTGCAAGCCGCTGCGCAGCGTGATTTCGTTTCGATGTGTTTCAGTCGTTGCGGCCGTGCGCGGCGCGCTTCGACAATATCAGCCTCAACAAGATTCAGGCACGAGGGAAACACATGAAGCAGATTCGCGCGACGGGCCGGTACCTGGCCTCGGCAGGCATTGCGTTCGGCCTCCTGGCAAGCGGCGCCGCGCATGCGCAGCTCGACCTGCAGTCGATCGGCGCATCGCTGCTCGGCGGCGGGCAGCAGCAGGCGGCGCCCGCGCAGGGCGGCGTCGCGCAATTGCTGCAGGCCTATGTCGGCGCGAACCAGCAGGTGCTGACCGGCCAGTCGTCGCTTGCGTCGGCGATGGGCCTGACCGGCGCGGCCGGGCAGGCGCAACAGGCCGCGAGCCAGCTGACCGGCGGCGATGCGCTGACGCCGGCCGCGCTGTCGCAGATGGGCGGCGCGCAGCAATCGGTATCGCAGGCGCTCGGCCAGGCATTCGCGAGCGGCGGTGCGACGCACGGCCCGATCGACAAGCAGGCGTTCAGCAACGGCCTCGCGTCGCTCGGGCAGGGGCTCACGCGGTATTCGCAACTGCAGTCGGGGCTCGGCAATCTCGGGTCGACGAGCGCGGCGTCGCTGTTGCAGTCGGGCCTGAATCCGCAGAACATGCAGGCTGCGTCGTATATCGCGCAAAGCGCGCCGGGCCAGTTGCAGTCGCTCGCGACGACGCTCAGCCAGGCCGTGCAGTTCGCGACGAGCCAGGGCATTTCGGTGCCGTCGGTCGCATCGTCCGCGCTGAAGCTGCTGCCGTAACGTTGCGCGGGGCCGCGCGCGATGCGGCGCCGGCATCGCGCGACGACGAAGATGACCCCACCCAACATGGGGATGGCGCACGATGCTATCGTGGCGTGTCCCTTTTTTCGGTGCAGGTTCATGACAGACTCGTTCGACCTCTCGCGCTATTTCTCCCGCATCGGCTACGACGGCCCGGTCGAGCCGACGCTCGACGTGCTGCGCCGGCTGCATCTGCTGCACCCGCAGGCGATTCCGTTCGAAAACCTCAATCCGCTGACCGGTGCGCGCGTCGCGCTCGACCTGCCGTCGATCGCCGACAAGGTGCTCGCGCATCGCCGTGGCGGCTACTGCTTCGAACTCAACAAACTGTTCTACGCCGCGCTCACGGCGATCGGTTTTCGCGTGACGCCGATGATCGCGCGCGTGCGCTGGATGCAGCCGCCGGAAGTCGCCACCGCGCATACGCACATGCTGCTGCGCATCGATCTCGACGGCGCGGCCTGGCTCGCGGACATCGGCTTCGGCAGCGCGACGCTCACCGCGCCGCTGCGTTTCGTGCGGGACGAGCGGCAACTGACGCCGCACGGCGCGTTTCGCGTCGTCGCCGCGCCGGTCGACGGTGAATTCGACATGCAGATCGAGACGCCCGACGGCTGGCAGACCACCTATCGCTTCCAGCCGAAGCGGGTCGAGTGGATCGATTACGACGCCGCGAACTGGTTCACGTCGACGTACCCCGAATCGATCTTTCTGCATAACCTGATCGCCTGCCGCGTGCTGCCGGACGGCCGTGCCGCGCTGCGCAACACCACGCTGACGATCCGCGACGCGGCGGGCGTCGGGCGCACCGTCACGTTCGACGATGCGGCCGCATGGGGCGCGTGCCTGCGCGACACGATCGGCATCGACACGACGGGATTCGATCTCGACGCGCTGTTTGCGCGACTGGCGGCGCCCGCCGCCGCATAACCCGGATCACGATCGGTAGACGACTGCGGCCCGCTTCCACGGGCCGTGCCCTCGGTTGACATTTGCTAGATTGCTAGCATACTAGCAATCATGACCGACGAAGAAGGGGATCTACGCCGGAACCCCAGAAAATTCCGTCGTTCCACATTGTGAACATTAATCGGCTTATTCCAGCCGAAGAATGTTGGAGCGACGTCCGGTGAGTGACATGACGGTCTCGGTCACACGGACCATCAGGACCGTTACGCGGGGCCCAGTTCGATTACATTGTGGGACAGGTCGAGACAATCTTCGCAGTCCCGGCAAACCCAGTGCAGCATCGGCCCGACCGGATCTGGATGGTCGCTGAACGTTGTCAGCGCCGCGTCGTACTGAGCATCGGACGTGCTCGAGCGCAGTATCCGCTCGAGATTAGACTCGATGCTGTCCAGGCTGCATTCACCGATGCCGGACTTGAACACCGTCACACCGCCTGACGGGTTGACCGCGAAGAAGAAAAACGCCTTCGTGTCGACCATGTGCGACAGGATTGTCCTGGCGATGAAGTTGCTCGGATTGATCAGCGCATTGAAGATGCGGTAGCCGTAAAACTCTAAGCCGAAGTGTACGACCTCGAAGTCGTCGGTGCCGCGTATCGAGTGGCCAAAGTTGAAACCGCTGCGTGTTACGTCGTTCGGAATGTCATCCACCGGCCGCAGTGCCAGGCAAGCATAGTGCGTCTGGCCCTCGGCCACGAGTCCCATCGCAAAGCAGGGCGCGCGCTCGGCCAGCAAGGCCTCGACAAAATTCCGGTTCATGCGGAGCGTTGGCAGCATCGGGCATCCTTCATCGTGAATCAAATCAACATTTGCCGACCTGGCTGTGCGGTGCGTCGACGTCGAACATCAAAGGCTATACATCGTCGAGCTCGAACAGCGCGCGATCGGCGGGCCGCGACAGATAATCGTCCATCATCGCGCGGAAATCGGCTTCATCCCACTCGCCGCGATCGACACGCCGCAGCAACGCCTCGCCGGCCAGCATGATCTTTCGCTCGCGATCCGCGCGCGTTTGCTTGACCTGCTGGCGCTGCGCCTTAGCTGCCGCTTTGCGGGCTGTTTTCAGCTCCTGCAGCTTTTCGTCTGTCGCATCGAGACGACGTTTCAGCATGTTCATTCTGGCGTCCTGTTCGAAGAAGCGGTTTGCGCGGGAAACCGGCGCGCCGGCGTGCGCCGGTTCGTTACATTCGCGCCGTACTGTCGCGCCCAGGTGCGTACCGAGGGAGCGATATCGACTAACGTCGGCGGCATGTTCGGCAACACATCCATCGTCCAGCCACCCAGCCGCTTTGGCGCAATATACGCCGGTCGCCAGCTGCCGTCGGCCAGGATATCGATCACGAACAGCGACGTGCCGACGCTCAGTCGCCAGGTGTTGACCACGGCTGGGGGTAAAGGATTACCGGTTGTGGCATCGTATTCCACCGTAACAGGAATAAGGGATTCCAAGCCAGAACCGCCGAAAATTCGATCACTCCAATTCGAGCCCTGCAATGAGCGCGTCGAGGTCGATTTTGTTGTCGCTTTGAAAAGTGTAGTGCCCGTTCAAAAGGATATGCCGCCGGGCTGCCGGTGATATCTGCGTAAGCCGCGCCAGCATCTTGGCGTTGCCACTGGCCTCCCATTTCGTCAGTAGATGCGACAGAATCGCCGAGTTGTAAAAAATGATGACGTTGGCGATCAGCCGGGCGCACTGGTTGCTGATCTCGATTTCGATGTCGGTGCGGCCGGTCAATTCCTTCTTGCCGCCGACCTGGGCGATGGTCGAACGAAGCTGATGGTAAGACTCGAGGCGGTTTTGGGAGCGATGCACGTTTCGCTCGAGCTGCGGGTCGCGCAGGTAACGCAACGTGTAGATGGTACGAATGAGCTTATCGAACTCAAAAATCGCGCGACGTGTCGGGTTTTCCTGCGAGTACGTACATAGTTTGCGGATCAGCGAGCCCTGCGTGATCTCTTTGAGGCCCAGCGTGGCGACGATCTGATCGATATTTGTCTTCTCACTGGTGATGAGCTGCCGATCGATTTGTCCGATCGGCTGAATCAGGCATTTCTCGTACAGCGCCGGGTCGTCGATACAATACAATTCCTGCAACTGGTCATCGAGGTTTGTGAAGCGAGGCTCGAAGCGCAACCCGAACCAATACAGGATAGCGAAGTTGGCTTTGTTGATGCTGTGCATGTCGCCGGTGATCGCAGTCGGCACTATATCCGACGTGTTGCGATACCAGATGTCGAACACGTGATGCGCCTCGTACTCGTGCGCGCCGATTAGGTAGCCGTTCAACGGGACATGATTGCACAGCAGCGTGTAGGCGACGACGCCTTTGCCTCGTCCGAAGTATTTGCGCGAGTAACGCGCCTTCACGGTCGGTCGCTCGACGCCGAATTTCTGCCCATCGACGGCGCTGTACAGCGCATCGAGATCGAACGAGTAGTACGGGAAGATCGGCAGCGCGGCGATGGCGTTGCTGATGCAGTCGTTGGCCGCATGCAGCGTCGCCTGACGCAGATACTGCTGGTAGGTGCTATCCAGAACGTGGTACGGAATGTCGCTGGTGCGCGCCATGACATGGTTGCCATGGTTCATTGCCTGAGCGATGATAACCGCCATCAGGCTATCGGCGTCCGCTACCTTCTTCGCGTAGCGCGGCTGCAATGGCGTCAGCGCCGACAGGAACTGGCACTGGCCGTTGACGAAGCGGAACACGTCGGCAACATCGCAGAATGGCAGTTGCTCGTAGAATGCCTGCTCACGCACCTTCTGGTTCTCGGTTTTCGGTTTGCGCCAAATCAGCTTCTGCGTATCCTTGTCGTATTCCGGGTGCGTAAGCTTGCCCTGTTTCAGCTCTCGGTTGAAGGCCAGCCATTGTGCATGCAACTCGGCCGCTAACGCATCGAGTTGGGCATCGATTGGCTGCTGCAGGAACGGGATCTCCATCTGCGCCAGCGCGTCGGCCTTCTCGTTCATCGAAACAAGCTCGTCGGAGAAGTGACGATGTTGCAGACTGTCGTCGAGATAGATCTCTCCCGACTGGAAGCGCTTCCGGATCTGGCGGTACAACCAGAATTCGTAGCGATCGGCGTGCAAACCGGTCGGCTGACCATCAGCGCCGAAGATCAGCAGGTACGGTCGCAGGCGCTTCGGCAGCGTGGCCGCGGGACATTCGGCGAGCGGTCGTTGTGACAGGCGCTGCTGTTTGGCGAAGGCCCCCTTGACCCAAGCCAGCGCCGCGAGCCACGGGTTGTCTGGGGAGGTGCCGACGAAGTCGAGCTCGACGTACAAGGGGCGCAGGTGACGGCGAATACGTTTGGCTAGGCCGTCCACCGCCAACCAGTGTAGTGCCAGTTGACTCAGCGGCTTGACCGTCATGCGTTGCGCCGTGTTTTGTAGCACATCTTTGGCCATGATTTTATAGGCGCGCTGACGCACCTCGCCGAACGGCGTCGGATCGGCTACGCTGTCGTCCACATAGAGCGACAACAGGCGGCCGATCTGCGGCGTTTCCCGATGGCGTTTTACTTGCTCGGCGATGAGTGACTGTTTCGCGCCCGCGCTGCTTTCTTCCTCGAGCTGCTTCATGTGGAAGGCCATCGCATCGACCGAGTTGTCGGTGAGCTGTCGGAAGCGCACCCGGGCGTAACACAGCAGGTAGAGCTGCGCCTGATCCGCCTTCAGGTTGCGCAGGTCGTGGACGGTATAGAAGTTCGCCAGGCTTGCGTAGTACAGCACGTTCTGCTGCGAGATATCCAGCCGGGGCAGCAGCGTCCTGGCGATTTCGTGCAACGGCTGCAGCGTGCCGCGCTTTTCGCGTTCGCGGACCATCTGACGCCAGCCGAAATTCTTGGCATCCTGTTTCAGCGCCGCCAGTTTCGACAGAGTATCATCGCGCACCAGAAGTTGGTCTAGCGCGGTTTGGGTCAATTCGTCCAATACGCCGGTGAGCAGGTCGCCCAGCCGCCGACGTTCGACGGACAGGGCTTCGCTGACTAGCTCTTGCAAGGTCGTGTAGCCGGGCCGGATCATCTTGTGCTCATTGAGCCACACGATGAGCTCGGCGGCGACGAATCCCGGTGTCACGTCGCGACGTACGATCTGCGCGGCCTGCTGCATGAGTTGCGGCAGGAAGGCGGCCACCCACGGTCGATAGCCGTACAGTTCAGCGATCTGTTCGCGCTGGGCGTAGTACTCGTGCCGGGTGATCGGCTTGCGTTCGAACGGCTCGCCGTGGAAATAGCGGCTCAACACGAAATCGTAATCGTCCTCAACCTCGTCCCAATCGAAGCGGAAGAAGGCGTGCTTGGACTTGAAGTAGCCAATCTGCAAGATGCAATAGACCTGCGCGGGTATGGAGGGCCGGCTACTGGCGAGCGCCAGTTCGGATTCGGTCAATGCCAGGTATTCCAGCCGCTGCGCATCGTCGAAATCAGGCAGGCCATACAGGGCTTCCTGTTCGGCGTCGGAAAAGACGCTGAGCAGCTTATTCTTGTTGATCATCGACCATCCTCTCCACGCAACGTCAGATCCTTCAATTTTGTGATATCACGACATGGGGTACGACAGAAATATTGAACTCCCGCATTCTACAGAGATAAGCTTTATTATCTCTGTGGCATTGTTTCCATATTAAACTCGATGACATGAAAACGCGCCCCACGAGCCCGTCCGCCGCCGACATCCCGACCGACTTTCCTGATGCTGATGCACTGGCAGCGCTGCGTGCCTGGTACGAGGGCGCATCCTCGCGTGAGGCGGCACACCGGTACATGCAAGATCGGCTCAGCCACAGCCAGTCAGCCCGCGGCGTCATCGGCCAGATCCGCCGGCAACTGGCACTTTATGCCCGTAACCGACAGCGGGCAGATCTGGCCACGCTGTTCGAATGCCCGGCCCAAAAGCGTATGCATCATGCGCGCGCCACCACGCAGGCTGTCGAGCTACTGCGCATCATGCCTGCGCCAGCTCCGCAGATCGGCGACGACATTGCGCACTGGCTGCCGAATCGCGCTGCCCGCACCCTGCACGCGGCCGGCATCCGGACCCTGGCCGATCTCACGGTACGGATTCCGCGTCGCCGGCAGTGGTGGACCGTCATTCCGGGTCTCGGGCCGGCCAGTGCAAGAAGGATCGAGGCCTTCTTTGCCGCGTACCCGGCGCTCACGGAGCGGGCCCGCGCACTGATCATCGCGGATCGGCAGTCAGTCGTGACGCCTTGGGAGCAACTACGGCTACCGCACGAGATCGACGGATCCGCCGGCGCCTTCCGCGCACCGGTGTCGGCCTGCATCCTCGGCGTCGACAACGATTACGACGCTATCCAGGCATGGCTCGCGTTGCACGAATCCCCGGCCACGCAGCGGGCCTACCGCAAGGAAGCCGAACGGCTGATTCTCTGGGGCATCGTTGCTCGCGGCAAGGCGCTGTCTTCGCTGACCACCCGGGATGCCACCGACTACAGGGCGTTTCTGCGCAGACCTACACCGCGAGAACGCTGGGTCGGGCCACCGCGGCCGCGCACATCAACGGACTGGCGCCCGTTTGTCGACAACCTCTCGGCCCGTTCGATTGCGCATGCGCTTGCCGTGCTCAGCGCCATGTTCCGCTGGCTGGTCGAGCAGC
Organism: Burkholderia contaminans; assembly: GCF_029633825.1. Taxonomy (NCBI): domain Bacteria; kingdom Pseudomonadati; phylum Pseudomonadota; class Betaproteobacteria; order Burkholderiales; family Burkholderiaceae; genus Burkholderia; species Burkholderia contaminans. Next base: position 495,170 of record NZ_CP090641.1, on the reverse strand, counting down.
GCTACGTCGTGGCCAACCCATTCTCCGGCATCAAGGTACGCGGCAGCAAGCGCGCCATGGCTCTTGAAACCTCGCACGCTTTCACCGAAGGAGAATGGATGCTGACGCGCACCATCGCCAACGGGCTCGAGTGGTCGTACGGCTGGCAGGCGCCCGCTGCGCAACGGTTGCGGTTCATGCTGGATTTCGGCTACGCAACGGGACTGCGGATCAGCGAACTGGCTGACGCCACACTGCGCAGCATCGAAGTCGACGCAGCCGGTGATCACTGGCTGCACGTGGTCGGCAAGGGCGGCAAGCCAGCCCGCGTTACCCTGACACCCCTAGCGCGCACAGCGCTGGACCGATATCTGCAGGAGCGGGGGCTTCCTGTCAGCCGTGCTCACTGGAATCCGACCACGTCCCTGATTGGCAGCCTTGACGACGCCGATGCCGGCATCAAGCCCTTGCGGCTGTGGGAAGTCATGCGCCGGTTTTTTCGGCTCGTCGCGCAGATTATCAAGAACGACCATCCGGTGCTGGCTGAAAAGCTGCATCGGGCCTCTCCGCACTGGATGCGGCACACCCATGCGACCCACGCGATCGCCAGAGGGGTTGAGCTGAGCGCCGTACGAGATAACCTGCGTCACGCGTCGATTTCGACCACGTCGATTTACTTGCATACCGACGATGTAAAGCGGGCACGGCAGTTCGGGCAGGCATTTACCGACTGAGTTACTCGCTCGGCACGTCAGGCAACAAACCGATTGACGTTCACAATGTGGAATGACGGAATTTTCTGGGGTTCCGGCGTAGAACCCCAAGAAGTGAAGCAGTTCAACGTGTACCTGCCGCTCAGCCTGATCCGGCAGGTCAAGCATCGCGCCATCGAAACGGAGCAATCGCTGTCCGCGCTGGTGGCCGACGCATTGCGCGCGTACCTGGCCGCGCCGCCGCCGGGCGCGGGGCCGTCCACCAAGGAGGAGTGACATGTCATCCGAGCGAATCGAAGCCGTGTACCTGACGACGCACAACTGGGGCAAGTCGGCGAAGTTCTTCCAGGCGCTGGGCTTCACGCTGGAGTTCGAAACCGATCACCAGTCGGGCCAGCTGCGCAGCGGCGACGGCCCCTTTCTGTTCATCGCCGAAGTGCCGCCGGGCGAGACGCCGGACATGCAGGTCGTGCTCAAGGTGGCGGATGAGCAGGCAGTGCGGCCGCAGCCGATCGTCGACGTCGTCACGCCGTTCGAGGACACCCACTGGGGCACGCGCGACATGACCGTGCGCGATCCGGACGGTCGCGTGTGGCGCCTGCAGGCGCCGGGCAAGCAGGGCGCGTGAGGCGGCCATGACCGAACCCCGCGAAAGCGCCCCCGACAGCACCGCGGCGCGCGTCGCGCTGTGGCGCGCGCTGCACGTCGAACTCGACGCGCCGCCGCACGTGCTCGCCGACGAAGTCGGGCTGCAACTGCTCGCGCCGGAACCCGGCTGGCAGCAGCGCGGCGACATGGATCCGCAGTTCACGCGGCCGTTCCGCGCGTCGATCGTCGCCCGGGCACGCTTCATCGAGGATTGGGTGGTCGAACAGGCCGCGCGCGGCGTGAGCCAGTACGTGATCCTCGGCGCGGGCCTCGACAGTTTCGTGCAGCGCCGGCCGGAGATGGCGTCGCGCGTGACTGTCTTCGAAGTCGACCCGCCCGCGCCGCAGGCATGGAAGCAGCGTCGCCTGGTCGAGCTCGGTTTCGGCGTGCCCGACTGGCTGCGTTTCGTGCCGGTCGATTTCGAGGCGAAGCAGTCCTGGCGTGCTGCGCTGGTCGGCGCGGGCTTTGATGCCGGCAAGCCGGCGGTCGTGGTGTCGACCGGCGTCAGCATGTACCTGACGCACGAGGCGAATGCGGCCGCGTTGCGCGAAGTCGCGTCGCTCGCGCCGGGCTCGACGCTCGCGATGACGTTCCTGTTGCCGCTGGAGAATGCGGATCCGGACGTGCGCCCCGGGCTGGAAATGGCCGCGAAGGGCGCGCGCGCCAGCGGCACGCCGTTCATCAGCTTCTTCATGCCGGCGCAGATCCAGGCGCTCGCGCGGGAGGCCGGCTTCGCGCAAGCCGCGCACGTATCGGCCGCCGATCTGACGCGCCGTTACTTCGCCGATCGCACCGACGGCCTGCGGCCGCCGGACAACGCGGAAGAGCTGCTGATCGCGACGGTCTGAGCGGGCCCGGCCACAGCGACCACGGCAACCACGGCAACCATCACGCCCGTTCGAGCACGGCCATCTCCCGCACGACCACGAGCAGCACCGCGAGGCTCGCGCCGCCTGATGCGCGCAGGTCCGCGAGCAGGTGCTCGTAGCGCGCGAGCGCGGTTTCGCGGCGCGCGCGCCACGCGCCGACGATCGTCTCCGGCGTCGTCGAATCCGGCGATTCCGCGAGTGCGCTCGTCGCGAGCGTGCGCTTGAGGCGCGCGACTTCCGCGAGCGCGGCCGCGCGCGCCAGCATGTCCCAGTGCGTCGGCGTCGGCAGCGTCGCCGCGCGTTCGCCGATCCAGCTGTAATTGAGCAGCGTGCCGAGCGAGAAATAGACGCCCGCGACGAGTTCGAGGCTGCGGTTGCCGGTCGCGGCCACTTCGGCGATATCGAGCAGCGCGGCCGAGATGTCGCCGCTCGCGACGCGCACCGCGAGCGCACTGTCGACACCGGCTTCGACCAGCACGCGCTGCCGTTCGGACAGCGCGTCGAGATCGCCGGCCGGCAGCAGCGACGGCAGTTGCGGCGCAAGCCGCTCCGCCGCGTCGCGGCAGCGCGCGATCAGCTCGGTGACGCCTCCGTCGGCCACCGCGCCGGATTGCAGGTGCCGCAGGAACCACAGCGCCGCGCGCTCCAGCAGCCGCGCGACGTCGACGAACATGCGCGCCTGCACGTCGTCGGCGACGCGGTTGTCGAGTGCGTCGATATCGCGCCACACCGCATCGAGGTCGAACACGTCGCGCGCCATGATGCACGCCCGCACGATGTCGCCGGGCTTCGCGTCGGTTTCCTCCATCAGCCGGTGCACGAACGTGCAGCCGACGCGGTTGACGAGCGCATTGGTCAGGTGCGTCGCGAGGATCTCGCGGCGCAGCGGATGGCGGCGCATCGGCTCGCTGAAGCGCTGCTGCAGCGGCTTCGGGAAGTAGTCGACGAGCATCGCGGCCACCAGCGGATCCTCGGGCACGTCGGATTCGAGCAGCGCGTCGTACAGCCACATCTTGCTGTACGCGAGCAGTACCGCGCGTTCCGGCGACGTGAGGCCGAGCTTCGCGGCCTGCCGTTCGGTGACTTCATCGTCGGTCGGCAGGAATTCGATCACGCGATTCAGGCGGCCCGCGCGTTCGAGCCAGCGCATCAGGCGCGCTTCGGCATCGAGCAGCTCGACCGCGTAGCGGCCGGCGATCGACAGCGCCTGCGTCTGGTAGTAGTTGTCGCGCAGCACGAGCAGCCCGACTTCGTCGGTCATCTCCGCGAGCAGCGCGTTGCGCTGCTTCTCGGTCATCTCGCCGTCGGACACGACGAGCCCGAGCAGGATCTTGATGTTGACTTCGTGATCCGAACAATCGACACCGGCCGAATTGTCGATCGCATCGGTGTTGATGCGCCCGCCGCGTTGCGCGAACTCGATCCGGCCGAACTGCGTGCAGCCGAGGTTGCCGCCTTCGCCGACCACCTTGCAGCGCAGGTCCGCGCCGTTCACGCGCACCGCGTCGTTCGCGCGGTCGCCCACCTGAAGATGGGTTTCGCGCGCCGCCTTCACGTAGGTGCCGATGCCGCCGTTGTACAGCAGGTCGACCGGCGCCTGGAGGATCGCGCGGATCAGCTCGGCCGGCGGCAGCGCATTCGCGTCGATGCCGAGCGCGGCCTGCACGGCCGGCGACAGCGGGATCGTCTTCGCGGTGCGCGGATAGACGCCGCCGCCCGTCGAAATCGCGGCCGGATCGTAGTCGGCCCAGCTCGAGCGTTCGAGCGCGAACACGCGCGCGCGCTCGGCGAAGCTCGTCGCGGGATCGGGGTTCGGGTCGAGGAACACGTGCCGGTGATCGAATGCGGCGACGAGCCGGATATGCGGCGACAGCAGCATCCCGTTACCGAACACGTCGCCCGACATGTCGCCGACGCCGACTACCGTGAAGTCGGTCGTCTGCGTGTCGATGCCCATCTCGCGGAAGTGCCGCTTCACCGATTCCCACGCGCCGCGCGCGGTGATCGCCATCTTCTTGTGGTCGTAGCCGACCGAGCCGCCGGACGCGAATGCGTCGTCGAGCCAGAAGCCGTATTCGTGCGAGATCGCGTTCGCGTAGTCGGAGAAGGTGGCCGTGCCCTTGTCGGCCGCGACGACCAGGTAAGGGTCGTCCGGATCGTGACGCACGACGTCGGGCGGCGGCACGATCGCGTTGCTCACGAGGTTGTCGGTCAGGTCGAGCAGGCCGCGCAGGAAGGTCTGGTAGCACGCGATGCCTTCGCGCATCCACGCTTCGCGATCGCTCGGCGGCGGCGGGTGCTTCACGACGAAGCCGCCTTTCGAGCCGACCGGCACGATCACGACGTTCTTCACCATCTGCGCCTTCATCAGCCCGAGCACCTCGGTGCGGAAATCCTCGCGGCGATCCGACCAGCGCAGGCCGCCGCGCGCGACGCGCCCGCCGCGCAGGTGCACGCCTTCGACACGCGGCGAATACACCCAGATTTCGAACATCGGTTTCGGTTCGGGCAGCCCGGGCACCTTCGCCGGATTGAACTTGAACGACAGGTACGGTTTCGGTTCGCCGTTCGCATCGAGCAGGAAGTAGTTGGTGCGCTCGGTCGCGTTGATCACGCCGAGGAACTGGCGCAGGATGCGGTCCTCGTCGAGGTTCGGCACCTGGTCGAGCGCGCCCTCGATTGCCGTCAGAAGCCGCTCGGCCTGCACGTCGCGCGTGTCGCCGGTGGCCGGGTCGAAACGCAGCAGGAACAGCTCGACGAGCTGCCGCGCGATCGCCGGGTTGCCGGTCAGCGCGCGCTCGATATACGCGTCGCTGAAGGTCGAGCCGACTTGCCGCAGGTACTTCGCATACGCGCGCAGGATCGTCACTTCGCGTGCGCTCAGATGGGCGCGCAGCACGAGGCGGTTGAAGTCGTCGTTCTCGATCCGGCCGCTCCAGATCTGGTCGAACGCGTCCTCGAACAGGCCCTTCACGCGCTCGATGTCGAATTCGGTGTCGTCGGCGAGCTCGAGGCCGAAGTCGTGTACCCACGCATGCGCGGCGTCCTGCGTCTGGATCCGGTACGGCCGCTCCTCGTCGACGCGCACGCCGAGATGCTCGAGCATCGGCAGGCTGCGCGACAGCGCGATCGGGTCGCCTGCGCGATAGACCTTGAAGCGGAACGCACGCGCTTCGGCCTCGATCGGCCGGTACAGGTTCATCGCGAGCTGCCCCGAATCCTTCACGCGCTCGATCAGCTCGATGTCGCGCACGGCGGTGCGCGCCGGATAGTCGTCGCGATAGCCGGCCGGGAACGAATCGGCATAGCGCTGCAGCAGGCGGTTGCCTTGCTCTTCGCCGAATGCGTCGAGCAGCGCGTCGGCGAGATCGTCCTGCCAGCGGCGCGTGACCTGCACGAGCCGCGTTTCGAGCTCGCGCGTGTCGACGTCGGGCATCGTGCCCGGTTCCGCATGGACGACGAAATGAATGCGCGCGATCGCCGATTCCGACAGCAGCGGCGTGAATTCGACGGTCACGCCGTTGTACGCATCGATGAGCAGCTTCGCGATGCGCCGGCGCAGGTCGGTGTTGTACTTGTCGCGCGGCACGAACACGAGGCACGACACGAAGCGGTCGAAGCGGTCGCGGCGCACGAACAGGCGCGTGCGCTGGTGTTCCTGCAGCCGCAGGATGCCGAGCGCGATGTCGTAGAGCTGGTCTTCGTCGGCCTGGAACAGCTCGTCGCGCGGATAGGTTTCGAGCACCGTCACGAGCGACTTGCCGAGATGCCCCTTCGGCAGGAAGCCCGCGCGCCGCACGATGTTCGCGCACTTGCGGCGCACGATCGGGATATCCGCATACGAGCCGAAATAGGCCGTCGACGTATAAAGCCCGATGAAGCGGCGCTCGCCCGCGACCTTGCCGTCCGGCCCGACGAGTTTCACGCCCACGTAGTCGAGATAGCCGGGCCGGTGCACGGTCGCGCGCGAATTCGCCTTGGTCAGGAAGATCGGCCACGCGCCGGTGATGATGTCGGCCGCGGCCGGCGGCAGCGGCGTGACGTCGGGCGTGCCCGACGTGCGCAGCGATTCGCGCAGGATGCCGAAGCCGGTGCCCTCGACGCCGCGCAGCCCGAAGCCCGTGCCGTCGGACACCAGCGCGTAGTCGCGCTGGCCGAGGAACGTGAAGTGATCGGCGGCCATCCATTCGAGGAATGCGCGCGCTTCGATGTCTTCCGCGGTCGATTCGCGCGCCTTCATTTCCTTGATCGTCGCGCGCGCGATCTCGACGATCTTCGGCCAGTCTTCCACCGACGCGCGCACGTCGCCGAGCACGTGGGCGATGTCGTTGCGCAACGTGTCGAGCAGCGCGGCATCGCCGCAGCGGTCGACTTCGAAATGGATGAACGACGCGAGTTGCGACTGGCCGTCGCCGGGCGTCGCGCCGCCTGCGTCGACGCGCTCGATGCCGCCGTCGCGGCCGCGCCAGATGCGGAATACCGGGTGCAGTGCCGAATGCAGCGCGAGCCCGAGGCGGTTGACGGCCATCGTCACCGAATCGACGAGGAACGGCATGTCGTCGTTGACGATCTCGATGACCGTGTGATCGGAATGCCAGCCGTGCTGTTCGAGGATCGGGTTGTACACGCGCAGCCGTTCGCTGCCGGGCACGAATTTCTGGGCGGTCTGCCAGTGCGCCATCGCGGCGCCGTAGAGATCGGCGATGCTGCGGCTCTGCAGATCGTCGGCATCGACGAAATCGTAGTAATGACGCAGGAAGGGTTCGACGATCCGGAACGTGGCTTCGGGCAGGCGCCCGCGCGCGAATTCGACGACGTCGGAGAGCAGGTGTGCGACGACTTCCTCGTTCTTCGCTTCCATGGCGGTCTCCTCGTCGGGTGGCCATCGGCTGCTGCGTCTGTCCGGCATTATGCGCCGATTGCGTGACAAAGCGATGTGCGGGCGCACAACGGGCGGCGGCCGGAGAAGGCCGCGTGCAGCGCCCGTCGCGGTCGCTGCTGCGAGTGTATCAGTGCAGCGCAGGCAGCGCCGAAGCGACGCCGCCTTTGACGCTCAGCGCTCGTCGCTCCACAGCTTGCCGGCCGTCGCCCAGTTCTCTTTCTTCACGTCGGTGAGGATGATGTCGACCGAGCCCGGCTCGCAGCCGAGCGTCTCGCACGTGACGCGCGTGATGGCTTCGACGAATGCGCGCTTCTGGTCGACGGTGCGGCCTTCGAAGAGCTGGATATTGAAAGTCGGCATGATGGAGTGCTCCGATGGTTGGGGTGAATGATGCGTTGAAAGCCGGCGTCGTCAGTCGCGATACGTCGGATCGATCCGGTCGAGCCGGCGCAGCAGCGCCGGCCATTCCAGTTCGCCCTCGATCGCGCCGCCGTCGCGCAGCTGTTCGGCGGTTCGGTCGGCGACGGCCGGGTCGGGCAGCACGAGCGGCCCGCCGCCGGCCTGCGCGCGCACCTGGATGTCGCACGCCTTGATCAGCGTGTCCATCAGCACATAGGCTTCGGCCACGGTGCGGCCGACCGTCAGCGTGCCGTGGTTGCGCAGCAGCATCGCGGATTTCGCGCCGAGGCTCGCGGTCAGCCGCGCGCCCTCGGCCGGCGAGAACGCGAGCGCCTCGTAGTCGTGGTACCCGAGGTCGCCGTGAAACCGTAGCGCGTGCTGCGACGCGGGCAGCAGCCCGTCGCGCTGGATCGACACGGCGATGCCGGCCGTATCGTGCAGATGCATCACGCACACGGCGTCGGCGCGCGCGGCATGCACGGCCGCGTGCAGCGCGAAGCCCGTCACGTTGACCGCATGCTCGCTGTCGCCGATGCGGTCGCCGGCCAGGTCGATCTTCACGAGATTCGACGCGCGGACTTCGTCGAACGTGAGGCCGAACGGGTTGATCAGGAAGTGGCCGGGCTCGCCGGGCACGGTCGCGGAAAGGTGCGTGTAGATCAGGTCGTCCCAGCCGTTCAGTGCGACGAGCCGGTACGCGGCGGCGAGGTCGACGCGCATCCGGCGTTCGGCGTCCGAGATCGGGCCGCCGGGTTTCACGGCATCAGGACGGTGTGCGAATGACGACATCGGGTTCTCCGAGGGTGAAGCGGCGGGCGACGATGACCGTGACCCACGACGCGAGCGCGAACGGCGCCGTGAACGCGGGTATGCCGGCGCGCGTCGCGAGCCACTGGATCAGCGCGGCGAGTGCGGCGGCCGCGAACGCCGCGCGCGGGCCTTGCGGCATCAGCGCGAGTGCGGCGAGCGCGCCGTTGAAGCCGAGCAGGCCGTCCGCGAACGATGCGCCGCTCGCGCCGAGCGCGACCAGCAGCACGGTCGATGCCAGCGCGCCGCCAAGCGCGAACGCGGCCGCGCGGCGCGATGCAACGGCGAGGCCGGCGACGATCAGCACGCCGGCCCATGCACCTTGCGCGAAGGTGGTCTGCGCGACGCCTGACAGAAGGGCGTCGGCGGCGGCAACAAGCGTCAGCGCCGGGGAGGCCATCGCGCCGCCCGCATGCTGCAGCGCGACAAACGGGAGCCACAGCGCGGTGACGATGAGGCACGGGCTCGAATACGGGCACTGGCGCCAGCGTACGAGAGGCTTGCGCATCGCGCGGTGCACGAGCGCCGCGCCGATCGAGACCAGCGGCACCAGTACGAAGGCGGCGAGCTGATGCGGCGCGAACTGCACGGCGATCAGCGCGGCGAGCGCGCCGTTGAAGCCGTGCAGCCCCTGCCCGACGTCGCGGCGCTCGGCGCCCGTCAGCACCGCCGTCATGCTGGCGGCGGCCGAGCCGACCAGCGCCGCGCTCGCGAGCCGCAAGTCGGTCAGCGCCAGCGCGGCGAGCAGCAGCGCGCCGGTGAGCGCATTCGCCTGCAGCACGATCTGCCCGATGCCGCGCAGCAGGATACGCAGGTCGATCGACGGCGAAACGGGGCGGGCGGTAGGCATGGTGGCGGCGGAACAGGACGAGCCGCGAGCATAGGACACAATCTCATGCACCGGAATAGGGAATTCCGGATAGTCGGGATTTGTGGTCGATGCCCCGAAACGGTGAATCCCGCCGTCGATTCGTGCCCGCACGCCGCGCCGTTGGCCCGTTTGACGGGGTGCCCCGTTCGGGAATCGAATCCTGGTGATGGCCGGCACCTTCGCCGAGCGATCTGTGCGACGATGCCTCGCATCGTCCGGAATACCGGGAGGGGCAGAGATGCGCGAAGTGCGTTGGGCGTCGCTCGAAGGCGACGGAGTCGAACATCTGACGTTCGACCGGAGCGGCGGCGGGATCGTCGTCGAAAGCGCGGTGGTCGGCCAGCGGTACGGCCGTGCGTACGGGCTCGCGTATCGCGTCGAGTGCGATACGCACTGGCGCGTGACCCATGCGGTGCTCAAGGTGATGGGCGGCGGCACGCTCGAATTGCGCGGCGACGGCGCCGGCCACTGGCACGACGGCTCGGGCCGCGCACTGCCGGAACTCGACGGCTGCATCGACATCGACATCGCGGCGACGCCGTTCACGAATTCGCTGCCGATCGGCCGCCTCGGGCTCGCGCGCGGCGAGCGGCAACCGATCGACGTCGCGTACATCTCGACGCCGGACCTGAAGGTCACGCCGGTCAAGCAGGCCTACGCGTGCCTCGAGCCGGGCCGGCGCTACCGTTACGAAGGGATCTTCCGCGACTTCACGGCCGAGATGGAGATCGACGACGACGGGCTCGTCGTCGATTACGAAACGCTGTTCAGACGCCTCCCGGCGCCGGCGCCCGCGGTGCGCTGAACCCTGGCGGCGACCGGGGTGAGCGGCGGCCGCTCCTGCGCGGACGCGAAGCGGTCGATCCGCGACGCGATCATGTCGGGGTGGCGCAGCACGATCCAGTGCGTGCCGTCGATCTCCTCGCGCACGTGGTCGCCGAGCCAGCGGTCGAGGTCGACCGACATCTCGGGCGTCACGTAGCGGTCGCGCACCGGCACCAGGATCTGCACGGGCGCCTGCGCGTACCGCTCGCGCGGCTTGCGGGCCCGTGCGATGAAGTTCGCGCGGTACAGCTGCAGCCCGTTCAGCGCGTTCTTCAGTTGCACGGGATCGCGCTCCGCACGCACGCGCTCGGTGAGCTGCAACCAGCGCGGCCACAATGCCGCGCCGCCGAGCCGCCATACCAGCGACGGCACGAGCGGCAGGTGGAAGAACGCGATGTACCACGACTTCAGGCTTTGCTTGAGCCGCATCTTCGCGCGGAACACGTGATCGAGGCACGGGCCCGAGATCGACGTGTACGACGCGATCCGGCCGCGGAACGCGGGGTCGGTCACGGCCTCCCAGCACTGGATCGAGCCCCAGTCGTGGCCGACGAGGTGAAATGGCCGGCCGCCGCAGGTTGCGTCGGCCACCGCCTTCAGGTCGGCGGCGAGCCGTTCGAGCGTGTAGTCGGCACGGCGGCGCGGCGCGTCGGACGCACCGGCGCCGCGCACGTCGTACGCGATCACGCGGTAGCGCTTCGCGAGCCGCGCCCGGATCGGCGCCCACACGGCCGCCGAGTCGGGGTAGCCGTGCACGAGGATCAGCGGCGGCGCGCGACGCGACCCGCTGACGTAGACGGCGAGTTTCACGTCGCCGGACTGGACGGTCAGCATCTCGTGAGCGCGTGCCATGGCGTCATGCCTGCGCCACCGAGTGCAGCGGCACGCGGCGCGGGGCGGCTTGCGCCGCATAGCGCGCGTTGGTCGCGTCGATGTTCTCGAGCAGCGTGTCGAGCTCCTGCAGGTACTGATGGTTGTCGTGATCCCACGGGTGGAAGCCCGGGCGGAAGTAGTCGAGCCATTCGCGCGCGATGCTCGGGAACACGCCATGCTTCGGGCTGTACAGATACTTCACGAGGCGCCACATGCCGCCGAACTTGCCGTGCTCGCGACGGTGCGCGCGCATCAGCCGCACGTGGAAGTCGAACACGATGGCCCAGAAGAACACGGTCGTCGTCAGCATCGTGCCGGTGCGCAGCAGGTAGCTGCCGAGGCCCGGCTTCATCACGGTGCGCCACACGTCGTAGGACACCGCCTTGTGCTCGGTTTCCTCCATCGCGTGCCACATCCACATCTGCTGGTAGCCTTCGACCGAGCCGTCGATGCGGTGCTCGTGGCCGGACAGCAACTGGTTCGCGAGGATCGCCGTGTAGTGCTCGAGCGCGATCGTGATCGCGAGCTGCATCGAATGCGGCAGCACTTTCTTGAACCAGCCGAGGATCGTCCACAGGCGCTTGTCGAGCTTGTGCGCGGGCAGGCCGGACGCCTGCAGCAAGTCGTTGTATTCGATGTGCTCGCGCGTGTGCATCGCTTCCTGGCCGATGAAGCCGAGCACCTGTTTCTTCAGTTCGGGATCCTCGATCTGGTCGCGATAGTTGCGCACCGAATCCATGAAGAAGCGTTCGCCGGCCGGGAACAGCAGCGACAGCGCGTTCATGAAGTGCGTGACCGGTACGCCCTGCACGTGCCAGTCGCGCGCGCGTTCGGGGGGCAGCGCGAAACGGATGTCGCGCCGCACGGGCATCATGTTCGGGGTCGTCATGATTGTTCTCCTTCCTGGTTGCCTGCATTGTTGTAGGTGGCGTGCAGCGGCGCGGCCGCCGGCGTGCCGCGCGCGGCGCGGCGGGCCTTCGCGGCCTCGCGGCGCGTCGCGAGCACGACGAGCGCCTGGTACGCGGCGGGCAGGATGCGCGCCATCCAGTCCGCGCCCTTCGCGTCGCGGCCGATCAGGACGCGGCGCTTGTTCTTGCGCACGCCGGCGAGGATCGTGCGCGCGGCCTCGTCGGCGGTCGTGATGAAGAACTTCTCGAAGCTGTCCTTGCCTTGCTGTTCGCTCTCGACGATGAAGCCGACCATGTTCTTCGCGACGCGGCTCGATTGCGCGATGTTCGTGCGGATGCCGCCCGGATGCACGCAGGTCGCCGACACGCCGCACTTCATCATGTCGAGTTCCTGGCGCAGCGATTCGGTGAAGCCGCGCACGGCGAACTTGGTCGCGTTGTAGCCGCTCATGCCCGGCTGCGCGAAGATCCCGAAAATGCTCGACGTGTTGATCACGTGGCCTTCGCCCGATGCCTTCAGGTGCGGCAGGAACGCCTTCGTGCCGTGCACGACGCCCCAGAAGTTGATGTTCACGATCCACTCGAGATCGCTGTATTCCATCCCTTCGATCGTGCTCGACAGCGCGACGCCCGCGTTGTTGAAGATCAGGTTGACCTTGCCGTGTTCCTTCGCGGTGTCGTCGGCCCACGCGAACATCGCGTCGCGGTCGCCTACATCGAGCACGCGCGTCGACACGCGCACGTTCGGCGCGATCGCGCGGACGATCCGTTCGGTTTCGGCGAGGCCCACGCCGTTCTTGTCGGCGAGCGATACGTGGCAGCCGGCCTGCGCGAGCTGGATCGCGAGCGAGCGGCCCATGCCCGAGCCGGCACCCGTGATCGCGGCGACCTTGTTGGCGAAATCTCTCATGTCGGTGGCTCCTTGTCTGGCTCAGGCCGCTTCTGCGGACGGGGAAGTCGAAGCGGAAGCGGCGGGCGCGGCGGCGGGCCGTGCGGTCGTGTCGTGTTGCGGCGCGCGATACGCGTGGTAGTCGGCGATCGAGAAGTGCGCGGTCGCCTGGCGGAAACGCCACGTGAAGCCCGGCCACAGCGTCGTGTTCTTGCCGGTGCGCGGATCGAGGTACCAGCTCTTGCAGCCGCCCGTCGACCAGATCGCCTTCTTCAGCTTGCCTTGCAGGTCGTCGTTGAACTGCGCCTCGACGTGCGGGCGCACCTCAATTGCGTCCGCCCGTTCGCGACGCATCGCCTGCAGCGCGCCGAGGATGTACTCGATCTGCGACTCGATCATGAATACCATCGAGTTGTGGCCGAGGCCCGTGTTCGGGCCGACGATCATGAAGAAGTTCGGGTAGCCGGGCAGCGTCGAGCCGAGATACGCATGCGCGCCGTCGCGCCATGCGTCGACGATGTCGAGCCCGCCGCGGCCGATGATCGCGCCGCGCGGATACGGATCGGCCACCTGGAAGCCGGTGCCGTAGATCAGGCAGTCGACTTCATGACGCTTGCCGTCGGTCGTCACGACCGCGTCGGCTTCGATGTGGTCGATGCCGGTCGTGATCACGTCGACGTTCTTGCGCGACAGCGCCGGGTAGTAGTCGTTCGAGATCAGCACGCGCTTGCAGCCGAGCGTGTAATTCGGCGTGACGGTCTTGCGCAGCTCCGGATCGGGAATCTGCTTGCGGATGTGGCGCAGCGCGAGCTTCTGCACGTTCTTCATCAGCGACGGGTGGATCGCGAAGCCGAGCACGCGCGATTCGAGCATCCAGTAGATGCCGCTGCGCACGATCTTCTGCGTGAACGGCAGCGTGCGGAATAGCCATTTCTCGAGCCCGGTCAGGTTGCGGTCGGGTTTCGGCATGATCCACGGCGGCGTGCGCTGGAACAGCGCGAGTTCCTTCACGCGCGGTGCGATCTGCGGTACGAACTGGATCGCGCTCGCGCCGGTGCCGATCACCGCGACGCGCTTGCCTTCGAGCGCATAGTCGTGATCCCACTGCTGCGAATGGAACGCGCGGCCCTTGAAGGTTTCGACGCCGGGAATCGACGGCAGCGCGGCGCGCGACAGCCCGCCCATCCCCGACACAAGCACGCGCGCGGACAGCCGCTTGCCGTTCGCGAACGTGAGGCGCCAGCGTTGCGCGGCCTCGTCGTACTCGGCGCGCTGCAGTTCGTGGTTCAGGCGCAGGTGCGAGCCGATCCCGAAGCGCTGCACGCAGTCTTCCAGATAGGCGCGGATTTCCGGCTGCGGCGCGAACATGCGCGTCCAGCGCGGGTTCGGCGCGAACGAGAACGAATAGACGTGCGATTGCACGTCGCATGCACACCCGGGGTAATGATTGTCGCGCCACGTGCCGCCGACCGACGCGGCCTTCTCGAGGACGACGAAGTCGGTCACGCCTGTCTGACGCAGGCGGATCGCCATCCCGAGGCCGGCGAAGCCGGTGCCGATGATGGCGATGTCGATGGTTTCGTCCTGGCCGTCATGGCCGGGTGGACCGAAAGGCAACGTGCGAGCATTCATCCGGGTGTCTCCGATTTGGCTCATTTTCGAATGTTACATTGTTTGATGTAACGATAGTGAATGAACCCGGAAACCGCAAGAGGCTAGAAGGGGCGCTCTAAGGGCCGGAAGCCAGGCGGGAAAAGGCTGAGCGGGGTTTGGAACGGGCCGGCTTCCGCGCTGCGGGATAAGCGGAAAGGGCCGTCGACAGGGCGAGAGAGGGCGCGGACCAGGCCGCCGGCGTGCGGCGGCCTGTTTGAAACGGTATCAGGGACGGATCGAGCGGGCGGCCGTCTCATGGAAAACCCCGGCCACGATCGTGACCTGCGCGAGCGCGTAAAGGCCCCAGATCAGGTAATCGATGCCCGGAAAACCGCCGAGGAAGCGGCCGACGCCGATCAGCGTATCGGAGCCGACGAAGATCAGGCTGCCGATGGCCACCAGCGGGCCGTGCGTACGGGCGGCGAGCGCGAAGCTCGCCATCGCGCACAGCGCGAGCATGTAGACGGCGACCGGCGCCATCAGCTCGCCGAGGTGCGGGAAGAACGCTACGTAGAACGCGGGCGCGGCGATCCACAGCCCGACGAGCGCGACGGTGCGCCAGCCGTGCGGCCGCGCGCGCCAGCGCATGAAGATCGCGCAGTAGCACAGGTGCGTGAGCAGGAATGCGCCGAGGCCGAGGACGAACGACAGCGGCCAGGCGGGCAGCGCAAGCAGCACGTCGCCGAGCACGGCCGTCACGAGCGCCGCGCACAGCCACGCGCGTTCGCGCGGTGCGGCGCAGGTGCTGCCCGCCGCGAGCAGCAGGATGCCCATCGCGGCTTTCGCGGCGGCCTGGCCCGGATAGGGCGCCGCTGCGAGCGACAGTCCATATAGCAGCGCGGCGACGACGGCGAGCGGCCAGAGCCGGCGGTAGGTGGCGGGAAGCGTGGCGATCAAGGCGGGGTCTCCGGTTTGTTGTTGTCTGCGGTGGACGGCGCGCGGTCGAGGGCGCGACTGTCGGCCATTATCCGGAAGAACGGGCGTGCGAAAACCGGCGATTCCTTCTAGGAAACGACCGGGATCGCCATGCACAAGGATCGCCCGCCGGCGCAGCAATCCGGCGATGCGGGGCTCCGATGCCTGGACGCGGCCGCCGGATTTTCTCCGCGCGTTGCCCCGGTTGAACCGGGGCAACGACTGCAATTCGGCTTGCTATGATCGCCGCGTTATTGCCGTTGTCGATGTGGTTGTTGCTGTCGTTGCCGTTGTTTCCGCCCGGCCGCGCGACTGGATGCGCAAGCCGGTGCGGGCCCGATGAATCCCGGCCGTGCCCGACCCGTGCGCTGATGCGAAGCGGGGCGGCCTCCCCACGAAAACAGGTCCGACCATGACCGAACTTCTCCACGGCGACGGCGCGATCCGTCGCACGACGCCGTACGGCTCGTCGATCGAAAACACCTATGCGGGCGTGCTGTCGTTCATGCGCCGCAACTATTCGCGCGCGCTCGACGGCGTCGACGTCGCGATCTCCGGCGTGCCGCTCGACCTCGCGACGACCTACCGCTCCGGCGCGCGGCTCGGCCCGGCGGCGATTCGCGCGGCGAGCGTGCAGCTCGCGGAGCTTCATCCGTATCCATGGGGCTTCAACCCGTTCGACGATCTCGCGGCGGTCGACTACGGCGATTGCTGGTTCGACGCGCACAACCCGCTGTCGATCAAGCCCGCGATCGTCGAGCATGCGCGCACGATCCTCGGTTCCGGCGCGAAGATGCTGACGCTCGGCGGCGACCACTACATCACGTATCCGCTGCTGGTCGCGCACGCGGAGCGCTACGGCAGGCCGCTGTCGCTGATCCATTTCGACGCGCACTGCGATACGTGGGCCGACGACGATCCGGACAGCCTCAATCACGGGACGATGTTCTACAAGGCCGTGAAGGAAGGGTTGATCGATCCGGCGACGTCGGTGCAGGTCGGGATTCGCACGTGGAACGACGACTTCCTGGGGATCGAGCGGCTCGATGCGGCGTGGGTGCATGACCATGGCGCGCGCGCGGCGGTCGAGCGGATCGTCGACATCGTCGGCGCGCGGCCGGCGTACCTGACGTTCGATATCGATTGTCTCGATCCGGCGTTCGCGCCTGGTACCGGCACGCCGGTCGCGGGCGGGCTCTCGTCTGCTCAGGCGCTAGCGATCGTGCGTGCGCTCGGCGCGGTGAACCTGGTCGGCGCGGATGTGGTCGAGGTCGCGCCCGCGTACGACCACGCGGACATCACGGCGATCGCGGCCGCGCATGTCGCGTGTGACTTGCTGTGTTTGTGGCGGCAGAAGAAGGTGGCGGGGGCGCTGAAGTAAGTCGGCATGCGCGTGCCGCAGGTGCGGTGCGCGCATTGCCGGATCGAGGTGCCTTGTGCTGTGTGCCTGCCACGGAGCCGGCGAAAGAAGTCCTCGCGGATTTCCGTGGGGGGGCCTTGCCGACCCGTCGGCGAAATCCGCGAAACGTCAGCGGGTAGCTGCTTTCGTTCGCCAACGAAGCACCGGCGTGTCATCGATGACGTGCGCCGGCGTCATCGCATCAAGCAAAACGCTATCGACTCCTGAAAAAGGCGGCAAGCATGTCGTCTTTCGGCACTGCCGGTTGCGTTGCTTGCCGCTTTCCCGAGCGTCCGCGGGATCGAGGGTGATCCGCCCCGGCGCCATCTGGCCAGGTCCCCATATAAACCGCACGCGGCCTGATGAGATCGGATTGCTCGCGCTGCTCGAGCCCGTGCGCGATCCAGCCGATCGAACGGCCAAGCGCGAACAGGCCGAATGCGGCGCCGACGGGCAGCCGCAAATGTCGGCGTAACGCTACCAGCGCGAGATCCAGCGAGGGCTTCTGGCCAACGAGCGCGCTCCCGGCATCGATCATCTTTTTCCACTGAGGATGACGCGGCAGGATCCGCGACAACAGATACGTCGCGCGCACGTCGCCATCGGGATAGAGCGCATGTCCGAAGCCCGGCAAGCCGTCTCCCCGGGCGAGACGCGCGGCCATTTTCTGCTCGACGTCCTTGTTGCCCAGCTCGTCCCACAGTGCTTCGCCGCGCGCGGTGGTGGCGCCATGCCGCTCGCCCGACAGGCCGGCCAGGCCGCCGACCACGACGGCCCGCAAGCTTGCGTTCGTCGACGCGATGCATCGCCCCGTGAAGCTCGACGCGTTCAGTTCGTGGTCCGCGCACAGCACGAGCGCCATCCTGATCAGTTCGGCGCCTGCCGGCCCGACGCCCCATGCCCGCGCGCATTGCTCGTGGATGGGTGCCGTATCGATCCGGGTGCGCAGCAGGCATGCCGCCAGAATCCGCACGAGATCGCCGCAGCCCTGCGCCTGACGATCGGTCGACTGATGCCAGATCGCCGTCGGCGCGTCCTCGCTCGCGACGGTGAAGAGCGGCAGCAGCGCCTGTTCGGCGCGTTGTTCGGCGTAGTGCCTGAAGAGCGTTCGCAGTACCGACGGCGTAGTGGGGGCGCGTCGGCCGAACGCGGTCTGCTCGTCGCATTGCCACAGCAGCGCCGCGACTTCCTCGAGACTCGCGCGGGCAGCGAGATCGAGTGCATCCACACCGCGATAGAAGAGCCGGCCGCCCTCGATCAACGTGATGCTCGATTCGAGCACGGGCGATCCCCAGTTCAGCGCGGCCTTCGCCACTTCCTTCGGCTTGCGGCCGCGTGCACGTTGATCCGCGAGCCGGTCGACATCGGCCGCGAGGTAGCGGCTTTCACGGTGACTGCCGCCTGGTTCCGCGCGAAGCAGGCCGCGGCTGACGTACGCGTAGAGGGTTTGCCGCGAGACACCGAGCCTTGCCGCGGCGTCGGTCGAATTCAGGTAGTTCGACATCGTGCGCAGGGGGAATCGTTCGACAGGTTGATCAGGATAATCAACGTTGACAGCAAATGCGAGCGAGACGATCTTTGCCTCACCTAAATCATGCGAGGCGAACATGCGAGTTGATCAAACGTCGACGGAACGGGCCGCGTCCGATGAGGATCGTGTGTCGCGTCAACTACGGGCGTTCTGGCTCGCGGCGGGCGGGTCCCAGGCGTTCCTCGAGTCGTGCAGTTTCAGCGGGGCGGGCGAACTGGTGTCGGCATTTCGCGTCACCGACATGGCGACGGCGGCGATCGGCGCGGCAGGAACGTCCGTCGCCGAATTGCTGCATGCGTCGACCGGAACGTTGCCGTCGGTGTGGGTCGACCGGCGCATGGCGTCGCTATGGTTCGGCACGTCGCTGCGTCCGCAAGGCTGGACGATGCCGCCTCAATGGGATCCGGTGGCCGGCAACTATCGGGCGCGCGATCGCTGGATCCGGTTGCACACGAACGCGCCGCATCATCGGCTGGCCGCGTTGTCGGTGCTGGACTGCGTCGCCGATGCGCAGTCGGTCGCGCAAGCGGTGAGTCGCTGGGATGCCGGCGCGCTCGAAGACGCGATCGTCGAGCGCGGCGGTTGTGCCGCGGCGATGTACTCGGCACGGGAGTGGGCCGGGCATCCGCAGGGCAACGCGGTCGCAACCGAACCGTTGCTGCATGTTCGTGCCGCGACCGATGGCGTCGCGCGTGCGTGGCGGCCTTCGAAAGACCGGCCGCTGCGCGGCATTCGCGTGCTCGACCTGACGCGCATTCTCGCCGGCCCCGTGGCGACACGCTTTCTTGCGGGCCTGGGCGCCGATGTGCTGCGCATCGATCCGTACGGCTGGGAAGAACCGGGCACGGTGCCCGAAGTCGTCCTGGGCAAGCGGTGTGCGCGGCTGAACCTGAAAGATGCCGCGGATCTCGATACGCTCGAGCAATTGCTGCGCGGCGCGGATATCGTCGTGCACGGTTACCGGTCGGACGCGCTCGCGCGCCTCGGACTCGATGCGGCGCATCGGCGCGAACTGAATCCTGCGCTCGTCGACGTGTCGCTCGACGCTTATGGCTGGAGTGGTGAATGGCGAGGCCGGCGCGGCTTCGACAGTCTCATTCAAATGAGCACAGGAATCGCCGAGGCGGGCATGCGCGCGATGGGTGGCGACGAGCCGGTGAACTTGCCCGTTCAGGCGATCGACCATGCAACGGGCTACCTGATGGCGACGGCCGCCATCCGCGGGCTGACGACGCGAATGAAGGAGGGCGTCGGTACCGAGGCCCGCGCTTCGCTGGCGCGGACGGCGGCCGAGTTGCAGTTGCGGTCGGAGCCGATGAGCGAGGTGGTCGAACTGGTTGCTGACGATCGGCGTGATCGTGCGGCGCACGTCGAACCGACGTCGTGGGGGCCGGCATCCCGGCTCCTTCCGCCCGTGCAGATCGACGATGCGCCGCTCCGATGGTTTCATCCGGCGCGCGCACTGGGTTCGTTTGAACCCGGGTGGTCGTCGTCGAACGACGATCTTTGAAGCGGTGCGCTGAATCGGCCGGTGCCGGCGCGTTGCGCGCGTCGCGGGATTGCCTTTAACCGCGCGTGTCGACCCAGTTGCGTGCCCAGCGCGCCGAATGCTGCAACGCCTGCTCCTCGCTCGCGAAGTAATCGAGCGAATAGAACTGGTAGCGGCCTTCGCTGCGTGCGCTGCCGGCGCGTTCGAGCAGCAGGTTGGATGAAAAGCTCCCGTCGGGCAAACGATGCGCCGAGGGCTGGACGGCATAGCCGTTGTACTGATGAGTTTGTTTGTTGTGCATTTTAATTTTAATAATGTTCGAGTGCGCGCGTGCCGTGCGGATGTGCACGGGTACGCCGATTCAAAGCCATTGCGAGCTGAATCCGACGCAGTCGTAAAGCGAAAAAGGGCTTGGCAGCCTGAGGGGGAATGAAGTGCAACGAGGCGTGTGGCGCGCGGCGAGCTGCGGCATGAACCGATGCAGCCAAGAGCAATCGCGCCAACTTTGGGAGACCAGGCTCCGCGAGGATGTCGCTGCAACCCGGCGCCCGTTACGGGCGGCCGGATCCTTCAAACTTTACAGCGGCTTGATGTTGGCCGCTTGCAGACCCTTCGGGCCTTGCTTCGTTTCGAAGCTCACTTTCTGATTTTCAGCCAGCGTCTTGAAGCCGTCGGCACGAATTTCCGAGAAATGAGCGAAGAGGTCGTCGCCGCCGTTGTCGGGCGTGATGAAGCCGAAGCCTTTGCTGTCGTTGAACCACTTGACGATACCGGTATCCATGAAGATTCCTTGAGAAAAAAATATGAGAATTTGCTCTGAAAAGAGCGCGTGAAGCGTCAAGGAGGGAGAGGACAACGAATACCGCTGAGGAGCGATCAATTGATGAACAGCAATCGGACTTCTTGAACTTCGAACGAGACATTAACCGCTGGGCAGCGGTGGCGTCAATCGTTAACTTGTAACTGTTTCACCACGCGGCTCGTTTTGCGGATGAAGCGATGTGGCCCTGTCTGGCCGCGCGTGCTGCGCGGCATGGCGTACAGGGGCGTCCACGACAAACGTGAAAGCGGGATTCGTGCTCCGGCGCGAACGCCGACAGTGCGTCCCGCGTTTCCCCAAAATCAGACAAGAAGAAAGGCCGACGAGTCATGTGCCCGGCGGCCTTCGACAAGTTGAGCGCTGCGTTCCCGCTACTTCGCCGCGAGCGCACCCTGCACGTTTTTGTCGACCCATGCGTTGTCGGCCACGTTCAGCTTCTGCGGAATCAGCTTCGCCGCATAAAACGCATCGGCAACGCCTTGCTGGGTCGCGACGATCTTTTCGTCGAGCGGCACCGCGCCGAACGGGACACGCTTGAGCCACGTCTCGACGAGCGGTTGCGGCAGGCCGACCTTGGGTGCGATCAGTGCGGCCGTGTCGGCCGGATGCGAGTTGACCCACTGGCCGGTCTCGCGCGCCTGCTTCAGGATCGCGCCGACCACGTCGGGGTGCTGCTGCGCGAAGTCCCGCGTCGCTTCGTAGAAGTTGTTGGTTGCAGTGAGGCCCGTGTAGTCGGACAGCGTACGCACCTTCAGTGCGTTTTGCGCGGCTGCATAGTAAGGATCCCAGACGACCCACGCATCGACGTTACCGCTCTCGAATGCGGCGCGCGCGTCGGCTGGCGGAAGATACACGGGGCGGATTTCGTCGTAGCGCACACCGGCCTGCTTCAACGCTTCGAGCAGCAAGTAGTTCGCGCTCGAACCTTTCTGCAGTGCGACCTTCTTGCCGCGCAGGCCGGCGACCGAGCGGATCGGCGAATCGGCCTTCACGACCACGGCTTCGTTGTGCGGCGCCGGCGGTTCCGCGCCGACATAGACGAAGTGCACGCCGGCCGCCTGTGCGAACACGGGCGGCGGCGCGCCCGTATAGCCGAAGTCGATGCTGTTCGCGTTCAGCGCTTCGAGCAGTTGCGGGCCGGCCGGGAACTCGAACCACTGCACGCCATAGCCGAGCGGCTTGAGCCGCGCTTCGAGCGAACCTTGCGCCTTGACGACCGACAGCAGGCCGGCCTTCTGGTAGCCGATGCGCACAACCTTGTCGGCGCCGCCTTGCGCGAAGGCTGACGCCGCGGACAGCGCGACGAGCGTGGTGACGGCGGCGGTGCGGGCGATCCAGCGGGTGAAACGAATCATCGAACGGACTCCATGCAAAACGTCTTCGGGCGAGCGGCGGTGGCGCCGCTTGGTTGGAAGAATCGTCGCATGGGCGATTACGCCAGCAAACGAAGCATTGCCGATATCAATATGACGGCGGCGCGCCTATGCTTCGTCGCTGCCGTTTTCCGGTGAAGGTGTGCCGGACTGCCGCGCGGCCTCGTCGCTGAGCTTCCTGTCGAGGATCGTCGCGACGCGGCCGCCGAGATAGGCGCTTGCCGCGGTTTCCAGTGCGCGGTTCGTCTCGCCTTCGACGAACACGGCCGCGAGCGGGCGCAGGCGCCAGATCGCGTCGACCAGCTCGGGCACGTCGGTGGCGGGCGGCAGCGTGCCCGCGTCGTAGCGGTCGAGCCGCTTCACGACGAGGTCGACGAGCAGCCGCGCGATCGCGTCGAAATGCGGCCGCGCGAGGCTGATCACGTCGAGCAGCTCGCGCGGCGGGATGCCTTCCTTCGTCATCGCGGCTGCCGCTTCGAGCAGCGCGGGGCTCTTGGCGACGAACGACAGGCCGCGTCGTTCGAGCAGGCCGAGTTCGGTCACGCGTGACAGCTGCGTGGTGGCCTGCGGGCCGAACATCTGCGCGAGCGCGGCGAGCGAATAGGTCTTCGGCAGTTCGTGCGACCAGCGGCCGCCGATCGCGTTTTCGAGGCCGAGGATCGAACGCAGGTCGTGGCCTTCGTCGATCGCCTTGATCAGGTCCTGGATGTTCGACAGCGTATAGCCGCGCGCGAGCAGGTGGTTGATCAGCTTTAGGCGCGCGACGTGCGTGTCGTCGTAGATGCCGACGCGGCCGCGCTTTTCCGGCGGTGCGAGCAAACCGCGATCCTGGTACGCGCGGACATTGCGCACGGTCGTGTCGGACACGCGCGCGAGTTCGTCGACCGTGTACTCGTTGCGGGAATCCGGCGCCGCCTCGTCGGGTGTGGAATGAGTCTGTTTTGACATGCGGCCATTCTAGCGCGACGCGGGAGGCTACGGCGACACGGGGAGCGTGTCGGCGCCGTCGCCGAGCGGCCGCTGCAGCAGCGCCGTATCGATCCAGCGGCCGTGCTTGAAACCGGCCGCCTTCAGCGTGCCGGCCGGCTCGAAGCCGAACGCGCGATGCAGCGACGTCGAGCCTCCGGTGCCGCCGTCGGCGATCACCGCGATCATCTGCCGCCACGGGCCGGCCTCGCAGCGTTCGATCAGCGCGGCGAGCAGCGCGCGGCCGATTCCGCGCCCGCGCTGCGCATCGTCGATGTAGATCGAATCCTCGATCGTGAAGCGGTACGCGCGGCGCGTGCGGTACGGCGTCGCGTACGCATAGCCGGCTACGCGGCCGTCGCATTCGGCGACGAGATACGGCAGCCCGTCGCGTAGCACCGCGGCACGGCGCGCGCGGAGTTCGGTGATGTCGGGCGGTGTTTCCTCGAACGATGCGACGCTGTGGTGCACGTGGTGCGCGTAGATCGCCTGGATCGCATCGAGGTCGGCGTCGGTTGCGTCGCGAACGACGCAGGCGGGGGCGGTGGGCATGGCGGCAGGTCCGGTGAATTCAGAACGGAAGACGCTACTATGCCAGCCGCCGGAGCGTGCCGCAAAGCCGGTGCGGAGGCGGCCGCCTACAGTCGTCCGTTCGCCGCGTGGACCGCCTCGGCGATCGCATCGGCAACGCGCTGCACGCGCGGCGACCGGCGCACGTCCGGGTGGACGACGAGCCAGATCTCGCGCTCGATGTCGCAACGGGGCGCGGCCGTCAGTTCGACGAGCGGCGCACCGGCGTGCGCAGCCGGATCGTCGACGAGAAACCGCGGCAGCAGCGCGACGCCGGCGCCAGCCGCGCATGCGCGATGCTGCGCAGCCAGGTCATTGGTGACGAACGCGAAACGGCGGCCGGCCGCGAAGCGGGCGAGCCACTGATGCTGAGGCGTTTGCGCGAGCGCGTCGTCGTAGCCGACGAACGGCCAGGTGTCGGGCGGCGCGTCCGCCCATTCCGGCGACGCGCACAGCGCGAAGCGCATCGTGCCGAGCCGGCGCGCGGCGAGCCCAGGCTCGGTCGGCCGCGACAGCCGCACGGCGAGGTCGGCTTCGCGCGCATACAGGTTCGCCGCGTGCATCTCGCCCAGCAGGTCGATGCGCAGCGCCGGCCACGCGTGCTGCGCGCGGGCGAGCCGCGGCGCGAGGAAGTGGCTGGCAAACACCGGTGACGCCGATACGCGCACCACGCCGTCGAGCGCCGCCGCGCCCTGGGCGGCGCGCGCGAACGCGTGCGCGTCGGTTTCGATGCGTGCCGCGTGCTCGGCAAGGTGCAGCCCTTCATCGGTCGGCGGCCAGCCGCGCGGCAGCCGGTCGAACAGCCGGATGCCGAGCGCGGACTCCAGCGCGTCGATGCGCCGCGCGACCGTCGAATGCTGAACCTGCAGCGCCCGCGCGGCGGCCGACAGGCTGCCGCCGCGCATCACCGCGAGGAAATAGCGGATGTCGTCCCAGCTCATTGGCAGCGCGGACGCCGCAACGGGGTCCGGATCGGTCGAATTTTGCACAGTAGATGGGCGCTTGGCGTGAATTCCGTTCGATTATGCACGATGGGATGATCGTGTCACTTCAATTCGATTGTGAGAAACGCCATGACCCAGACTGCCACTGCCATCCGGATCGGGATCGACTGTTACGGCGACGCCGGCGTGCTGCGCCGCGTCGATGCGCCCGTCGCGCCGCCCGGTGCCGGCGAAGTGCGGATTCGCCAGACCGCGATCGGCGTGAATTTCGTCGACATCTATTTCAGGACGGGCGCGCACGCATTGCCTGCGCTGCCGGATGCGCTCGGCGTCGAGGCGGCCGGCGTGATCGACGCGGTCGGCCCGGGCGTGACGGATCTCGTCCCCGGGCAGCGCGTCGCGTATGCGGGCATGCCGACCGGCAGCTATGCGAGCCTGCGCACGATGCCGGCCGAGCGTGTGTTGCCGGTCCCCGACGGCCTGGGCGACGACGCGGTGGCCGCCGGGCTGCTGAAAGGAATCACCGTCTACATGCTGCTGCATCGGGTCCGGCCGGTCGTCGCCGGCGACGCGGTGCTCGTGCATGCGGCGGCCGGCGGCGTCGGGCTGCTGGCGACGCAATGGGCGCGGGCGCTCGGCGCGCGGGTGATCGGCACGGTCGGGTCGGCCGCGAAAGCCGTGCTCGCGCGCAAGCATGGCGCCGACGCGGTGGTCGATTACCGCGAGGAGGATTTCGTCGCGGCGGCACGCGCGTTCGGCGGCGGCGCGGGAGTTGATTTTGCGATCGACGGGATCGGCGGCGATGTGCTGACGCGCACGCTCGGCGCGGTCCGTCCGTTCGGGATGGTCGCGAGCATCGGGCAGGTGGCCGCGATCGGTGCGCGGCAGACGTTCGATCTCGACGAACTGGGGCCGGCACGGTCGATCGCGCTGGCGCGGCCGAGCGTGCTCGGCTTCATCGCGCGTGACGTCGACGGCTATCGGGAGGCTGCGCGCGCGACGCTCGAGCGGCTCGCGGACGGAATGCATGTGGAGATCGGCGCGCGGCTGCCGCTCGACCAGGCGGCCGATGCGCACCGGTTGCTGGAGTCGCGCGCGACGACGGGAGGAGTCGTGCTGGTGCCTTGACCGGAGGCGGATCGGGATCGCGATGCGGCTCGACGCTCGCATTGCGATCCGCTCCACGGGAGACTCAGTTGTGCTTGCGCAGCGGCGCATCCTCGACGAACCACGCGAGCACGAACGCGATCGCGATGACCGTCGCCGCGGACAGGTACACGACATGCAGCGAACCGGCGAACGCATGCAGGTACGCGTCGCGCACGGCCTCCGGCAACTGGTGAACGGCGGCCGGGCCGAGTGCCGGCGGCAGCGCCGTGCCGGCCGGCAGCGCAGCCGTCACCCGCGACTGCAGCCCGTGCGAGAACAGCGCGCCGAACGCCGCGACACCGAGCGAACCGCCGATCGAGCGGAACAGCGTCGCGCCCGACGTCGCGACGCCCATGTGCCGGAATTCGACTGTGTTCTGCACGGCGAGCGTCAGCACGGGCATCACCATGCCGAGGCCGATCCCGAGCAGCGCCATGTACGCGTACATCGTGTGCAGCGGCGTATCGAGCGTCAGCGTCGACAGCAGCGCCATCGCGATGCCGCCGGTCAGCGTGCCCAGGATCGGGAACATCCGGTACGAGCCGAGCCGCGAGATCAGCCGGCCGCTGACGATCGACGTCACGAGCATCCCGCCCATCATCGGCAGCAACTGCATCCCGGCCTGCGACGGCGTCGAGCCCTTCACGACCTGCAGGTAGAGCGGGATGAACGTGACCGAGCCGAACAGTGCGATACCGACGACGAAGCCGATCAGGCTGACCAGCACGAAGGTGCGATGGCGAAACAGTTCGAGCGGCATGATCGGCTCGGCCGCGAGCCGCTCTTCGTAAATGAAGCCGCCGATCGCGACGACGCCGAGCACGAGCGTCATCCACAGTTGCGGCGACGTCCACGGCAGCAGCGAGCCACCTTCGCTCGTGAACAGGATCACGCAGGTGAGGGCGGTGGCGAGGAATGCGGCGCCCATGTAGTCGATCCGGTGCTTCACGTGCGCGGTGTGCGGCCGGAACGCGACGCCGATCACCGCGAGCGCGAGAAAGCCGAGCGGCAGGTTGATCGTGAAGATCCAGCGCCACGACAGGTGCTCGACCAGGAAGCCGCCGAGCAGCGGGCCGATGATCGTCGCGAGGCCGTACACGCCGCCGAACATCCCCTGGTAGCGCGCACGGCGATCGGGCGGCACCAGATCGCCGATCGCGGCCATCGTGACGACCATCAGGCCGCCGCCGCCCAGCCCCTGCAGCGCGCGCAGCACGATCAGCTGCGTCATGTCCTGCGCGACGCCGCATAGTGCGGACCCCGCCAGGAACAGCACGATCGCGGCCTGCAGCACGACCTTGCGGCCGTACAGGTCGCCGAGCTTGCCGTACAGCGGCAGCACGACGGTGGAGGAGAGCAGGTACGCGGTGACGACCCACGACAACTGGTCGAGCCCGCCGAGCTCGCCGACGATCGTTGGCAGCGCGGTCGACACGATCGTCTGGTCGAGTGCGGACAGCAGCATGACGAGCAGCAGCGCGCCGACGATCAGCCCGGTCGGCGCGTCGCGGCGGGCCGTTTCGGCGGCCGGCGGAGGGAGGAGGGTGTCGGTTGTCATCGAGATATCTGCCATGGCAGGGAATTGTGTCGAACTATAGCGGCGGATAGTTGACTGGTCAATTTCTGCCCAGCCTCAATGTGTTGCAACCGTAACAGGAGATTGCCGGCCCGGAAAATTGACCGGGATCAGGGGAAAGCGGGGACCGGCTCAAGTTTTTTGCAGGCAAACCGTAATACAGAGTGCTGCGGACCGATTGCCGCGGCACTTTTCACCGCTCACGTCCCGTCATGAACCTGAACGCCCTGTTTTCCCGTTTCTCGATCCGTACGCGGATCTTCTCCACGCTCGGCCTCGTCGCCGTGCTGCTCGTCGTGTCGGGGCTGATCGGCCTCGCCGGCATGCAGAGCTCGAACCGTGCGCTCGACGAGGCTTATACGCAGCAACTGGCTGCAAAGACCGCGCTGTCGGCGGCCAGCCTGAACCTGACGATCGTGCGCACGACGCTCGACCGCGCGATGCTGCATCCGGAAGCGCCGGAAGTGCCCGATCTCGTCAAGAAGGCCGAGAGCTATCTCGCGAAGGCCGACACCGCCTGGCGCGGCTACGCGTCGATGCCGCACGACGGCGACGAAGGCCCGCTCGCGAGCCGCCTCGACGCCGCGCGCCAGGCGCTGATCGGGCAGGCGCTGAAGCCGATGATCGACGCGGTTCGCGACGGCCGTCGCGACGAGGCCGACCGGCTGCTGATGTCGGTTGCGCCGCCGCTGTCGGTCGCGCTCACGCAGGCGACCGATGCGCTCGATGCGTACCAGGTCGCACGCGGCAAGGACGTGTACGACACCGCGCAAACTTATTACGGCTGGATGCGCGCGGGCGCGATCGCCGGTATCGCATTCGGCCTGGCCGCGTGCCTCGGTTGCGCGATCGGCCTGCACTATGCGATCACGCAGCCGGTGAACCGCCTGCTGTCGCATTTCCGCCGTCTGTCGGACGGCGACCTGACGTCTGAAGTGCACTGGTCGTCGCGCGACGAGATGGCCGAGCTGGTCAAGGGCGTGACCGGCATGCAGCGCAGTCTCGCGGATACGGTCCGCCAGGTCAGCCAGGGCTCCGAAGCGATCTCGACGGCGACGCACCAGATCGCGGCAGGCAACACCGACCTGTCGCAGCGCACCGAGGAACAGGCGTCCGCGCTGCAGCAGACGGCCGCGAGCATGGAGCAACTCACCGCGACCGTGAAGCAGAACGCGGACAATGCGATGGAAGCGCAGGCCTGCGCGGATACCGCGAGCGAGATCGCCACGCGCGGCGCGACGGTGGTTGGCGAAGTGATCGGCACGATGAACGAGATCGACCAGAGCTCGCAGAAGGTCGCCGACATCATCGGCACGATCGAGGGCATCGCGTTCCAGACCAACATCCTCGCGCTGAACGCGGCGGTCGAAGCCGCGCGCGCGGGCGAGCAGGGCCGCGGCTTCGCGGTGGTCGCGGGCGAGGTGCGCACGCTCGCGCAACGCTCGGCGTCGGCGGCGAAGGAAATCCGCACGCTGATCGGCGAATCGGTGGAGCGCGTCGCGACCGGCTCGCGGCTCGTCGGCACGGCTGGCGCGACGATGCAGGACATCCAGCAGGCGATCGGCCGCGTGACGGGCATCATGACGGAGATCGCGGCTGCGTCGAACGAGCAGCGCGACGGGATCGAGCAGGTGAACCGCGCGGTGTCGCAGATGGACCAGGTGTCGCAGCAGAATGCTGCGCTCGTCGAGCAGGCCGCGGCGGCGGCCGCATCGCTGGAAGAACAGGCCGACGGGCTGCGCCGCGCGGTCGGCGCGTTCCGCGTCGCCTGATCGACCGCGAGCGGCCACGGGCGGGCGCTTGCCCGCCTGCCGGCCGCCCGTTACGTCAGACGGCCGCGAGTTGGGCGGCCGCGCGCGACGACGCGACGATCAGCAGCTTCATCGTCGCCCGCGTCGCGCCGACGAACAGCTTGCGCGCGGCACGCGCGTCGAGCGTGTCGAAGTCGACCTCGGTAAGGATCACGCACGGTGCCGACTGGCCCTTGAAGCGGTAGATCGAATCGAGCAGCACGTCGCCTTCGCGATACTCCGGATTGCCGAACAGGTCGTACTTGCCGGTAAAGCTCTTGAGCCGGTGCGGGCCGAGCTGGTCGAGCGGCGCGAGCACCGAGCCTTCGCGGCCGCGATACGACAGCACCGCGATGTCCTGCTTGCGGAAGCCGAGCGACAGCGCGTGCGTGATCGCCCGCTTGGTCGCATCGATGCAGGCATCGGCCAGTGCGTCTCCCGACGCGCCTTCTTCCCCGTACGACGACACCGACGGATCCGAACCGTCGAACGGGCTGCCCGAGCGCAGCTCGGCCGCCAGCGGCTCGACCCGGCCGACGATGTCGCGCACGAATTCAAGCAGGTCGCGCGGGCTGCGGTAGTTCGTGAGCGCCTTCAGCGTGACCCAGCCCGGCAGCGCGACGGGCTCGCGCATGTACAGGTTCTGCAGCGGATCTTCCAGCCACCACCATGCGCCGTCCGGCGCCAGCAAGCGCTCCAGGGCGGCCGCCCATGGCGCATGGAAATCCTGCCCTTCGTCGACGACCAGCACGTCGAAGCGCCAGTGCCCCGGAATCGGCGTATCTGCGAAGCGCGCCTCGAGCCGCTCGAATTCGCCGGGCACCTGGAAGTCGGGCGTATAGCCGCCGTCGCGCGCGACCCAGTCGCACAGCTGGTGGTAGTTCGCGATCTTCGCGCCGGGCGGCGCGATGCGCGCGATGTAGTCAGCGAGCGGCCGGTTGAAACACACGTAGAGCACGCGCTTGCCGGCCGCGACCGCATCGCGCATCGCCTGTACGGCGAGCTGCGTCTTGCCCGAGCCGGCCGTGCCGGTGACGCGCAGCCGGAACGGCGTGAATTCGAGCTGGCGCGCCCACGCGGCGAGCCCGCCCGACAGCCGCGTGACGAGCGTGCCGGCCTGACCGACGAGCGCGCTCGTGTCGGGCGTGAGCGCGAGCTCGTCCGCGAGGAAATGGTGGAGTTTCGGCGCGTTCGGGAAGTGCTCGTCGTCTTCCGGCAGGATCCGCAGGATCACCTGCGCGAGCTGCGCCTTGCGCGACGCATCGACGATGCGGTCGGCCGCGACGCCGGCGATCGATGCGTCGCGGATCGAGTAGTCGGGGCAGTACAGCAGCGCCTCGACGCCGTAGACGCCCGCGCCGAGCGCGGCCGTCAGGCGCCGATGCAGGGTTTCCTGCGTGCGCGCGAGCTGGATCGGGACGTTGCGTTCCTTCTGCAGATAGACCTTCACGAGCCCCTTCGGCGTTTCGCGCAGGAAGCCGGCCTTCTGCTCGATCAGCAGCACGCGGCCGGCCGGGCTCACGACGACGAACGCGGCCTCGCCGAATACCGAGAACGCCTGGTCGGCGCGGGTCCAGTGCACGCCGTGATACACGGTGTAGCTGTCGGGCAGCGCGTGTTCGAGCGCGGCGAGCGTTTCGCGCTCGCGTTCGGCCGCGCCGGTCGCGGCGAGGCTTTTCCAGTCGTCGGGGATGAGGCGGGCCATGGCGTCGGGCGGCGGATGCCGGCGTGGGCGTGAACGGGTGCGGCTATTGTACTGAGCTGTGCACCTGTTCACGACCGCCGTACCGCGCGGACGCCGGCCGTCCGGAGGAGGAACGGCCCGGGGGCGTTATCCGCGGGCGAGCCGTTTCGCGAGATCGGCGCTGAGGATTGCCATGCGCGCGGGCTTTTCGTAGCAGACGACGTCGAACGCGCGAATCACTTCGCTGATGTCGGCTTCGCTCGCGCGGCCGGTGAGCAGGTCGCCGGTCAGCACGAAGATCGGCGCACCCGGGTTGTCGGACGTGCGCACGGCCTTGATCGCAGTGGCGGCCGTGCTGTCGTCGAACAGCCATTCGGTCAGGACCGCGTCGAACGCCTGGCCCTGCAGCGCGTCGACGAACGGCGCGAGGCCGTCGAATGCGGCGGTCGCGAAACCCTGGCGTTCGAGATAGCGGCACAGCTCGGTTGCGCTGACGCGATCGGGGTCGATCACCGCGACGACGAGCTTGTCGCTTTCCGCGCGGCGCGGATAGATCTCGATCTTGTGCACGTCGTAGGCGTTCTGGTACAGCACGCCGGTGTGGCGCAGCACGCGCCAGCGGCCGTTTTGTTCGTACGCGACGAATTCGGGGCGCGCGCCGGCTTCGAGCGGCGCGCCGATCCATGCGGTGCACGGAATCTCGGCGACGCCCGCGTAAAGGACGGCTTCCTGGGAATAGGCGCCGACCATGCCGGGGTCGAGCGTTTGCGCGCCGAACAGCTGCGCGGCGGGTTCGCCGTACGCTTCGGCGACTTTCTTGATCTGCGCGAGCGTCCAGGGGCTGCTGCCGCGCAGCTTGCGGTGGCCTTGCGAGAAACTCAGGTCGAGGATGCGGCACAGCTCGGTGGTCTGCTGGCGCTTGCCGATGCCGTTGCGGGTCATCAGCTCGCGCACGCGCTCGGCAACCGCGAGGGAATCCGTGGTGATTGCTTCAGTGGTCATGCTACGGGAACGGATCGTGACGTTCAGAACGACGCCTTGCGGCAGTCTCGACGGACAGTCTTCATGACGTCCAGGGGCGAGCCGACCGGCCACGCGCAGAAGAGATAACTTTACCGCAAAATGGTCGTTATTCAGCGTGGCGAAAGGTGCGTTTGTGTGAAAGGTGTGTCACGACGTTACCACCGCCGCCCACATTCGAATGCATTAACGCCTGACAGGAAACAATGACGACAACCTATCCGCTGCATGATGCCCTGACCCTCGCCGACACGCCATTCCCGCTTGAAGCCGACGTCGTGATCGCCGGCGCCGGCATCATGGGCTGCGCAGCCGCATATTATCTGGGCCTGCGCGGCCTGAAGGCCGTCGTGCTCGACAAGTCGCGCATCGCCGGACAGCAGTCGACCCGTGCGTGGGGCTTCGTGCGGCAGCAGGGTCGCGAAGCGGTCGAGGTGCCGCTGATGATGGCCGGCATGAAGATCTGGGAGGAGTTAGAGGAAACCCTCGGTTTCGATCTCGAATGGCGGCAGGGCGGCTGTCTTTATATTGCGGACAACGAAACGGACTGGGCGTCGTTCAACGCGTGGCTCGCCGTCGCGCGCGAGCACGGGCTCGACACGCGTACGCTGACCCGCGCGCAGATCGACGAGCGCGTCAGCGGCCTTTCGCCGGACGCACGCACGCTCGGCGGGCTGTACACCGCGACCGACGGGCAGGCCGAGCCGCGTCGCGTGGCCGCCGCGTTCGCCGCGCGCGCCGCGGAGGCGGGCGCACGTTTCTTCGAAGGCTGCGGCGTGACCGCGATCGAGACGGCCGGCGGCGCGGTGGTCGGCGTCGTGACCGAGCGCGGCACGATCCGCACGCGGCGCGTGATCTGCGCGGCCGGCGCGACCAGCTTCCGGCTGCTCGACGGCGTCGGCATCCGGCTCCCGCAACACGTCGTGCGCGGCACCTGCATGCGCACCAATGTGGTGCCCCCGGTGTCGGCGTCGACGGTGTGGGGCCACGGCCTCGGCATCCGGCAGCGCAAGAACGGTGCGATCAATCTCGCCGACGACATGCAGGTCGACGTCGACCTGACGCTCGGCCACCTGCGCGGGTTGAGCCTGTTCTGGCCGCAGTTCTGGTCGCAGCGCGACAAATTCCGGCTGCACGTGAACGGGGCCGCATGGCGCGATGCGCTTGCCCGCATCAACGGGGCGACCGGGCCGATCGAGCCGCGCGATCCGCAACCGCAGCCGAATCGCGCGCATGCGCCGCGCGCGCTCGCGAAGCTCAAGGCGATCTTTCCCGCGCTGAAGGACGCGCAGATCGTCGAGGCCTGGGCCGGCCTGATCGACGTGCTGCCCGACGGCATTCCGGTGATCGATGCGCCGGGCACGCCGTCCGGGCTGGCGATTGCGACGGGGTTCTGCGGCCACGGTTTCGCGATGGGGCCGATCGTCGGGCGGCTGCTTGCCGAATGGATCGATACCGGCGCACCGTCGCTCGACCTGTCGGCGTTTCGCGCGCAGCGCTTCGTCGACGGCACGATGGTGCGGCCGCGCAGCATGCTGTGACGAACGAGCCGGCGCGCTGACGTCGGCCGGCCGCGGTCGACCCATCGTAGAATCGAGCCCGCATCCTTCAGGAGATTCCCCCGTTGGCTTCGCCTTCCGCCCAGCGCCGCTCGTTGCGCTCACGCCTGCGTCGCGCCCGCAACCCGTGGCAGGCGCCGCGTGCGCGCACGCTGTTCACGCGTCCCGCGACGTCGCCGCGGCGCACGCTGCTGTTCCGTATCGGCGCGGTCGTGCTGCTGTGCACGCTCGCGTTCCTCGTGCTGTATCTCGATCGCGACGGGTTGCGCGATTCGACCAAGAGCACGCCGATGACCGTCTCCGATCTCGTGTACTTCACGATGGTCACGGTCGCGACGGTCGGCTATGGCGACATCGTGCCCGTCACCGCGCGGGCGCGCCTGATCGATGCGTTCTTCATCGTGCCGATCCGCATCGTCATCTGGTTCATTTTCCTGGGCACGGCGTATCAGTTCGTGATCCAGCGCGTCATCGAGGAATTCCGCATGAAACGCCTGCAGAAACAATTGTCCGATCACATCGTCGTCTGCGGCTATGGCCTGTCCGGCTCGATCGCGGTGCGCGAACTGCTCGAGAGCGGCGTCGATCCGGCGACGCTCATCGTGATCGATTCGCAGCAGCAGGCGATCGAGGCCGCGACGTCGCTCGGCGTGGCGGGATTGCTCGGCGATCCCGCGCACGAGGATCTGCTGCAGCAGGCACAGGTGCGTGAAGCGAAGGCCGTGATCATTTCGGTGACCGACGATCCGACCGCGATCCTGCTCACGTTGTCGGTGCGCAGCATCGCGCCCGATACGAAGATCGTCGTGCGGATCCAGGAGAACCTGTACCAGCGTCAACTGCGGCAGGCGGGCGCCGACGTGATCGTGTCGTCGACGAAGATCGGCGCGCTGCTGCTCGCGGATGCCGTGCATAGCCGCTATATCGTGCCGTTCGTGAACGACATGCTGTCGACGCGCGGCCGCGCGACGCTGCTGGAGCGCGAGGCGATGCCGCAGGAGGTCGGGTGCATGACGAACGTCGTGCCGGGCGCGATCGTCGTCGGGCTCGATCGATGCGGGAAGATCTTTTCGTTCTACGAGGATCCGCCGTGCCGGATCGAAAAGGGGGACACGCTGGTCGTGATTCAGTCGGCGCGGATTCCGGATCCGGATGTTTGAGTGCTTTATCTATAAAAAAGTCAAGAAATTCAATGAACTGAGATGCTTCGTTTTGGGTAAATTCTTGCCTGTGTGTACTGTGTAGGCGTCGTGTAGGCATCTGGAATCCGCCCATCCACCAACTGGTCGTGCACAAAGTCGTAGCTCCAGACCGAATTGGGCTGGGTAGCGCCTGGCAAGCGTATGTCGTTGGCACAACAACGTCGGCGAGGGCGCCGCCGCGGAATGTTGAGCTGCAAGGCTCGCTACATTCGTCGCACACGAGATTCGCCCAGCGCCAGCCAAGTCGACATCCGCCGGTAGCCGAAGCGCGGCGCCTCCTGCTCGGCCGCAATCAGTTGCTCGCCCAGACGCCGATCTTTCTCCGGTTGCTTGAGCGTATAGATCGCCACGCGGCGACTCAGTCCCACGTAGCAACATGCCTTGCGTCGCGATAGCCCCCGCCGAGTCAGGACTTCCAGTGCCTCGCGCCGGCCCGTCGGGGTGCTCATTTTTTCGACTGAATTCCTTCAGGCCGTCAATCACCAGCATCTGCTCGGCGATCAGGCGCTTAAGCCGATCGTTCTCCGACTCCAATTCCTTGAGCCGACGCGCGTCGGCCACATCCATGCCGCCGAATTTGTTGCGCCAACGATAGAACGTCTGTTCCGAGATGTTGTAGCGCTTGCATAGATCCTTCACCGGTTCATCCCGGCTCTCGGCCTCGCCAAGATGCGGATGATCTGCTCGTCGGTAAATCGCTTCTTCATCGAGTTCTCCTTGTCTCTGGGAGAAAAGAAAACTCACTTGCCGGATGGCTACATGAAACATCTCGGGTCAGAGGCGGTTCCCGCGAAGTTGATGACCACGGCGTCGGGGCACGTCATTGGCGTGGGAGAAGTGTTTGGCGGAGGCGTTGTGCCCTCGGTTGCGTCGTATGTCACGAAGCGCTTCGGCATTGAGTACATCATGAATCTTGGAATGGGGGCACTCGTCGTCGGGCTTCTCGTCGCGCTAGCGCTGAATGAGACCGCGCCCTCTCGGATTACCAAACCAGCAGCGGTACCCGAGGCATCTTGATCGAGACGATCTCGGCAACATTCGAATCGGTGTCTTCCTCTCGGATCTGAGAGGATGGTTACCAGATTTGTAGATTCCACATCATTGCCCGAACGGGCATAGTGGTCACACCATCCGGATGAGCGGCGAGCAAGGCGTGCTTCGCCGACTCGTTTTAATTAATGGCTTTGATCGGTCCGTGCAATCACGGTGGCAAGCTTTACGATCAGGCGGTCAACGAGCCGGGCCGAGCTGCTACGGCGGTTCCCCCGCTCTTCTGCCAGAACAGGAGGTTCGGGAGATCAACGGCGGCCGGGCGCTATGGCAGAGGCCATGTTCAATCAAATGACCTGACCGATCGTGCAGGTGCACCGGTCAGGCCTACGGTACTGCGAAGGAGGCGCCTTGAAAGCACATGTGATCGACCGTATCGGCGGACCGGAAGTCCTGCAACTCCGTGACATCCCGCCCGTTCCGCCTAACGCAGATGAAGTTCGTGTTCGGGTCTGTGCGTTTGGCCTCAATCGTGTCGAGACCTACCTACGTGCGGGCAAGATGGGCCCTGTCGACGGCATGCGCGTACCCGGCGTCGAGGCGGTCGGGGAAATCCTCGAAGATCCGTCCGGTATGTTCAGGGTTGGCCAGCGCGTTGCAACCGTAATGGGCGGACTGCAGTTTAGTCGCCGCGGTACCTATGCCGAAGAAGTGACGGTGTTGCGTACCAACGTGATCGACCTCGACGGTACCGAACTGTCATGGGAGGAGCTCGCGGCATTGCCGCTCGCTTATTTGACGATCTGGGGCGCGCTGAGTCGAAGCCTGGAGATCAAGTCGGGACAGACAATTCTCGTGCGCGGCGCCACATCGACCATTGGGCTAGCGGCTGTCACCTACGCGAAGGGCCAAGATCTGCACGTGATTGCGACGACACGCTCGAAAGATCGCGTCGAACAGCTTCACATCGCCGGCGCAGATAGTGTGATCGTCGACAGCGGGACCATTTCCAGAGAGGTGCTCCGGCTCCATCCCGACGGGATTGATGCTGCATTGGAAGTGGTCGGTGCGTCAACGCTGCGTGATACGGCAAGGACATTGAAACCCTTCGGCGCAGTCACAGTGATCGGGATGCTTGGCGGCCCGCCGGTTCTCGAAAAATTCAATCTGATGGCTGATCTGCCGCCGGCTGTTCGGCTTGCCTTCTTTCCAGCGCAGTTGCTTGGCTCAGGTGCGCTCCCGCTGGCACATTCGCCACTGCACTCGATCATCAACGACATCGCCGCGGATCGCTGGCCGTCGCATCTTCAACATACGTTCGCGTTCGATGAAGTACGCGAAGCGCACGAGTGGATCGACAGCAATCGTGCACATGGAAAGCTGGTGGTGCGGGTCTGATCCAGGCGCGAACATCCCGAAGACAGGATGTCACCATCGGCTCGCTCCGATAGGCAACGAGCGCTGCATTAACGCAGGAGATGAAAAATGGGTAATGACCAATTCGACTACACCGGCAAGACAGTCCTGATCACGGGAGCGGCGTCGGGTATCGGCAGGGCCACGGCGTTCGCGTTTGCCGAACGCGGTGCGCGGCTGGTGATTGGCGATGTGGGGCAGGGCGCCAACGAAACCGTCGAGCAAATCCATGCCTTGGGTGGCGAAGCGATCTTCGTGAAGACCGATGTCAGCAATGCCGACGCGGTGCGCACGCTCGTGGCAACGGCGGTCCAGACTTACGGGAAGATCGACGCCGCATTCAACAATGCGGGGATCTTGCCGCGAACGGTGCCTTTCGCCGACATGACGGAAGAAGATTTTGACCGGGTGATCGCCGTCGACCTCAAGGGCGTGTTCCTGTGCGTCAAGCACGAGATCGAAGCGATGCTCAAAACGGGCGGCGGCGCGATCGTGAACACGGCTTCGGTCGCAGGTGTGATCGCAGATCCCGGAATGGCGCCTTATGCCGCGGCGAAACACGGGGTGATCGGCTTGACGAAGGCCGCGGCCCTCGACTACGCGACCAAGAGAATCCGTGTGAATGCGCTGGCGCCAGGTCTGATCCGTACGCCGATGACGGACCGCTGGTTGAGCGATCCGGCGATGACGCAAACCCTGATGGCGAGTAGCCCGATGGGGCGCGCGGCGGAACCCGAGGAAATGGCCGGCGTGGTGCTTTTCCTGTGTTCTCCCGCAGCGTCATTCGTCACCGGTGCGGTGTGGCTTGCCGATGGCGGCATGACTGCACATTAAAGCACGACGCTCACACGCGTATTGCGTGCGAAGCAGGCCGTCGCGATACGTAGGATCGCGAATATTGGTGGTGGGGTGTCGCGGACGAAGACACAACCCCGCCGCCCTCCAGGCAGTTCCTCGCCCTGACGGAATCCGGCTTGGGATACGAGGAGCGCCCGTTACCTTGGGAGCAATCATGGCAAAAGTTCTGGTCCTCTACTACTCGATGTACGGCCATATCGAAACGATGGCGAATGCGGTGGCCGACGGCGCGAAATCGGTTTCCGGCTCGGAGGTGACCATCAAGCGTGTTCCGGAAACGATTCCGGCTGAACAGGCTGCCGCCTTCGGCGCGAAGCTCGATCAGGACGCAGCCGTCGCGACGCCTGCCGAGCTCGCCGATTACGATGCGATCATCTTCGGCACGCCGACCCGTTTCGGCAACATGGCTGCGCAGATGCGCAACTTCCTCGATCAGACCGGCGGGCTGTGGGTGAAGGGAGCGCTGGTCGGCAAGATCGGCAGTGTCTTCGCTTCCACCGGAACGCAGCACGGTGGTCAGGAGACGACCATTACGTCCTTTCACAGCACACTGTTGCATCACGGAATGGTGATCGTCGGTGTCCCGTATGCTTGTGCAGGGTTGACGAAAATGGACGAGATCACGGGCGGTACACCCTATGGTGCAACGACGCTAGCGGGTGCTGACGGCACACGGCAGCCGTCGGCCAACGAACTTGATATTGCGCGATACCAGGGTAAGCACGTAGCGGAACTGGCGGCCAAACTATCTCGCTGACATCGGCGTGTCCTGTTTCGCATTGGATTTGCGTGTGTCACCGTTGGTGCAGGTGGGCGATGGCGGCACTATCCCCATGAGTTTCACTGCGTGAAACACGCAGAGGATGTCGTTAGAGCGGTCCAGGGCTAGCGTTCGGCGTGGGATCACTGCATCGTCAGTTGACCTTGAACGCAGCGGCCGGACGATCTCATATGAACTTAGGATTTAGATATATGAGCAATTCAAGTCATCTCATTGTGAAGGATCAGGTAAGTTCGGTCACTGAATCGCCGATTGTCCTGAAATTGCGGACAAAAAGTGATGTCGAGGCGACGAGGGCTGCCGTGCGCATGTTCAGCTCGAAAGTGGACGACACTTTTTTCGGGAAAAAAGTCCAGGTAAACGAAGATGTGAGCGTCCTCGTATACGGTCCTTCGCAAGGCACGGAAAATGAACGGTTGCCTGCGATCTTCTATATCCATGGCGGTGGGTATGTAGCGGGGTCCGCTGACCTGTATGACAACGAACACCACGAGGCGGCCACGAAGCTGCACTGCGTTGTCGTCGCGGTGGATTACCGGCTGGCTCCTGAAAACCCGTACCCGACACCGCTGAACGACTGTGTTTCCGGCATCACGTGGGTGTATGACAACGCGGAACAGCTTGGCATCGATCGGGAAAGAATAACGGTGATGGGAGAAAGTGCAGGGGGCGGTCTTACTGCTTCGCTGTGTCACTATTTGAGGGACAAGACAAAGATCACCCCCAGGAACCAGGTCATGCTGTTCCCGATGCTGGACTACAAGACGTCTGCCAATCCTGCCGAGGTCAAAAACAAATATGCCGGCGAGTATGTGTGGACCCACGATGTGAACGACTTCGGATGGAAATATCTTCTTGGCGAAAAAAAGGTGGAGGATATTGAAATTCAATATTACTCGCCGTCGCACGCGCCGAGTTTCGAGAATCTGCCACCCGCTTACATTGCAGTCGGCAGCCTCGATCTGTTGCTCGACGAAAGTCTCGAGTATGCCAAGAAGCTCAGTTGTGCTGGCGTACCGATTTCGATGGAGGTGGTGGCTGGCGCTGTTCACGGATTCAACTTCATCTCCAGTGAAACAGCGAAAAAGTTCAATGCGCGACTGAGTGAGTATCTGACATCCGTTTTGTAATGAACGCCGGGTGGCAAGTGAGTCAGTGTCGGATCACTTGCCATTCGGAGGCCGTCAACTGATCAGGCGTGGTGTCAGGGGAGCACTCAGGTCAATCTGTTTCGAAAAATTCCAGACCGACCAGTCTGATTGTAATGATCTGCATGACGAAATTATTTGTGAGGTTTGGTATATGGCAGGAAAGATTGATACGCATCACCACATCGTGCCCCCGACCTATGCAGCGTGGCTGACTCAGCGCGGCATCACGGCCGGCGGGCTTGCGATTCCATCGTGGAGTGAAGAGGCGGCGTTGGACCTCATCGACGCATCGGGTATTGCAACCGGCATCTTCTCCGTTTCCACTCCGGGAGTTCATCTCGGTGATGATGTTGAAGCACGTGAGAAAGCGCGGGAGGTCAACGAGTTCGCCGCGAACATCGTCGCCGGATACCCGGGCCGCTTCGGCTTCTTTGCAACACTGACACTGCCTGACGTCGAGGGCGCCATTACTGAAGCGAAGCATGCATTTGACCAGCTCAACGCGGATGGTGTCGTGCTGATCAGCAGCGTGCGAGGGACATATCTTGGCGACGAGTCATGGGCACCGCTCTTCGACGAGTTGAATCGTCGGCATGCGGTGGTGTTTGTTCATCCGGGGGATTTGCCTGCCGAACCCGTGCCCGGAATACCGCCTTATGCTGCCGACTTTCTGCTCGACACGACGCGTGCCGCCATCAACGTCGCGAAGTCAGGTTGGCTCGAACGATTCCCCAACGTAAGAATCATTCTTTCTCATGCCGGCGGATTCATTCCTTACGCCGCCCAGCGCATCGCTCGCGTCGTTTCGCCAGACGGTAGCCGCGACGGCGGGCTTGCACGGCTCAGGCGCTTCTACTTCGACACCGCGCTATCGAGCAGTCCGTATGCAATGCCCGCGCTTCTCGCGTTTGCCGATCCGACTCATATCACCTTCGGCAGCGATTGGCCTTATGCACCGAAAAGTAGCTCGCTGGCGTTTACCGAGATGCTTCATGCATTCCCGCTGACACCCGACCAACGCCATGCCATTTATCGTGGCAACGCAGAGCAACTGTTTCCGCGACTGTCGTCCACGTGCCAGGCGAGTCCGTTGATTGACGAGACGAGGCCGCAGTCGTCGTGAAAGTAGACGCGTCAAGCCCGGGCGTGCCACGCCGGCAGGTAGCGAACAAGCAGGCCTGGGAAACAGGGTGCACGCGCATGGCCGGTGCGAAAGTCGGCGCACACGGCGCGTGTCTCTTAACGTGCATGGGCGATCATCGAGGCGTCACGCCGGACGAATCCGCCCGGCAATTCGGTTGTCAAACATCGTTGATGTACCTGTATTCGGCGCAGGATCACATGTGTCGTGTTCGCCCCCGGAGGATCAATGTGCCGGAGCGGGGGCGATACCAATATGCGTACGAAAGAGCCTGTACGGCTTTTGTCGCAGATCCTTACCGCTATGGAATCCGGCCTGCCGCGGCAATTGATTGGCCGTGAAGTACAGGTAGCCGTCAGGGCCGATGGCCAGCGTGTCGGGCCACAGAATGCGGGAGTCGTGCACGACGGTCGTCCACACTCCACCGGGTGAGCGCTTGCGGATCGCATTGTGCTCGTAGTCGCCGGCGTACACGGTGCCGTTCGCGTCTGCCGCGAGCCCGTCGGATGCGCCTTTCTCGCCGAGATCCCGGACGGCCGCCGACAGCTGGGTGTCGCTGACGGAGGCATCACGCAGCATTGCCGTCGATACCGCGTAGAGACGACGACTGGAGAGCGGGCAGTAATACAGCGTCTTCCCATCCGGTGACAGGGCAATGCCGTCCGAAGCCACCGAGAAAGGCCGGGTGTTGCCGTCGGCATCGCGGGTCATCATGCGTTCGCCATCGAAGACAGGTACGAAATGCGGATCGGCCGATGTCGATACGTCACCCGTGAGGCGTCGCATTGCGCTGCCGGTGTCGAGATCGACGATGATGATGCCGCCAGTACCCGTGAGCGACGAGTCCGTCACATAGGCGACCCCCGCCTTGCCGACGCGGAAGTCGAAGCGCACGTCGTTGACATAAGTTTGTGCGCGCATGACGTTGCCGGGAAAGACGATGGTCTTCACGATCCGATTTTGCTTCAGGTCAATAGCGACGAGCTTCGCGCCGCCCGCGACCGGGTTGGAAAAATTCGGCGCAGCCGTATCGAGCACCCAGAGGCGGCCGCGACCGTCCGCCACCACGCTCTGGACGCTCAGGAAGTGATCGGCCGGATTCCGGTCGTCCGCGCGATTGACCTCGGCATCCGGATACGGGGCGACCTTGCCGTGCCGCAGTTCGCCGACGGTGAACGGCACGTCGTCCCCCCAGCGCGGAAAGTTGACGAAGATTCGGCCCGATTCGGAAACCGTGACGCCGGTCGGCATCGCATCGTTGAACGTGGCAACGGCATCCAGGGTACCCGGGGTTGACCGGGTGTCGGACGGTGTCAGCGCGACCTTTGCCGCAGGCGTCGCGGTGATGCTCGAGGCGTAAGGCGCAACGCTCCACAACGCGAGCGCACTGGCAAGCGTGAGTGATGTCAGGTGGTAGCGGATTGGCGTGGAATGCCGGCGCGAATGGCGCATGGTTATTTTCCTGTCGTTGAGGGAATCCGGCTGCCGGCGCGGCATCGAATGCCGACGCGGTGTTGCCGTGCTCAGAACCCCTCGAGCACGATCTTGCCGCGCGCGCGGCCGCTTTCGATCAGGGCGTGCGCGCGGCGGAGGTTTTCCGCATTGACGACCCCGAAGTGCTCGCCCATCGTCGTACGAAGCGTGCCGTCGTCGATCAGGGTGGCGACGCGGTCGAGGATGTCGTGCTGGCGGATCATGTCCGGCGTCTCGAAGAGCGAGCGAGTGAACATCAGCTCCCAGTGCAGCGAGATGGCCTTGCGCTTGAGCGGCACTGCATCGAGCGTCGCCGGATCGTCGATGACACCAAGCCGCCCCTGAGGGGCGAGCGCTTCGACGATCTGCGCATAGTGACTATCCGTCTGCGTGAGACTCGCAACATAACGTACGTGGGGTACGCCGATTTCCCGCAGCCCGTCGACCAGGGATCGAGAATGATCGATGACGTCGTGGGCACCCAATTCCCGGACCCAGGCCTGCGTTTCCGGGCGCGAGGCCGTGCCGATGACGCGCAACCGGGTGAGGCGCCGCGCGAGCTGCGTCAGGATCGACCCGACGCCGCCGGACGCACCGACGATCAGGATGGCATCGCCTTCGCCGCTTTCCTCGGCCACGCCGAGACGGTCGAACAGCAACTCCCATGCGGTGAGCGATGTCAGCGGGAGGGCGGCGGCATGAGCATCGCTCAGGCTGGCGGGCTTGCGCGCGGCAATTCGTTCGTCCACCAGCCCGTACTCCGCATAGGCACCGGCTCGCGTGATCGACCCGGCGTAGTAAACATCGTCGCCCGGCTGATACAGCGAAACGTCGCGACCCACGGCCTCGACCGTGCCAACCGCATCCCAGCCCAGCACGCGCGGCTCGTCGGTCGGCGATCCCTTCCGGACCTTGGTGTCGACGGGGTTCACGGCGATTGCCCGGATCCTGACGAGCAGGTCCCTCGGCCCCGGCTCGGGCAGGGGCAACTCCGCTTCGTAGAGCGCGTTGGGGTGGGTGGCCGGGAGGCCGTGCTGCGTATAGACAATGGCTTTCATGCGGCATGTTCCAGTCAATGTGGAGAGCGGTCGGAAACCGGTGGCTATCGCCGCCGTCGACGAGTGGATCGTATTTTCGGCACTGCAACACGGATGAAAAACCAGGAAAATCGGGTAGAACTTTCACTGTTGGAATGAAAATGATCCGGATTGACGACCTTGGACTCTTCGTGCGTACGGCGGCGCTGGGCAGCTTCTCCAACGCCGCCCGTGAGGCCGACCTGCTTCCGGGGCAGGTCAGTGCGGCGATTCAGCGGCTGGAGCGGGAGCTGGACATTCGCCTGTTTGCGCGGTCGACGCGTAGCCTGAAGCTCACGTCGGAGGGCGAGCAATACCTGCCCTATGCGCAGGAAGTGCTGTCGGCGCTCAGGGAGGGGCGGGAGCGCCTGCATGGGGAGCGCCACGAACTGCAGGGCGTGCTGAAGATCTCCGCGCCGTCGGATCTTGGGCGAAACGTGCTGCTGCCATGGCTGACGGCGTTTCGCGACGCGCATCCGAAGCTGGTTCTGAAGCTGTCGCTGTCGGATTACGTGGCGGACGTGTTCCGCGATCCGGTCGACGTCGCGATTCGCTATGGCGTGGCAGAAACCGCCAGCTATGTGGCGTTGCCGCTCGCGGAGAGCAACCGGCGCGTGCTGGTCGCATCGCCGGCCTATCTGGCACGCCATGGTCGCCCGGCCTCGCTCGACGAGCTTGCCATGCACAAGTGCCTGCTATTCGCGCTCGGCGGCCGCGTGTACGACCGATGGGTATTTCCCGTCAACGGCGTGCGCCGGCTGGTGGCGGTCAACGGAGAACTGCTTTGCGACGACGCGGACGTTGCGCGTCGCTGGGTGGTGGAGGGGCTCGGTGTTGCCTACAAGTCATGGCTCGACGTCTGCGATGACGTCACGAGCGGGCGGCTGGAGGTGTTGATTCCGGATCAGCCTGGCGAGCCTGCGCCGCTGAACCTCGTATGTCCGCACCGCCGGCAATTCTCGCCGACCGTGCGTTATCTGCACGCGGCGCTGCGAGAACAAATCTCGAACATGGCCGCTGAAATGAAAAACCATACCGTCTTACAAGAGAAATAAGGGCGCGCGAGGCGTTTTGATCGGGCGCTGATCTATTCCGGCCAGGTAAAGGCGAGGCATCGCAACGGCACGGATCGTAGATGGCTTTCTTGCCAGCGCGGTATCGACACATCAAAGCTCGGAGAACGTCCATGGTGCTTGCGCGAAGCACTCGGCGAGAAAGTCGAGCAGCAACGTGACACGCGCCGGGCGCAGCATGCCAGGCGGCGTGACGAGGTTGATGTTGATGTCGGAGATCGCCCAGTCTTGCATCACGATTTCCAGTTCACCTCGCTGCAACGTCTCCCAAATCACGAACTCGGGTTGCAGTGCGAGGCCATGCCCGCCGATCAATGCGGGCATGATCACCTCAGCGTTGTTGCTGCGAATACGCCCGCGCACGGGCGCCAAGAATTCTTCGCCCGACTTCGTGTTGCGAAAGTGCCAGGATTCGGGTGTTGGCAGGTTCGTGTAGAGAAGGATGAGGTGCTGCCCCAGATCGCGCGGGTGTGCCGGGCTGCCGTATTTGTCGA
The DNA here is from genome assembly GCF_029633825.1 of Burkholderia contaminans. Taxonomy (NCBI): domain Bacteria; kingdom Pseudomonadati; phylum Pseudomonadota; class Betaproteobacteria; order Burkholderiales; family Burkholderiaceae; genus Burkholderia; species Burkholderia contaminans. The sequence goes on along the minus strand of NZ_CP090641.1, from coordinate 450,414 downwards.
GATAGGCGCGTGACGCAACGAGTGATCGGCGCACCGGACACAGCGGGCGGGCGCGCAGTGTCGAATCGTCCAGCTTGGCGATGCGGATGGCGATGTCGAAGCCGTCCGACACGATGTCGACTAGACGATCGGTCAGCACGAGATCGATATCGACGTGCGGATAGCGTTCGAGAAATGCGGGCAGCACCGGCGCGAGATGGTGGACCCCGAACGACATGGGTGCATTGATCCGGACGAGGCCGTGCGGCTCGAGTGCGTATGCGGACGCGTCGCACTCGATGCATTCCGCGTCCGCGAGCAGTTTTATCGTGCGGTCGCGCAGCACCTCGCCGGTCGGCGTGAGCGAAAGCTTACGCGGTGTTCGGTACAGTAGCGTCGTGCGGAGTCGCTGTTCGAGGCGGGCGATTGCTTTCGATACGGTCGGTTGCGACATACCGAGCAGCGCCGCAGCTTTCGAGAACGAACCGGTTTCGGCGACACGTACGAAGATCGCCCAGGCTTCGAGATCAGGAAGGTGACGCATCGTGGAGTGGGGGGGGCGATGAATGTTGCGCGCTGACGTCGATAGTGAGGGCAACCTCATCCGATGTACGCGGCGCGAGGCGGGATCCGGAGGCGCCTCTCGGGAACGTGTTCGATGTGATGCGGGCCGCCCGCTCGATCCTCGAGCTGTGCGGCCATGCAATGTAAGGGCATTGCGTGGGCGCTCGCGAGTCAATCGATCATGGCGGCGGGACAGTCTGGCCGGCCGAGCGGATTCTGCCGGGCTGCGTAGGCACGGCGGTTCAGCGAGCCGCGGCCGACCGCGCTTCGTACTGATTTAGCCGGCGCGCCTGCCACCGGTTCATATCGTTTGCGACCGGACTACGCGAACCGGGACCGACTTGTACGACGGCGTGCCGCTTTCCTTGTCGATGTAGTCGAGCGGGACGAGTACGTTCGCTTCCGGGTAATACGCGCCGACGGATCCCACGGCGATGTCGTACGCGATCGCGGTGATCTTCTCGAGCCGCATCGGCCGGCCGCCGGGTGTGACGGTCTCGATGTCGACCAGGTCGCCGTGTTCGAGCCCGCATGCGGCCAGGTCGGCCTCGTTCATGAACAACACGTCGCGTCGGCCGAACACGCCGCGATAGCGGTCGTCGAGCCCGTAGATCGTGGTGTTGTACTGGTCGTGGCTGCGCAGCGTCACGAGGCGCAGGATGTCGTCGCCGTGAACGGGGGCATCTTCCTCGACGCCGCTGAATACCGAGAACATCGCCTTGCCGGTCGCCGTCGGCCATTGGCGTTCGGTCGGCGGCAGCGGCAGCCGGAATCCTCCCGGAGCCCTGATCCGTTCGTTGAAGTTCTCGAATCCCGGTACGGTTCGTTCGATCAACGTGCGGATCTCGTCATAGTCGGCGATCAGGTTCAGCCAGGCGACCTTGCTGTTCGGCAGCGTCGCGTGCGCCATGCCGGCGACGATCGCCGGTTCCGAGCGCAAATGTTCGGACGCCGGCGTGAGCTTGCCCGACGACGCATGGACCATCGACATCGAATCCTCGACCGTCACCGATTGCGGGCCGCCTGCCTGCACGTCAAGCTCGGTGCGCCCGAGGCAGGGCAGCACGAAGGTCTCTTTCGCGACCAGCAGATGAGAGCGATTGAGTTTGGTGCCGAGGTGGACACTCAGGTCGAGCTTCCCCATCGCCGGAAAGCATTGCCCGGCGTCAGGCAGCGCGACCGCGAAATTGCCGCCGAGGCAGATCAGCGCTTTGGCCGTGCCATCGATCATCGCCTGCATGCCCTTGACGGCATCGTGGCCGTGCGCACGCGGCGGCTCGAAACCGAACACGTCCTCGATGTTCTTCAGGAATTCGGCCGAGGGCTTTTCTGTGATGCCCACCGTCCGGTTGCCCTGCACGTTCGAGTGACCGCGCAGCGGGCAGATGCCTGCGCCGGGCTTGCCGATATTGCCGCGCAACAGCAGCAGGTCGGCGATCAGGCGTACGTTCGCCGTGCCCGTGTTGTGCTGGGTGATGCCCATCCCGTAGGTGACGATTGTCGCATTCGCCTTTGCATAGGCGTTCGCCACCTGTTCGAGTGCCACGCGAGCGAGCCCGCTTTCCCGCTCGATTGCGTCCCAGCCGGTCGCGACGAGATCGGCGGCGAACGCGTCGAAGCCTTCGGTGTGCTCGGCGATGAACGCACGGTCCAGCACGTCGCCTTGTGCGGCGTCCAGGGCCAGCAGCGCCTTCATGATGCCCTTGAGCGCGGCTGCGTCGCCGCCGGCCTTGACCTGAAAGTAGGTCGACGCGATGCGCGTAGAACCATAGGTGGCCATCTCGACGGGATTCTGCGGATCGGCGAAGCGTTCGAGCGCACGCTCGCGAAGCGGATTGAACACGATGATGGGTACGTTGCGGCGCGCGGCTTCGTGCAACGTACCCATCATGCGAGGATGGTTGGTTCCCGGGTTGTGGCCGATCGAGATGATCAGGTCGCATACGTCGAAATCTTCCAGCGATACCGTTCCCTTGCCGATGCCGATCGACTGGGGCAAGCCGACGCTCGTCGGCTCGTGGCACATGTTCGAGCAGTCGGGAAAGTTGTTCGTCCCGTATTCGCGGGCGAACAGCTGGAACAGATACGCCGCCTCGTTCGACGCGCGGCCGGACGTATAGAACTCGACCTGCTCGGGCGGCAGCGCGCGCAGCACTTCGCCGATGCGCGCGAACGCGTCGTCCCATTCGATCGCGCGGAACGTGTCGGTCGCGCGATCGTAGACGAGCGGATGCGTGAGCCGGCCCATGTTCTCCAGTTCGTAGTCCGACATGCGCAGCAGCGATGACACGGTGTTCGCCGCGAAGAACCCGGGCGTCACACGCTTGGTTGTCGCTTCCCACGTGACGGCCTTCGCGCCGTTCTCGCAGAACTGGAACGTCGACTTGTGTTCCTTGTCGGGCCACGCGCAGCCGGGGCAGTCGAACCCGTCAGGCTGATTGGTCCTGAGCAGCGTGATCGGTGCCTTGAGCGATTCCATCTGCGTGCGGACCGCCTCCGCCGTTGCCCGGAGGGCGCCCCAGCCGCCGGCCGGGCCGTCGTATGCCCGGATACCGGGTACGTCGCGTCGTGCAGTCATGTGAACTCCGTTGCTGTCCCGGCCAGCTTGAATGCCGGTCGGTTTGACTGGTCACTGTGCCTGTTCGAATCGCGATGTGGAATCGACAAATCTGATAACCTCCCTCTCAAATTCGAAAGGCTGATATGGATCTGAATGCTGTTGAGATGTTCGTGATCGTCGTGCAGGCCGGCAGCCTGTCGGCAGCGGCGGTACGTACGGGTATCCCGCTTCCGACACTGAGTCGCCGGATCAGGGCCCTCGAAAGCGAACTGGCCGTGCAATTGCTCGAGCGTTCAGTGCGCGGTACGCGATTGACGGACGCCGGCGTGCGGCTCTACGAGCACGCCAGTCGCGGCATCGAAGCGCTGGCCGAGGCGCGGGAGTCGGTGGTGGGCGCGCAGCACGAGTTGAAAGGGTTCCTGCGCTTGTCGTTGCCGCCGACGTTCGAAGTCTGGTGGGATCTGCTCGGCGAGTTTCAAGCGAGTTATCCGGGTATTCGCCTGTTCGTTCATACGACCGAGCGCCGTGTCGACCTGATTCTCGACGGTATCGATGTGGCCTTGCGTGTCGGAGCAATTGAACAGGAGTCGATGGTCGCGCGCAAGATCACAACCTATCGGCATCGGCTCGTCGCGAGCCCCGCGTTGCTGGAGCGCTACGGCCGGCCGGAGACGCCGGAAGACTTGCATCGTTTGCCGTGCGCGACCTGGGGGCGCGGTGCGTATGCGCCACCTGTCTGGCACCTCGGCGACACGAAATTCCATCCGCGCCCGGTGCTGTCGACGAACGATTACTCACATCTGCGCGACCGTGTGCTCGAGGGGCATGTCGTGAGCGAACTCCCGCCGTTTCTTGTCTGGGACGAGCTGCGTAAAGGCAGGCTCGTTTCGGTACTGGACGACTATCCGTTTCCTGCTGTCGAGCTGAACCTGCTGTTTCCGTCACACCGACATCCGTCGTCGGTCGTCAGGGCGTATCTCGACTTTTGCCAGGCGTACTGGGACACGAAGTTGAGTGATGTCGTGAACGGGGCCGGGGCACCGGATTCGCACGCTTGACCCGCTTAACCGGGCCAGCGTTCCGGGACCGATCCTGCAGCTTGCGTCGTGCAGATACGAGATCGAAATCGGGTGCGATCCGACGGACCTTGGTGTCGGTCCTGAGCAGGATACGCGGTGCGGAATAAGATCGATTCCAATTCTTCCGTTTCCTTCGACAGCAATTGAGTGCTCAATGGCAAGCCCTGGAGCAGGCTGCTCGATTGCAATGCATATCGGGCTTTACCGATCGATCTGATCAAGATAGCAATTCATTTCCTGTCCGCCTTGACGGGCTGCACACGCGACGAGTCGTCCAGGTTCATCGCGATGTCCGCAATTTCCCGACCAGACGTAAGACCTCGGGCGCGCGGGCTCATTCTTCATGCGGTCGGTCGTTGACTGATCGAGTGGATCCCGAATCCAGCGCCATGCCTGCTTCTTGAATTTGAGAGGACGGTTATCAGATTTGTTGCTTCCGCAGCATGAACCGAACGGGCATAGTGATCGAGCCATCTCGTCCACGCAAGGAGGAACACGATGCTCGAGATTAGACATGCAGATCAACGCGGACGAGCGGAGCACGGCTGGCTCAGCACGCGTCACACGTTTTCGTTCGCGAGCTATTACGACCCGGAGCAAAGCGGCTTTTCCGACCTGCTGGTGATCAACGACGACCGGATCATGCCAGCGCAAGGATTCGGCAAGCACCCGCACCGTGACATGGAGATTTTCACGTACGTGCTGGAGGGCTCGCTGGAGCACAAGGACACGATGGGCACCGGATCGGTGATCGTACCCGGTGACATTCAGGTGATGAGCGCCGGAACGGGCATCGCCCATAGCGAATTCAACCATTCGACGAGTGTGCCCGTACACCTCCTTCAGGTGTGGATCGCAACGGCCATGAAAGGCACGCCGCCACGCTATCAGCAACGTCACTTCGGTGAGGAGCAGAAGCGTGGCGTGCTGCGCCTGGTGCTGTCACCCGACGGTGCGAACGAATCGCTGACGCTGCAACAGGACACCCGCGTTTATGCCGGACTATTCGACGGCGACGAAAGCGCCGAGCTCGAACTTGCCGGCAATCGTTACGCGTATGTGCACGTGGCGCACGGTGCGATTGCCGTGAACGGCATTGAACTTGGCGAAGGTGACGGCGCACGGATCCGCGGTGAACGAACACTGCGCTTCACGCGAGGTCACGGTGCTGAAGTACTGGTGTTCGATTTGCGCGGCATTGAAACGCCAAAGTTGTGGTCCTGACCGGCTCCGTAAGGAAGCGTCGGGTGCCATGTGAGGCGACATTTACTTTATCGAGAAAAATCGTGCGTGACACACTGTTTGAAAACCGCAAGGACGAGTTGATTCTCGTCGCTCGCATTCTGTTGATGGTGCTCTTCGTGATGTTCGGCTGGTCGAAGCTGACAGGGTTTTCGGGCGCCGTCGCATATATGACATCGAGTGGCGTACCCGCACCCGAGTTGTCGACGATCATCGCCGTGGTGATGGAGCTCGTTGTCGGCATCGCGCTGGTGGTTGGGTTCCGTACGCGACCGCTAGCCTTGTTGCTCGCGCTCTACACATTGGGTACGGCGATTGTCGGTCACCACTACTGGAACATGACTGGCGCCGTGCAATACGACAACATGATTCATTTCTACAAGAACATCAGCATCATGGGCGGGTTGATACTGCTGTGCGTGACGGGTGCGGGAAAGTACTCCGTCGACCGGCGTTGAGCGACAAGTGTCATCAGTCAGGAGTGTTATAGATGCGTGAAGAAAAGCAATTCGACTTCATCGTGGCCGGCGGTGGGGCCGCGGGCTGCGTCATGGCCGCACGGCTCAGTGAAGATCCGTCGATATCGGTTCTGCTGCTGGAAGCCGGTTCCGTTTTTCACCCGGACGCAGCTCCCGCTGCTGTCAGCCAGGGATTCACGGTCGGCGGGACCGCGGAGATCCTCTGGGACGACAGCGCATCGCATGTCGACGGGCAGCCGGTCGAGATTCGCGCGCGTGTCCTCGGCGGCGGGTCGTCGATCAACGCCGGCGTCTTTGTGCGTGCCCTCCCCACGGATCTCCAGCACTGGGTCGACAGGGGACTCGAGAACTGGTCCTATGACGATGTTCTGCCCTATTTCCGGAAGATCGAATCCGACGACCATGGCGACGCATCCCTCCATGGGCGCAATGGTCCGGTTCCGGTACGACGGTGGGATGGGAAGGAACTGAGCCCGTCGCATGCGGCATTCATCGAGGCGGCGAAGGCCCAAGGCTTTCCGGAGGTGGATGACTTCAACGGTAAGGCACACTTCGGCGTCGGCCGCTACCCGATGAATATCACCCGGGAAGGGATCCGGTTCGGTGCGGCACTCGCGTATCTGACCGACGAGGTGTGGAAGCGCCCGAATCTCACCGTTCGTGGCGGTGTCCTGATCGATGTCGTTACGTTCTCGGGGCAAGTCGCGACAGGAGTAAGGCTTGCAGACGGGGAAGAGATCGCGGCCGAGAATGTTGTCTTGACGGCCGGGACGATCGGGTCGGCCGCCGTGCTGTTGCGTTCCGGAATCGGCCCGGCGGACGAATTGGGCGCCCTTGGCATCGACACGGTCGCCGATTTGCCGGTAGGGCAAAGCTATATGCAACAGCCGGCCAGTGGCGTAGTTTTCTCCACTACAGCCAAGAAAATGGGCGCCACCGTGCCGCCGATCTCCGCGCTCCTGTTCGCCCGAAGCGGGAGGCGAACCGAAGGCGCTCCCGATCTGCACATCATCCCGAGTCACATCACGATGCTGGAGGCAATGTCGTCGGACGGCGGCGGCATGGTCTTTTCCATGAGCCTCGCGGTCGCGACGCCCGAGGACGATTCCCGGGGGCGACTCACACTGGTCTCGCGTGATCCCAAGACGCCTCCTCGGATCGAGACAGGTATTCTCGCGAACGGCAAGGACCTTGAAAAGCTTGCGGATGCGGTGGAAACGGCGCGGCGCATCGCGTCGACGGAGCCCTTTTCGCAGTATCTGGATGCCGAGATTTCGCCCGGGCCCAACGTGAAAACCCGTGACGACATCAGGGCATTTCTCCGCGAACACGTGCAGACGTACTTGCACATGACGTCGACCGCTCCGATGGGGAGTGCGGATGATCCTCGGGCAGTGGTCGACGACGGTGGTCGGGTTCGGGGTGTCAGTGGCTTATATGTCGGGGATGCTTCCATCATGCCTCGTGTGCCGTCGGTCGCAACCAATCCGACGGTACTGGCGGTCGCGGAGGTCGTGGCGGATCGCATCAAGGCCTCGCGTGTGGTGCGCTGACTGCGTTGCGCCAAGCCATAAGGCCGTGTCCGTCATCGCGAGAGTCAGAGCGTCGGGTGGCGCGAGCGCCCGACGCGAAATGTCATGTATGGCTGTTCGAACAGGTGTACCGATATGAATACTGGAACACATTCCCACCGGGCAGAACACTGCGCCCACATCCGGACCGCGCTTCTCGATTTGCACCGAACACTGGTCGAACTTGAGCGTCGAGAGTACGAGAAAGTCCATGGGTACCAATCCGCCGGCGATTTTCTGCAAGTGATCGCCTTCGACGATTCGATGAAGTGGCTGGAGCCGCTCAGCCGACTCATCGTCATGCTGGACGAAGCGCTGGATCAAGAGGGGCAACTGGATCTGACGCCGACGGTGGTCGTGGCAAGAGCGCAGGAATTGCTCAAGCTGGACCGCACGTCCACGGACGCATTTGCGACGCGCTATCTGCGTCACTTCGACAATTCGGCCGATCTCGCGGTCGATCACACTGCGTTGTTGAAGCTCATCGGCAGCGTTGCGTAGGTCGCCGCTTCGACTTCGCGTGAACGGGAAGCCTTCTAGGGGAAATCCCGATCAGCACAAACCGCTGATCCGGACCGCACGCCAATGTTGGTCTATTGCACGCACGGGGGTTACTGTTGATCATCAGGATCGAAGGTGACCCAGCCGCGTCCTGAGCTCACGGGAGAGACGATATGGTTCTTCGACAGATCATCGGCAGTTGGCGTGATGTGACCTTCGAGGTTGCTGCATGGGATGGCGTGGGTGCACAGGTCGATCTTTCATGTGGTTGCATGTTTGCTCGCGAGGCGGCAGGTGAGGGGCCGACGGGCGGACTACGCCATCTCGACCTCGCGCTTTCAGGGGCGCTCACTGGGTTGCGGCGCGAAGGTTACTTTCTGGCAGCGCCGATGGAAACGCTGTTGATCAGCCGCCCACCCGCGGGCATCGAGGCGGGTAGCCTGCTACTGGTCGGGCTTGGTGAACCCGCAAGCTGGACGATTGCCGTAACCGCGAATGCCGCCGCCACGGCGGCCCGAACGGCGATGCAGCAGGGTGCGCGGAGTGTAGCTTTCGCGCCGAGCGTACTCGACGGCGGGTTGGCGACCGCAGCCACCGAAGGGATGCCGGAAGTCATGGTGATGGCTGTGCTGGCCACGATAGCCACACGGTACCGGATCGCGGAACTGGGGCTTGCTGCGTTACCTTCACTGCGGCATTGGGTTTTCGATGTAGGTGCGTCGCGCTTCGACGGGGCCGTCGAACACTTCGGAAACGCGCTTGCGACCGCCCTGTCCCAACGCCCGAAGTAACGGAAGGTCGATTTGGGGTGCGTAAAGCACGGCGTCATCGGCCGGCTCGTCGCGCCGCCGATGTACACCGGTAAATTTTGCGTTACCTGCTTGAGCGGATCGCGGACGGTAACGTGTAGTGAAACCATCCATGAAAACGATCCGGTTGGGGGCGACAAAACTGCGCGCGAGTGCAAATCTCGGCCTGCTTGCGAACGGCGGCGCCAATAGTATGGCAATGCTGCACTACGTAGATGCGCGCCGGAATGTTGAATAGGCGATAGAGCTGGTCGCCATTTTTCCGAGATCAGTTGGCTTCATCGGGTGAAAGCGCGTCGGCCAGGGTCAGGTGCTTTCGCATGCCGTGCAGACGCGATGCGGGCGATCAGCGGAAACCGGACGTGACGGGCCGCAGGCTCGCGATCGCGCAGCAGGACGGTGCACGGAAATCGCCGCGTGTTCGCGCACGCGCGGCATGCATCGGTTGGGTGATTGCCCTACGCCAGGAGCGGTCGAGCGCTACGGCGCCATCTCCTGCGCAATTTCCGCGATCTGCGCGCGCAGCCACCCGTACGCCGGATCGTCGTGCGTGCGCTCGTGCCAGATCATCGTCAACGCAAACGGCGGCACGTCGACGGGCAGTTCGGCGAGCGTGACCGGCATCGACTGCGCGACGTGTTGCGCGAGACGGCGCGGCAGCACCACGGTCATGTCGCTTTTCGCGACCACCATCGGCGCTACCAGAAAATGCGGCAACCGCATCGCGATGCGTCGCTGCAGCCCTTGCCGCGCGAGCGCCGCGTCGACCTGCTCGCCACCGCGGCCGCCGATCGTCACCAGCACGTGCGACAGCGCCGCGAAACGCTTCGGCGTCAGCCGCGACGACAACACCGGATGCCCGTTGCGCACGATGCAGACCAGGCTGTCGTCGTAGAGCTTGCGACGATAGATGCCGGCGGGCAGCGTATCGTCGTCGAACGCGCCGAGCGCGATACCGGCCGTGCCGTCCGCCACGCGTTCGACGTTGTTGCCGCGTGACGGCGGCACGACGAGATCCATGCCTGGCGCGCGCTGCTCCAGCCGCGCATTCACGTCAGGTATCAGCGTCAGTGCCATGTGATCGAGGCTCGCGATCGAGAACTCTCCGCGGGCGGTGGCCGGATCGAATTCCGCAGGCGCGACGATGCTGGCCGCTTCCGCCAGCACGCGCGACACGCGCAGCGCGAGCGACGCCGCGCGCGGCGTGAACTCCAGCCCCTTCGGCGTGCGCACGACGACACGATCGTCGAGCAGCGTGCGCAGCCGGCCCAGCGCGCGGCTTGCCGCCGGTTGCGTCAGGCCGAGCCGCACGCCGGCGCGCGTGACGCTGCGTTCCTTGAGCAATGCGTCGAGCAGCTTGAGCAGGTTGAGATCGACGGCGCGCAAATCCACTTCGTGCATGCTGGACATGATTGGTATGCATTTGAGTTATGTGAAGCCAGCGTACATCATCGAAGCCATCGCTCCAACGGGTGGGGCGGCTGTCGGAGGAAAATATGTTTGTTGTCACGGGTGTCACCGGCCGCACGGGCGCCGTTGCGGCCCAGGCCCTGATCGATGCGGGCGTCGCGGTGCGCGTGGTCGTGCGCGATCGCGCGAAGGCGGCGCGCTGGGCTGAACAGGGCGCGGAAGTGGCCGTTGCCGATCTGGCCGATTCCGCTGCATTGACGCGTGCCTTTGCCGGTGCGTGCGGTACGTATCTGGTCAAGCCGCCCAACTATGCGCTGGAGAACCTGTTCGAACACGCGGACGTGACGGCGCGCGCCGTTGCCGAAGCGGTACGCGCGGCGGGCTTGCCGAAACTCGTGCTGCTGTCGTCGGTCGGTGCGGACCGGCCGAGCGGCACCGGCGTGATCGCGACCAACCGCACGGCCGAGCAACGACTGGCCGAGCTGGGCATTCCGGTCGTGTTCCTGCGCGCGGCGTACTTCATGGAGAACTGGGCGCGCGTCGTCGAGCCGGTGCGTACGCAGGGCATCCTGCCGAGCCTGCTCGTGCCGGTGGAGCGCGCCATTCCGATGGTCGCAACCGAGGACATCGGCCGGGTCGCGGCGGATTTGCTGCGTGAAGACTGGACAGGCATCCGCAAGATCGGCCTGGAAGGGCCGGCTGCCTATTCGCCTGCCGACATCGCGGCGATCTTTGCGCGCGCGCTCGATCGACCGGTGAGGCCCATGGCGCTCGCGCCTTCGGAGTGGGCTGGCGTACTCGCGATGAATCCGTTCTCCAGTGCGGCGATCAACGGATTCATCGAACTGAATCACGGGCTGAACAGCGGGCACATCGATTTCGGGAGTGACGATGCCGTCGAGCGTCGACAAGGGCGGGTGCCGTTCGAACAGGTCGCCGAGGAGCTCCTGCGGGCCTGATGCTGTACATCCGCAGGCGGCGCATCACCGCGGCATCTCGGCGTTCGTGAGCGGCGGTGCCGCGGCGCTGCCCGGATACGGCGCCCTCGCGTGCGTCGAGCGGCCGCAATGGCCCGCACGGCATCACGCGCGATCCGGCTCCATCGTGGAGCCTGTCACTTCCCGGTCGCGAGTGACCTTTACGGTCAACGCACGGGCTCGGCCGTGGCCAGGAGGCTACGCAGGAACACCATGATCATGTGCCCGATCGGCACCTCGGACAGGATCGACTGCTGCAGCGCCAGGCCTTGCGAGAGCCCCATGAACGAAATGGCCAGGACGGCCGGCGGTTCGGGCGGCACTTTCTTCAGCCGCGCGAAAATCTGCTCGATGCAATAGGCGAGGCCATCGCGATGGGCGTCCAGCAATGCCTGCGACGCGATGGCGAAAGCGGGGTTGCGCCGCCCCTGAAGCTTGAATTCGACGCCCAGCACCGACCACTCGGGCTCGGCATCGACGGTCCGCGACCAGACATCCAGCGCATTCAGGATGTCCTCCCCGGACGCGGACGGGTCGCTCAGCGCCCGCGCGATGTCGGCCACCTGCGTCGTCGAACGCTCCCGCATCAGTTCGACGAACAGTTCCTCCTTGCTCGCGAAATTCGAATAGAACGCGCCCTGCGTATAACCGGCCTCGGCCGCGATATCCCTGAGCGACGTGCCGGCGAACCCGCGATCGACGAACAGCCGTTTCGCCGCGGCGAGCAAATGGGCGCGGGTCTGCTGTCGGCTTTCTTCGCGGCTCAGCCGCGGGGGAAGGGAGGACATGTTCATGGCAGGCAGGATATCAGTTGATATTTGAGATAGATACCATTACGATCGCGTTTCAAATATCACTTGATATTTGAAACGCAGGGCGCGATTGTGTCGCCGGACGTCTGCAGTGGGGATTCCCCGGGCGGACGTTCGGGGCGACGCGGGGGCGCGCACTGTGAACCGGTGCGCGGCGGTGTGTCGTTGCCCGCGTGTCGCGTGCTTCGATGCGCCGACGCGAGCCGCGAGCCGATCGTGTGGATCCCGTCGTCACGGGGCGTCGTGAAACAGTCAGTTAGTGATGCGAATCATGGCGGTTCGCATGCAGATGTGGATGCGGGGCATGAAGAAGATGAGCGCGAGCAAGACCTATGCACAGCTCGTAGTCGAGCTGGCCGAACTGGACGAGGAAATCGAGCGAGCACGCGCGCGCGAACGCGTCGATGCGATCGCGGCGGTTCACTCGTTGATGGACACCTATGCGATCAAGCATCGCGACCTGGTCGGCCGCAACGGCAGCCGGGGTTCGTACGTCGTGAAAGTGTTGCCGGCGCGCTATCGCGACCCGGCGAGCGGAAAGGAGTGGAGCGGGCGCGGCAATGCGCCGCTCTGGATCAGGGGCAAGGATCGTCGTCAGTTCGTCATCGCCAGGCCGCCGTCCACCGGCAAGAAAACCCGGGCCGGCTGACGCACGGCACCATGCTACGGCGACAGCAGCTTCGGCGGTGCCTGACCCGGCGGCGTGAGCACCACGAGCAGCGTCCCGCCTTCGGGTAACGGCGCCACGCACGCATGCGGCCGATGCGACGAGATCAGCGCGCGGTCACCGGCGCGCTGATCTCATCGGTTTGGCGTGCTCGAAGTGCAGCTCGAGTTCGCCCGACAGTACGTGACGTCGTCAGCAATCATCGGCGGGTGATGCCTGCCGCTGCGGGCCGGCCTGGACGGGCGTCGCGAGCGCTTCGTTCAGCCTCGGCCGACGAACGGCATCGCGGTCGCCATGATCGTCATGTTCAGGATGTTCGTGTCGAGCGGCAGGTTCGCCATCTGGACGATCGCGTTCGCGACATGCGTGACGTCCATGCGCGCCTCGGGCGCGAGGCTGCCGTCGGCCTGCGGGACGCCTTGCGTCATCCGTTCCGTGAGCGATGTCGCCGCGTTGCCGATGTCGATCTGGCCGCACGCGATGTTGTACCGGCGGCCGTCGAGGGCCAGCGACCGGGTGATCCCGGTCACCGCATGCTTGGTGGCCGTGTACGCGATCGTATCGGGGCGCGGCGCATGGGCCGAGATCGAGCCGTTGTTGATGATCCTGCCGCCCTGCGGCGATTGCGCTTTCATCAGGCGCCACGCGGCTCGCGCACACAGGAAGACGCCGGTCAGGTTCGTCGCGACGACGCTGTTCCACACGTCGAATTCGTATTCGTCGAGGGAAACCGGCGGCGCGTTGCGGCCGGCGTTGTTGAACAGCACGTCGAGCCGGCCGAACTGCTGCGCGATCTGCGCGAACGCGTGGTCGACCGATGCTTCGTCGGTGACGTCCGCCGGAAACGCGTGTGCGTCGCCCCCGGCGGTGCGGATCGCATCCTGCGTCTCGCGCAACGAGGCTTCGGTGCGTCCGAGCAGTGCGACGGTGAATCCCGCCTGGGCGAGCGCGATGGCCGCTGCGCGACCGATGCCGGAGCCGGCGCCCGTGACGGCTGCGAATTTCTTCGAGACAGACATGGCTTGATTTCCTGCGAGTTGAATGACGGATGAGGCCGGGGATGAACGATGACCTTGCCGTTTCGGCAATGTAGTCGAAATGCGCGGCACGCATGTTCGACCAACATCGTAAGGCACGCTCCATCACGTCGACGACTTCTTCCGGCCAGGTACGGCTTTCCGCGCCCGCGTGCCTGACTCCGCAAACAGGTCGACCACCACGTCGCGCAGCCATTTGTTCCCTTCGTCCTGATTGACCCGCGTATGCCAGAGCATGTGAATCGGCGCGCCCGGCAGCGTGACGGGCAACGCGCGCCAGCCCAGCGAAAACGGTGCGGCGAGCTGCTGCGCAAGATGCTCGGGCACCGTCGCGATCAGGTCGGTGCGCTGCAGGATGTAGCCGACGCTCATGAAGTGCGGCACCGTGAGCCGCACCTGGCGCGCCACGCGGCGGCGCTTCAGCCATTCGTCCACCTGCCCGTGACCGGTGCCGGCCGACACCACGACCAGGTGCTCCGCATTGCGCCACGTGTCGACCGTCAGCGGCGCGTCTTCGAGCGGGTGCCCGCGCCGGAACAGGCACACGTAGCGCTGATCGAACAGCCGGCGCTGGTAGAAGCCGCCCTTGAGCTGCGGCAGCAGGCCGATCGCGAGGTCGACGCGGCCGTCTGCCATTGCGTCGCCGAGGTTGACGCTCGTGTCGCGCACCGTATTGAGTGCGATGCCCGGCGCTGCTTGCGACAGGTGTTCGAGCAGCGCCGGCAGGAACACGACTTCGCCGATATCGGTCATGCCGATCGTCAGCGTGCGCGTGGCGCGCAGCGGATCGAAACCGGTCTCGGGGTTGAGCGCGGCGTGCAGCGTCGCGAGCGCGTGCGACACGGGTTCCGCGAGGCGCAGTGCGAACGGTGTCGGCACCACGCCGCCCGGCCCGCGCACGAACAGCGGATCGCCGAGCCGGCGGCGCAGCTTCGCGAGCGCATTGCTCACGCCCGGCTGGCTCATGTTCATCTGCTCGGCGACGCTCGATACGCGCCGTTCCTGCATCAGCCGCTGGAATAGCAGCAGCAGGTTGAGGTCGACATCGCTCAGTTCCATGGTTGGGCCTCGCCGGTTCATTGCATTCAGTGATGAAGCAGATTCCGGTCATTTTATTGCGGGATGAAAGTCCGCTCCCGAGAATGCCGATACGGCCCATGCAATCGACATGACCGCTGCGCACGCCGCAGAGCCCACATCGGAACATCGGAGACACCTTCATCATGCAGACGAACCTGAAGATTGCGATCGTCGGCGCCGGGATCGGCGGCCTGACGCTCGCGCTCGCCCTGCGCGAGCACGGCATCGACGCGCAGCTCTACGAACAGACGGAGGTGTTGCGCGAAGTCGGCGCGGCCGTCGCGCTGTCGGCCAATGCGACGCGCTTCTACGAACGGATGGGATTGCGGGCGGCCTTCGACGCGGTGTGCGCGGACATCCCGGGGCTCGTCTATCGCGACGGCCGCAGCGGCGCGGTGATCGGCCATCATCGCGGCGACCCCGACTATCGCCGGCAATTCGGCGGCGCGTACTGGGGCGTGCATCGCGCGGATCTGCAGGCCGTGCTGTCGAAGGCGGTCGGCCTCGACGCCATTCATCTCGGCCATCGGCTGATCGATCTCGCGCAGCATCCCGATCGCGTCACGCTGTCGTTCGACAACGGGGCGCGCGTCGACGCCGATCTCGTGATCGGCGCGGACGGCGCTCGCTCGCTCACGCGGCGCTGGATGCTCGGCTACGACGATGCGCTGTATTCGGGGTGTTCGGGGTTTCGCGGCGTGGTGCCGGCCGCGCGGCTGAGCCTTTTGCCCGATCCCGAAACGCTGCAGTACTGGATCGGGCCGCACGGGCACCTGCTGCACTATCCGATCGGCGACGACGGCGACCAGAATTTCCTGCTGGTCGAGCGTCATCCGTCACCGTGGCCGTCGCGCGACTGGGTGATGCCGTCGGAAGAGGGCGAGCAACTGCGCGTGTTCGGGGATTGGCATCCGGCGGTGGTGCAGATGATCACTGCCGTGCCGATCAGCCAGCGCTGGGGGCTGTTCCACCGGCCGCCGCTCGGCCGCTGGAGCCGCGGCCGCGTGACGCTGATCGGCGACGCCGCGCATGCGCTGGTGCCGCATCACGGGCAGGGCGCGAACCAGTCGATCGAGGATGCGGTGGTGCTCGCCGCGCAACTGGCGCAGGCCGGGCCGGGCAACTGGCGCGAAGCGCAGGAAGCGTATGAGCGACTGCGTCGCGGCCGCACGCGCAAGGTGCAGTACGCGTCGATTTCCGTGGCCGACGTGCTGCACCTGCCCGACGGGCCGGCCGCGCAGGCGCGCAATGCGCGTCTGGCCGCGCGCGACAGCGTGCTGCATCACCTGGACTGGATTCACGATTTCGATGCGCTGGCCGGGGAGCCGAGCGAACGGCAGGGTGGCACGTGGCTGTGAGCCCGCAATCGTGAGCACGCCATCAGGCGAGACCGGCGCGACCGGTGCGCCGCGATGGCGGACGCAGGAGACGAGACTGATCGAAAGACTACCGGTCACCGGCCAGCCTGACGAAAACGGGCGAGGCCGCGCCCGCCCGCCATCACTTCACGCATTCGAGCGCGTACTTCAATCCTTGCCCGAGCAGCCCGCGCCAGACGTCCCACGTATGCCCGCCGTCGACGATGCGCAGCTCGGCCGGGTTCTGCGCGCGGCGCAGTTGCGTATACAGCACGCTCGATTCGGCCTGGATGGTCAGGTCGTCGTCGCCGGCCGCGATGAACATCGGGATCCGCCAGCTGCGCGCGAAATAGCCGCGCATCAGCGCCGGGTAATTGAGCTCGTGCCACACGCGCGGGTCGAACTGGCGGTCGCCGAACACGCCGA
Organism: Burkholderia contaminans; assembly: GCF_029633825.1. Classification (NCBI taxonomy): domain Bacteria; kingdom Pseudomonadati; phylum Pseudomonadota; class Betaproteobacteria; order Burkholderiales; family Burkholderiaceae; genus Burkholderia; species Burkholderia contaminans. Next base: position 433,863 of record NZ_CP090641.1, on the reverse strand, counting down.
CGTAGCGCGCGGCGGAATTGAGCGGCGGCTCGTTCGCGTAGATCGCGGGGCTCAGCAGCATCGCGCCGCAGAACAGGCCGGGTTCGAGCAGCGAGAAACGCAGCGCGCCAAAGCCGCCCATCGACACGCCGCCGATCGCGCGGCCCGCGCGCTGGTTCGACACCGCGAAGTGCGCCTCGACCTCGGGCAGCAGGTCGTTGAGGAACGCGCTCTGCATCTTCTCCTTGCGGTCGACGTACCAGTCGGTGCCGCCCTGCGGCATCACGATCACGACCGGCGGGATCTCGCGGCGCTCGATCAGCGTGTCGGCGGTGGCCTGTAGCCGGCCCTGCGTGACCCAGTCGTTCGCGTTGCCGGCGTTGCCGTGCAGCAGGTACATCACGGGGTAGCGCGCGCCTTCCGGGTTGTAGCCGGGCGGCAGGTAAACCGTGTACGACCAGTCGCGCTTCAGCGACGCCGAGCGGAACGTGCGCAGCACGACGCTGCTGCCCGGATTGAGCGCGCTCTCCGGGCGGCCGACGGGGTCGTCGCGGTCTGGACGGCCGGTGGCGGCGGCGCGGGCGCTGCCACCGGCGCGGGCGGCGTGGCGCGGGCGGTGGCGATGGAGCCGGCGATCAGGGCGGGGGCGAACGCAAGGGCGAGTCGGCGCATGTCGAATTGTTTCAGGAGAGGCGCCGGCTATCGTAGCAGCGGCGCATGACGGCGCGGCGCGTCATCGCCGCGAACGGAACGGCAGCCGCGCGACGAGCGGCCCGTAGAGCTTGGCGACGAGATACAGCAGGCCCATTGCAACGACGTCGGCAATCAGGCCGAGCTTCACGTCGAGATAGCCTTCGGTCGCCTGGTAGAGCACCGAATCGACCGCGAGCGAGATGGCGGTGCCCGCGACGAAGCACAGCAGCCCCTGCCGGCCGATCGTGCCGATCCACGGCATCGCGTGCGCGACCTTCTTCATCCAGCCGAGGTGAACCAGCTTGGCCGCGAGCCACGCGATCGCGAGGAAGTTTGCGAGCCGCAGCGCGCCGAGGTTCTGCTTGATTGACGGATCGGTCGGGAACGGCTCGATGCGCAGCCGGTAGTACGCGCCGGCCGCGACGATCGCGAGCGCCGCGGCCGTCAGCAGCCAGCCCTGCGGCTTCGGCGCGAGCGTCTGGTAGACGGGCTGGCAGCGCGCGATCACGCCGAGCACGAACAGGAACTGCCATGCGAACGGATTGAAGTCCCACGGCGCGCCTTCCACGGTCGGCAAGAAGCGCGCGACGTGCGGCGCCGCGTACCACAGCGATCCGCTGAACGCGAGCAGCAGCCACGGCTGCGTGCGCGCGAGCGGCAGTGCGAGCGGCACGAGCAGCGCGAAGAACGCGTACATCGGCAGCACCGACGCGAGGTACGGCTGGCGGCGGAACAGCAGGATGTCGCGCAGCGCGGCGAGCGGCTTGTGGAGCAGGCCGTCGAGGTCGTTGGTCGGCATGTTCGGGCCGTCGATCGCGAACGCGTTCAGCGCGGCCGTGATCAGCAGCATCAGGCCGGCCGTCACGAGGAACGCACGATAGATCTCGAACGCGCGCCGGATGAAGCGCTGGCGCGCGGCGGCTTCGTCGTGCCGTTCGGCGAGCGAGTTGTACGCGATCGCGGTGGCGAAGCCGCCGAGGAACACGAAGACCTCGGCCGCGTCGCACAGCGCGTAAGCGTGCAGCGTCACGCGCGACAGGATGCTGCCGCCGATGTGGTCGACGACGATGACGAGCAGCACGAGGCCGCGGAAGAAATCGAGCTCGGCGTAGCGGCCGGCCCGGGCCGGTGCGGTCATCGGACCGCCTCCCGGCGCGGGCCGCGGGCGCGGCCGGCACGCGCCGCGCATGAATCGGGGGGAAGCATGACTTCGTGAAGAAATGACGAACGGATGCGCATTGTGCCACCGATGCGGTGCACCTCGGGTTTACGCGAATGGTCGGCTGTCGTGCTGCTGCCGATAAGCCGGGTCAGGCAGTCCACGCAACGGGGCAGTTGGACGAGCGCAACGGTTTGCGCAGGGTTCATCTACCCCGATGGACGGACGGTTTGCGACGTGACACCATTTTGACCTCACGCGGCCGCACACCGCGTCGTCCGCCCTGCGGGCCACACCTAAAACAGACCAAACATTCGCCGGGCACTCGACCCTGCCCGGCCCCCGGCTCCGGAGAACCGTCATGAAGAAGCACATCATTTTTACCGCCGCGCTGGCCGCTTTCGCCGCGCCGGTCTTCGCCCAGAACAGCGTGACGCTGTACGGTGTGATCGATGAAGGCTTCAATTACACGAACAACGTGAACGTCAATGGGGTCGGAAAAACGAATTACCAGCTTGCGAGCGGCTATGCGCAGGGCAGCCGCTGGGGCCTGAAGGGCAGCGAGGATCTCGGCGGCGGGCTGAAGGCGATCTTCACGCTGGAAAACGGTTTTGACGTGAACAACGGCCGGCTCGGCCAGGGCGGCCGCATGTTCGGCCGCCAGGCGTTCGTCGGGCTGAGCGCGCCGCGCTTCGGCACGCTGACCTTCGGCCGTCAGTACGATTCCGTCGTCGACTATCTCGCGCCGCTCACCGCCAACGGCAACTGGGGCGGCACGCTGTTCTCGCACCCGTTCGACAACGACAACACGGACAATTCGTTCCGCGTCAACAACACGGTCAAGTATGCGAGCGCCGACTGGAACGGCCTGACGTTCGGCGGCACGTACAGCTTCAGCAACAGCACCGGCTTCGCGAACAACCGTCAGTACAGCCTCGGCGCGCAGTACTCGCTGGCCGGGCTGCAGGTTGCGGCTGCGTACCTGCAGGCGAACAACCCGGGTATCGGCAGCGCGGGCGCGATCTCGGCGGATGACGCGAACTTCGTCGCCGACCGCCTGCGGATCTTCGGCGGCGGCGTCAACTACACGTTCGGCCCGGCCACGCTCGGCTTCGTCTACACGAAGACGGACGTGAAGAACCCGGTGTCGACCGTCTACCTGCCGGCGTCGACGTTCGCCGGCCTCGGGTTGACCGCGACGAAGTTCCAGAACTTCGAGATCAACGGCAAGTACCAGCTCACGCCCGATTTCTATCTCGGCGCGCAGTACGTGTACACGGACGGCAAGTACGATGCCGCGGCCGGAACGTTCAAGCCGAAATACCACACGGTCGGGCTGATGGCCGACTACAGCCTGTCGAAGCGCACCGACGTCTACCTGCAGGGCGCATGGCAGAAGGTGGGCGGCGACAAGACCGGCACGGCGGCCGACGGCGGCTACGTGGTCGGCACGGACGGCCCGTCGGCGTCGTCGAACCAGTTCGCGGTGCGCGCCGCGATCCGTCACAAGTTCTGACGTTCCAGGCGGGCGGCGCCGGGGCGAGTGCCCCGGCGCCTGCCGTCAATCCGCCCGGGGTACGCCCCCGAGCGTTTCCGCAAGCCAGTCGACGAAGATCCGCACGCGCGGTGCGAGATGCCGGCCGGTCGGAAACACCACCGACACGGGCAGCGGCTCGGCATTCCATTCCGGCAGCACTTCGACCAGCGAGCCGTCGGCGAGCAGCGGCCCGAGCCCTTCGCGCGGCGCCTGGATCAGCCCGAGGCCCGCAAGACAGCACGCGAGATACGCCTGCGAGCTGTTGACCGACACGACGCTGCGCATCTTGACCGCATGCAGCTCGCCCGTATCCATATCCGCATATTCCCAGTCCAGCTCGCGGCCCGTGCGGCTCGAGAAATAGCCGACCGCGACGTGGTCCGGAAGCTCGTCCGGCGAGCGCGGCGTGCCGTGCCGCTCGAGATACGCGGGCGCCGCGCAATTGATCTGCGCCAGCTCGCCGATGCGCCGCGCGACGAGCGACGTATCGGACATCGCGCCAACCCGCACCGCGCAGTCGATGCCGTCGGCGACGAGGTCGACGAAGCGGTCGGTCGTGCCGATCACGACGCGCAGGTCGGGGTAGCGCGCGTGGAAACCCGGTAGCGCCGGAATCACCTGGTTCAGCGCAAAGCGTTCGGGCAGGTCGACGCGGATCGCGCCGCGCGGCGTCGTGCCGGCGTCTTCGAACAGCGTTTCCGCGTCGTCCAGATCGGCCAGCAACCGCGTGCAGCGCTCGTAATAGGTCGCGCCTTCGGCCGTCAGCGCGACGCGCCGCGTCGTGCGCTGCAGCAGGCGGACCTTCAGGTGTTTTTCCAGATACTGGACGGCGTTGCTGACCGTCGGGCGCGGCAGTTGCAGCTGTTCGGCGGCTTTCGTGAAGCTGCCGAGATGGGCGACGCGCGCGAAGATGCGCATTGCTTGCAGGTGATCCATGCGGGGCGGGTGCGTGGGTAGAGGGGAGCAGGCTCCATTGTTAATCAGCGTCGAACGGTTTGGTTGAGTGTTTCGCGTTTATCGCGCGCCGCAATGCGCCCAGAATCCGGCCTGTTCATTCATCAATCGAGGAAACGGACATGGAAACGCGTGAACTGGGCCGTACCGGCCCGCGGGTGTCGGCACTCGCGCTCGGCTGCATGGGGATGTCGGACTTCTACGGCCCGGCCGACCGCGACGAAAGCATCGCGACGCTGCACGCGGCGCTCGACCACGGCATCACGATGCTCGACACCGGCGATTTCTACGGCATGGGCGACAACGAGATGCTGATCCGCGATGCGTTGCGCGGCCGGGCCCGCGACCAGGTGCTGATCAGCGTGAAATTCGGCGCGCTGCGCGATCCGTCCGGCGGGTTTGCCGGCTACGACGCGCGGCCGGCGGCGATCCGCAACTTCGTCGCGTACTCGCTGAAACGGCTCGGCACCGACTACATCGACATCTACCGGCCGGCGCGCGTCGATCCGGCGGTGCCGATCGAGGAGACGATCGGTGCGATCGCCGATCTCGTGAAGGCCGGGTACGTGCGCCATATCGGCCTGTCGGAAGCCGGCGTCGACACGATCCGCCGCGCCGCTGCCGTCGCGCCGATCGCCGACCTGCAGATCGAATACTCGCTGCTGTCGCGCGGCATCGAGGCCGGAATCCTGCCTGCGTGCCGCGAACTCGGGATCGGCGTGACGGCCTACGGCGTGCTGTCGCGCGGGCTGCTCGGCGGGCGCTGGAGCACGGCGCGGGAAGGCGAACGCGATTTCCGTGCGGCGAGCCCGCGATTCCAGGGCGAGAACCTCGCGCACAACCTTGCGCTCGTCGATGCGCTGCGCGTGATCGCCGACGAGAAGGGCAGCAATCCGGCGCAAGTCGCGATCGCGTGGGTGCTGTCGCGCGGCGGCGATATCGTGCCGCTGATCGGCGCGCGCAAGCGCCTTCAGCTTCAGGACGCACTGCAAGCGACTGAAATGCAACTAACGGTCAATGACATCGCTCGCATCGAAGCGGCGGTTCCCGCCGGGGCGGCTGCCGGTGAGCGTTATCCGGCCGCACAGATGGCGCACCTCGACAGCGAGCAGGGCCGGGGGGCATCTCACGGGGGCTGATCGGGCCGGATTGGTGCTCGTTCAGGGGCCGGCCCGGTATTCAGCTCGGATTCGGGAGTCGAAGCGGGGTTCTGCAACCCGGATGCATGGTCCGGCCCCGCCTGCGTTGAGCGAGGCGGCTGGTTTTTCGTCGGCGCCGCGGCGCGCCAGCCCATCGGCGCGATCGCGCCGCCGCTCCATCCGGCAAACCCGAGCCAGCCTCAGGCAAAACCAGATGGCGAGCGGCGCGCTCGGGGTTCACCATCGGCGCCGTACTCGACCGGACGGAATGCCTTTCATGCAAGTTCATACGCTGACGATCATCGCGGTGGTTTTCCTGCTGGCCGGCGCGGTCAAGGGCATGATCGGGCTCGGGCTGCCGACGATCGCGATGGGGCTGCTGACGCTCGCGATGCCGCCGTCGGCTGCCGCGAGCCTGCTGCTCGTGCCGTCGTTCATCACCAATGTGTGGCAGTTGTGGCTCGGCCCGTCGTTCGGGCCGCTGCTGCGCCGGCTGTGGCCGCTGCTCGCCGGCCTGACGATCGGCACGCTGACGGGCGGGCTGCCTGCGCTCGCGGCAGGCAGCACCTGGACGCATGCGGCGCTGGGCGTGGTGCTGATTCTCTACGGGCTGTGGGGGCTGGCCGCCGCGCGGCTGCCGGCGCCGGGCCGCCATGAAAAGTGGCTGTCGGCCGTGGTCGGCTACCTGACGGGCGTCGTGACGGCCGCGACCGGTGTGTTCGTCGTGCCGGCCGTGCCGTATCTGCAGGCGCTGCGGCTGTCGAAGGACGACCTGATCCAGGCGCTCGGGCTGTCGTTCACCGCATCGACGATCGTGCTCGGCCTGCAACTGCGCGTGACGGGTGCGTTGCAAACGGTCGATCTCGGCGTGTCGGCGCTCGCACTCGTGCCGGCGCTGGCGGGCATGGCTGGCGGGCAATATGCGCGCCGCGTGATGAGCGAGCAGGCGTTCAAGCGCTGCTTCTTCGTCGGGCTCATCGCGCTCGGCGCGTACATGGCGGCTTCGGGGTGGCTGTAAGCGGGCATCGCTGACGAGCGCGATGCCCGCTGTCCGTGACGCGCCCAAAGCCGGTTTCGACAACAGCGGGCTTCGGGCGCGTTCACCGGGCGTGGGCGACATCGCTCAGGCCGGATCGGCGTACTTCAGCGTCCAACCGAACGTGCGGGTCGCGCCCGCGCCGAGTGCAAACGGCTTCGTCGTACAGGCGAAGTTCGAATGCAACTGGCCGATCGGCGTCGTCGACAGCGGATTCGTCGTGCCGTTCGCCGTGTCGAAGGCCGACAGCACGCAGGTGTCGAACCCGGACGCCGCATAGCCGGTCGCGGCGCTGTTCGCGTAGGTTACCGACACGCCGTCGCCGTTCGCCTGCGTCGACGCGAAATCCGCGAACGACGTGAAGTCGGTCTCGACCGACAGGTTGCCGGTGAGCGAGCCCGTGCTCAGCGTATCGCTGCGGGCGACCGAGCCGTGCGCGAACGTCAGCACCGTATGCACCTGCAGGTCGAGATCCGTCGTGTACGCCGCATTCTTCGAGGCGAGCCGGAACTTCGCGGTATCGAACGACACGACCACCTGCCCGTTGCTTTGCTGGACGTTCAGGTTCTTGTAGTACGTGACGGGAATGTAGGTCTTCCCGTTGTACGACACCTGCGGCACCAGCAGCGCGTAGCCGAGATCGGTCGTGCCGTAGATCAGCTTGTCGGAGAACGGCACCGGGTAGTACGGCGTGTACGAGTTGTAGTCGGGCGCCTGGCTGAGGTTCAGGTTGATCACGCGCCGGCCGTCGCGCACGGTGACGAGCGCGGCGCTGTACGGATGCGCGGTGTCGCCCGGCTGGTTGTACCAGGTGAGCGTGTAGTGCGGCAGCGCGTCGAGCCACGCGTTGTAGTCCGTATCGGCCATCGGCGCCTTGCCGCCGAAGCCGAGCTTGTTCCACCACGCGTTCACGTACAGGTACTGATGCAGCAGGCTGAAGTTCTCGCCCATCACGCGCGGCTTGCCGCGATACGCGTCCGTGCCGCGGCCCTTGACCCACATGTTCACCGACGGCGTCGGCAGCGACGGGTCGTACCAGTACGTGTCGAAACGCTGCGCGGCCTGGTAGATGAACCTGTATGCAACCTGCTTCTCCTGGTCGGTCAGCACGCCGGCATTGGCCGCGGCCGTCAGCACTTCCATGAACGCCGAATCGCCGTACGGGCCGATCGAGCGGCCGTAGTTGAATCCCTGGCCGTTCGCGTTCAGCTGCGGCAGGATCAGGTCGACCGACTTGCGCAGATAGCCCTTCAGCTCCGGCGTGAGGTTCGCCTCGTTGCCCATCTCGAACGTGCGCTCGGTCACTTCACCGATCAGCAGCGTGCTGTAGCGGTCGAAGCGCGCCTGGTCGTAGTAGGTCGTATGCGTGTTCGACGCTTCGTCAGAGAACCCGCCCGACGAGTCGTTGCGGATATGGTTCGTGAGCGTGTACAGCAGCGCGTCGCGCGCGCCCATCGTCGCGACCGACGGATCGGTCTTCGATGCAAACGACGGGCTGCTCCAGCCGAGCTTCTGGCGCAGCCCGGCAATTCCGTAGGACACCGCATAGTAGTTCTGCGCGGTGTTGAGCGACGCGATGTCGATCGGCGTGCCGGTGGCGGGGCACGTATCGGTCTTGCCACTCGCATCGGGGCCGAACATGTCGCAGAAGGTGAGCCGCCGCTGCAGCGTCGCGAGCATCGTGTCGCTGAAGACTTCGTTGAGCATCCCGTGCGCCTTCAGGTTGTTCAGCGTGACGAGGTAGTAGTACTCGCCCCAGGACGTATTCGCATACGTGTAGTTGCTGCCCGACTGCGCCATCATCGCGGTCGTGATCGTCTGGTACGTCGCGAGGTAGCTGGCGTATTGCGGATCGTTCTTCGACTTCATGTCGATCAGGATGTACGACAGGCCGAGCGCGAGCTTGCCCGGCAGGAATTTGTCGCCGGTGTTCGTGTCGAGCACGTGGACCGGCGTGCCGTCGCCGAGATCCATCACGACCTGCGTGAAGTCGGGCGATTTCCGGATCAGGTCGAACAACGCGCGCATCTGGCCCATCATCGTGACCGGAATGTTCGTGCCGGCCGGCACGCTGGTGTCGGGCGCGCCATAGACGAGCGCCTGCAGCGAGTTCGATGCGAGCGTCGATGCCGAGGACGGGGGCGGCGAAGATGACGAAGACGGCGGCGTGTCGGTCACGTCGTTGCCGCCGCAGGCGCTGACGAACAGGACGGAAAGGGCGCTGAGCGCGGCGCCGAGCGCGAATCTGCTGCGCGGATGCATTGTGTCTCCAATTTTGAATAGTGATGAAGGACGGGCGGGTGTAGCCGTTGCCGCGCTCGATGCCCGTACCCGGCCGCCGTCTGCAACCCTGATCCCTGAAGACGGACGGCCTGAATCACCTGTCGAGCGGGCAAGCGTTCTCCCTGCACGGGCCGTGGCCGGCGTCGCGCGGAGGTGATGGAAAACGTTTTCCAAATTTAGGCATCGAGCGGCGTGATGTCAATGAACTTTCACGTCGGACGGGGCGGGAAAAACCCGGAGGGTGGGAAGACGGGAGTGAAGGGGGGAAACGAAACGTTGCAGAAATTACCGGGATTTCTTCTTGTTGAGACGAAATGAAGCGCAGGATATCGATGCGGATAGGGCGAGCAGAATGCCTATCCGGCGATGCGTGCTCGCCGGGATGTGAGAGAAAACGTTATCCATAAGGATCGAGGTGAACCCGGCGGACATCGGGGCATGGCGGCGACCGGCAACCCCGCCGTTCCGGTGAGACTAAAGCTGTGCCTCGATCGCGGCCTTGTCGATCACCGACCAGACCTGGCGGATCTTGCCGTCATGAAATTCGTAGAACACGTTCTCGCAGAACGTGACCTTCCGGCCGTCGACGGCGAGCCCCATGAACGTCCCGCTCGGCGAGCAGGCGAAGCGAAGGCGGCATGCGATGCGCGGCGGCTCGCACACGAGCAGCCGGATGTCGAAACGGAGATCGGGAATGTCGCGGAAGTCCTGTTCCAGCATCGCGCGGTAACCGGGCAGGCCGAGCGGCCGGTCGTTGTGGATCACGTCGTCGGCGACATATTCGCCGAGCGCTGGCCAGTCCTGCCGGTTCAGGCAGTCGATGTACGCGCGGTAGCGGGTTGCAAGATCGGTGTCGGTCATGGCCGTGCCTCCGTGTGTCGACGCGATGAGCCGGATGCGGCGCGCATCACTGCTGCGCAGTTTCGCCCGACAGGAACGTGACGAACTCCCGCGTGTATTTCGGCAGCGCATCGAACGACCGCGCGCACAGCTTCAGCCGACGGTGGCTCCACGCATCGGACAGCTCGACGAGCCGCACGTCCATCGTCTGCATCGCGCGCTCGGCCGCATGGCGCGACACGATGCCGATGCCCACGCCGCTCGCGATCACGCGGCAGATCGCATCGAAGCTCTTCAGTTGCACGCGATAGCGGATCCGCTTGCCGAGCGCGCGTGCCTGGTCGGCGAGATGCACCTGCAGCGCGCTGCCGTCGGTGAGGCCGATGAAGTCGGCATCGGCGATCGAGTCGAACGCGACCTTCTCCTGCGATGCGAGCGGATGCGCGGCCGGCACGACGACGATCAGCCAGTCCTCGCGGAACGGCTTCTGTTCGAGCCCGCCGAGCCCGACCGAATCGGCGACGATGCCGACCTCGGCCGTCTTGTTGCGGATCGCATGCACGATCTCCTGGCTCGAGCGCTCCTCGACGCTGATCGACAGCTTCGGGTGATGCGGCAGGTAGTCGGCCAGCGCGTCGGGCAGGTATTCGCTCAGCGACGCCGTGTTGCACAGCAGCCGGATATGCCCGCGCAGCCCCTGGCCGTATTGCTGCAGTTCGCCGCGCATGTGGTCGATCTGCTGCAGCACCGTGCGCGCGTGGTGTTCGAGCGCGCGGCCCGCATCGGTGGCCTGCGCGCCCGATTTGGTCCGGTGCAGCAGCGGCACGCCGAGCTCGTCCTCCATGCCGCGGATGCGCTCGCTCGCGGCCTGCAGCGTGATGTGGGTGCGCTCGGCGCCGCTCGTGATCGTGCCGGCCTCGCAGATGTTCAGGAAGAGCCGCAGGTCGGTCAGGTCGAAGCGCATGATGGGGGACGATCGTATTGGAATGGTCGATAAGTTAGCAGGGAACCGCGGCCGGGGTCTCAGGCGCAGCTTGAGGCCCGATTCGCCGGTTCCGCATTTTCGGGGCGCGATCGATCGCGGATCATGGCCGCACATCAACCGGGGAGCCTGTCATGCAGATCGATCCGTCGTGGGGCGTGTCGTTCAAGATCGCGTTGCACGTGCTGTTCCTGTGCATCGGCATCGCGTGGGCGTGCGCCGAACTCGTCGCGTGGTTGCGTTGAACGTCGCGGCGATCGCCGCTTCGTGCCTATTGAAACAAATCCGTCATAGTTCCTCGAGACGAAAATTCTTCCGCTTTCCTGCAAAAAGACCATCAAGTTTTCCTGAATCGGACCGTATTACCGGTAGCGAATGCCGGCCGGCATCCGGTTCGTGATCGTTTGTCATCATTGTTTGCATCCGGTTACACGTCGGCCGTTCCGTTTTTGAGATGCTTGAAAGATTGTCAAACCGGAGTCGGATCGTCCATGAAAACGCGCGAGATTCACCGCAACGCGGCGTGGCTGCCAGGCTTGGTCGCCGTGCTCGTCATGGCCGGTTGTGCAAGCACGCAGTCCGTTCCGCCGAGCGACACGCTGGCGGGGCAGTCGTCATCGTCGAGCCAGCCCGCCGCTGCGCCGTCGGCCGCCACGCCGCCGCCGGCGCCGATTTTCGTCGCGCAGAAGTACGTCGTGAAACGCGGCGACACGCTGACGGGCATCGCGTCCGCAAACGGCTGCAGCGTGGCCGACCTGCGCACCTGGAACAGGCTGGGCGCGAACGGCAGGCTGCGCATGGGGCAGGTGCTGCGCATCGTCAAGCAGCAGCCGTTGCCGGCGCCGGGCGCGGCCGGCACGCAGGTGGCTGCATCGTCGGCGTCGGGCAATGGTGCAGGGAGCAACCCGGCAGCCACGCAGGCCACTGCGTCGAATGCGAGCGACCGTCAGGTCGTCAAGGAAACGAAGCGGCATGCGGGCGGCGTCACGCTCAAGTGGCCCGCGAGCGGCAAGATCGTCGACGGCTTCCGGCCGGGGCAGAACCGCGGCATCCAGATTGCCGGCCGGCCGGGCGACCCGGTCCGCGCCGCGGCCGACGGCCGCGTGATGTACGCGGGCACCGGCCTGAACGATTACGGCAGCCTGATCATCGTCCAGCACAACGCGGATTTCCTGACCGCCTATGCGCACAACCGCAAGCTGCTCGTGAAGACGGGCGACATCGTGCGCCAGGGCGACGAGATCGCCGAGATGGGCGACCTCGACAACTCGCGTGTCGCGCTGCTGTTCGAAGTGCGACGCGACGGCAAGCCGGTCAATCCGATGCCGTATCTGCCTTCGTCGCAAGGGTGAAGCAGGGCCGTTTCGCTGGAACGTCGCGGCGGTCGCTGCTACGCTAGGGCCTGTTCATGCGAGTCCCGCGCTTCGCGGGGCCGACGGTCGTCTTTCGGGGATGCGCGGCGTATGCCGTCGCGAGCCGGCCGCCGGCGTGAACGGGCACGCTTCTCCAACGCGTGCCCGAACTGCTTCGTGCCACCGATTCCGACAGAACTCACGACATTCATGGAACATTCTCCGACCCGCCGCTCGCTGTTGCTTGCCGCCGTTGCCGCGCCGTTCGTCGCCGCGTGCACGTCCGCGCCGGTCGCCGACCAGGGGCACGCCCATACCGCCCAGGCTGAATTGACCGCGCTCGAGAAGGCCTCGAATGGCCGGCTCGGCGTCGCCGCGCTCGATACGTCGAACGGCGTGCGCATCGCTCACCATGCGCGCGAGCGCTTTCCGCTGTGCGGCACGTATGCGGTCGCCGCGGCAGCAGCGATGCTCGCGCGCGGCTCGCTCGACGCATCGCTGCTGCCGCGCCGCATCCTGTACCGCCGCTACGAAATCGTTGCGGGCTCACCGATCACGGAAAGCCACGTCGACACGGGCATGACGATCGAGCAGCTTTGCGTGGCGATGCTGCAGTCGGGCGACAAGGGCGCCGGCAACCTGCTGATGGGTGTGCTCGGCGGCCCACAGGCCGTCACGGCGTTCGCCCGCGCGAGCGGTGACATGTCGTTCCGCCTCGATCACTGGGAACCCGAACTGAACAACGCGGCGCCCGGCGACGAACGCGATACGTCGACGCCGGTCGAGATGGTCGACACGTTGCAGCGGCTGCTGCTCGGCAACACGCTGCAGGAGCCGCAGCGCACGCAACTGATGGAATGGATGGTCGGCGGCGCGCGCGGCGCGACCGGTATCGCGGCGGGCGTGCCGCCCGGGTGGCGCATCGCGGACAAGGCCGGCACGGGCGGCTACGGCACGACGACCGACGTCGCGGTGCTGTGGCCGCCGTCGCGTGCGCCGATCGTGATGGCCGTGTCGTTCACGCAGCCGCAGGCCGCCGCGGCGGCCCGCGCGGACGTCGTTGCGTCGGCGGCGCGCATCGTGGCGGCCGCGCTCACCGCGACGGCCTGAGCGTCCCGCGCCTCGCGCAAAGCCGGCGTTTGGCTTATCGTGTCGGACAGTGCGCGCCGGGGTCGGCGCGCGGTCCTTCCGCGCCGTTTTTCCGTTTGCCTTCTTCATGCGCCGACTTCCGCCCCTGCATGCGCTGCAGATCTTCTCGACGGTGGCTCGCCACCGCAGCTTCACGCGTGCGGCCGAGCAGCTGTGCATCACGCAGGGCGCGGTGAGCCGGCAGATCCAGACGCTCGAGGCGCATTACGGTTTTCCGTTGTTCAAGCGGCATGCGAAGGGTCTCACGCTGACGGCGGAGGGCGAGCAGTTGCTGCCGGTGGTCAACGAGAGCTTCGCGCGGATCGAGGACATTTCGATGAGGCTCACGCGGCAGCGCACCGACCTCGCGCTGAAGGTGCCGACCTGCGTGATGCGCTGGATGCTGCCGCGCATCATGCGCTTCCAGGGCGAGCATCCCGATCTGCATGTGCAGATCACCACCGCGTGGCAGCACGTCGTCGATTTCTCGACCGAGCCGTTCGATGCGGCTGTCGTCTACGGCACGTCGCCGGGCGCCGGCGTGTTTGCGCTGCCGCTGTTCGACGAGCGGCTGACACCCGTCTGCGCGCCCGAATTGCGGCAGACGTCACCGCTCGATACGACCGGCGATCTTGCCCGCCATACGCTGCTGCATCCGACGCGTGACCATCGCGACTGGCGCGCGTGGCTCGAGCACGCGGGCGAGCGCAGCGTCGATCCTGCGCGCGGGCCGACGTTCGACACGCTTGATCTCGCGACGAACGCGGCGATGCAGGGCTTCGGCGTTGCGATCGGCGACGTGACGCTCGTCGACGACGACGTCAGCGCGCGCCGGCTCGAACGGCCATTCGATATCGTGCTCGAGACGGGCGCGCGTTACTTCTTCGTCTATCCCGAGAACATCGGCAACCAGCAGAAAATCCGTGCGTTCAGCGACTGGATCGCGCGCCATCGCGATTGACCGGCGGACGGCTTCACTGGTACGTCACGACGGCGATCATCGGCGCCTGGCTGTTGCCCGGACGGTTCGGTAAAACGATTGCGCGCGAGGCCTGAGTAAAGGTCGTGGTCTTGATGGCCTGCTGGCTCGCTGCGTCTACGAATGCGATCTGGCCGGTTGCCGGGCGCGGACAGTCAGGGCGGACCTGACGCCGGGCGAGATCGGCCGTATCGACCGCGAACGAGCAGGGCGGCTCGACGATCATGCCGGAGAAGTAGATGACGCCGGACGCGCCGGCGGCAAAGGACGAGGAAGTGGCCAGAAGCGAGGCAGCCAGGACGAACGAGGCAGCGATAGGGCGGTGCTTCATGACAGGCTCCAGAGAGGAAGCGCGTCGCAGGGGGCCGCTCGGGTGGCAGTCCGTCAACGCTGCGATGCTGTATGCGTAAACGGCAAAATCATCGAAACTCTTGAGTGGAAAATTACAAATTTGGGATACGAGCAAACGATTTCGTATTGCTGAATTCAATCTATGCCGGATTTGCGAGATATCAAATCAGGGTAATGCCGGTGGTGTACGCTCGACAGGAAAGCGGGGCGCCCGATGCCGGCCGCCACGGCAGGTCGTTGTGAAGGCAACGAGTTTACGGATCGTGGAAATGATGCGCAGGTGAATATCGACGCTCCAATGCAAAACGGCCGCTCGTTTCCGAGCGGCCGTTTTGCGTTGGAGCCGAAGGTGTGCCGTTCAGGCCGCGCGCTTGCGTACCGCGCCGACGACCACGAGCAGCACGATCGCGCCGATGATCGACGCGATCCAGCCCGCGCCCTGGCCCGGTGCGTACCAGCCGGCGGCGCGGCCGACGTAGCCGGCGACCAGCGAGCCGACGATGCCGAGCACGGTGGTCATCACGATGCCCATCTTGTCGTCGCCGGGCTTGAGCGCGCGGGCGAGGAGGCCGACGATGAGCCCGACGACCAGGGTTTCGATGAATTGCAGCATGAACGCCTCCCTATTGCGGTTGAGCTGTTGAAGAATCGAAGTTGACCCGTGCGGCGCACCGGGGTTCCATGCGCGGCACGGCAGCGCGTGGCGTGCCGAGTATCGCATGCCGCCACGGCGCGCAGATGTCAGGTCGCCGGCGCGCCCGCCACCGGGTCGAGACGGCGGTAGCCCTCGGTCGCGCGCAGCAGCGTGCGCGTGTAGTCGCGCGCCACCTGCCCGGCGCGCACGTTCTCGATCCGGAGCTGCTCGACGATTTCGCCATGCTGCATCACCGCGACGCGCTGGCACAGGAAGCCGATCACCGCGAGGTTGTGGCTGACGAGGATCATCGTCAGGTTGCGTTCGCGATGCAGGCGGCGCAGCAGGTTCAGGATCTCGGCCTGCACCGACACGTCGAGCGCGGACGTCGGCTCGTCGAGCAGCAGCACGCGCGGCTCGACGATCAGCGCACGCGCAATCGCGACACGCTGCCGCTGGCCGCCCGACAGCTGGTGCGGGTAGCGGAAGCGGAACGCCGGGCCGAGCCCGACCTCGGACAGCGCGCGGGCGATGCGCGCATCGGCATCATCGATCCCGTGGATCGACAGCGGCTCGCGCAGCGTCTGGTCGACCGTGAAGCGCGGATGCAGCGATGCGTACGGATCCTGGAACACCATCTGCACGTGGCGGCGGAAGGCACGATCGGGCGTGCCGCCCACCGGCCGGCCGTCGATCGACAGGCTGCCGGACGCGAGCGGCACGAGGCCCGTCAGCGCGCGCAGCAGCGTCGACTTGCCGGACCCCGATTCACCGACGAGCCCGAACACCTCGCCGTCGCGCACGGCGAAGCTCGCGTCGCGCACGGCGTCGACGTGACCCGTGCGGGTCGGGAAACGGATCGATGCGTGATCGACGTCGATCATCTTGCTGCCTCCTGTCGATCGGCCGGCGTGCCGGCATGCGACGCGGGTTCGAGCCACGCCGGATCGCGCCGCAGCACGGGCAGTTCGTCCGGCGGGTTCGCGAGCGGCGGGTTCGCTGCGAGCAGCCCGCGCGTATAGGGATGGGAAGCGTCGCGCAGGTCGCGCGCGGCGCAGGTTTCGACCACGCGGCCCGCATACATCACCGCGACGCGATCGCAGAACGACATCACGAGCGGCAGGTCGTGGCTGATGAACATCAGGCCCGTGCCATGCCGCGCGATCATCGCGTCGAGCACCGCGAGCACCTGCATCGACACGGCGACGTCGAGCGCGGAAGTCGGTTCGTCGGCGATCAGCAGGCGCGGGCCGGTCGACACCATCATCGCGATCATCACGCGCTGGCCCATGCCGCCCGACAGCTCGTGCGGATACGCATCGGCGACGCGTGCGGGATCGCGTATCTGCACGGCCGCGAGCGCGTCGACGATCCGTTCGCGCAGCGCGCGGCCGCGCAGGCCCGGCTCGTGCAGCCGGAATGCCTCGCCCATCTGCTTCGCGACCGTCATCACCGGGTTCAGCGAATATTTCGGGTCCTGCAGGATCATGCCCATCTGGCTGCCGCACAGCCGCCGGCGTTCGCCCGGCGGCATCGCGAGCAGGTCGTGGCCCGCGAAGCGCATCGTGCGGGCCGACCAGCGCGCGGCGTCGGGCAGCAGGCCGAGCAGCGCGCGGCCCGTCAGCGATTTGCCGGAGCCCGATTCGCCGACGATGCCGAGCCGTTCGCCGGGGGCGAGCGTCAGCGACAGGTCGCGCACGGCGTCGGTGACGGTGCCGTCATGGCCGCGAAAGCCGATCTTCAGGCCGTCGATCTCGCAGAGCGGCGCGGACGAGGGGGCGGGATGCATCGGCATGTCACGCTCCATGGCGGGGATCGAAGACGTCGCGCAGCCCGTCGCCGAGAAGGTTGAACGCGAGACTCACGAGCAGGATCGCGCAGCCGGGCAGCGTCGCGACCCACCACGCGTCGAGCAGCACGTTGCGACCCGACGCGACCATGAAGCCCCATTCGGGGCTCGGCGGCTGCGCGCCGAGGCCGAGGAAGCCGAGGCCCGCGACGGTCAGGATGATGCCGGCCATGTCGAGTGTCGCGCGCACGATCACCGACGACATGCACAGCGGCACGATGTAACGCAGCAGGATGCGCGGGCCCGATGCGCCCTGCAGGCGCGCGGCGTGGATGAAGTCGGCCTGCGCGATGCGGATCGTCTCCGCGCGCGCGAGCCGCGCATAGGCGGGCCACGCGGTGATCGAGATCGCGACGACCGCGTTGATCACGCCCGGCCCGAGGGCGGCGGCGAACGCGAGTGCGAGCACGATCTTCGGGAACGCGAGCGCGATGTCGGTGATGCGCATCAGCACGCTGTCGACGAAGCCGCCGCAGTAGCCGGCCGTCGTGCCGATCAGGAGGCCGATCGGCACGACGATCACGACGACGAGGATGGCGATGCCGAGCGTGAGGCGCGAACCGGCGATCAACCGCGAAAGGATGTCGCGGCCGAGCTGGTCGGTGCCGAGCCAGTGCGACGGCGAGCCGGGTGGCAGCAGCCGGTCGGACAGCACCTGGCGCAGCGGATCGTGCGGCATGATCAGCGGGCCGACGATCGCGACGACGATCAGTGTGACCAGGATCGCGAGCCCGAACAGGTTGAGTGGGTTGGTGGCGAAACGACGCCAGCGTCGGTACGCGAGGCCGAGTGCGGCCTGCGAGCGCGATGCGGGCGCGTCGGACAGCAGCCACGCGCGCAGCGTGAGGCGCTCGGCGTTCATGATCGGAGGACCTTCGGCATGGGCGATGAAAGAAGCGGAGTGGAAGCGGTCATGTCGAGTCGGCGCCTCAGCGCGCACGCGGATCGAACACGCGGTACAGCGCGTCGGTCAGCAGGTTGACGGTGATGAACATCGCGCCGATCACGAGCGTCGCGCCGAGCACCGCGTTCATGTCGGCGTTCAGCAGCGCGCCGGTCAGGTACGAACCGAGCCCGGGCCACGCGAACACGATCTCGGTCAGCACCGAGCCTTCGAGCAGGTTGCTGTACGTGAGCGCGATCACGGTGAGCAGCGGCACCATGATGTTGCCGAACGCATGCCGCCAGATCACGCGGCGCTCAGACAAGCCCTTCGCGCGCGCGGTGACGATGTATTCCTGGCTCAGCTGGTCGAGCATGAACGAGCGCGTCATCCGGCTCAGGTACGCGACCGAGTAGTAGCCGAGGATCGCGGCCGGCAGCGCGATGTGCGACACCGCGTTGCGGAACACGTCCCACTCGCCCGCGAGTGCCGCGTCGATCAGCAGGCTGCCCGTGCGCGGGTCGACCATCCCGTCGTACACGGGATCGAGCCGGCCGGGCCCACCGACCCAGTGCAGCCGCGCGTAGAACAGCAGCAGCCCCATCAGGCCGAGCCAGAACACCGGCACTGAATTGCCGATCAGCCCGACGAAGCGCGCGACGTGGTCGATCGGCCGGTTGTGCTTCACGGCCGCCGCGACGCCGAGCGGCACGCCGATCGCGATGCCGATCAGCGTCGCGATCGTCGCCAGTTCGAGCGTGGCCGGGAACACGCGCTTGATGTCGTCGAGCACGGGGTTCGCGGTCAGCAGCGACATGCCGAGATTGCCGTGCAGCACGTCGCGCGCATAGATCAGGAATTGCGTGACGAGCGGCTTGTCGAGGCCGAGCGCGATGCGTTCGGCCGCGTACGCCTCGGCCGACGCGCGATCGCCGAGGATCGCGAGCACGGGATCGATCGGCACCTTGCGGCCGATCACGAACGTCAGCGCGAGCAGCCCCGCGAACGTGACGGCGAGCGTGAGCGCCCAGCGCAGCACGCGCAAGGCCCAGCGCACGGCCGGGCGCCGCGCGGGCAGCGTGCGCAGTGCTTCGAGGGAGGAGGCGGGAGTCGACATGCGGCGAATCTTATTGCTTCTTCAGGTTGCGGTACGACACGAGATCGTTGATCGGCCCGACTTCGAGCCCGCTCACGCCGGGCCGCGTCGCGACCTGCGCGACTTTCTCGAACATGATCACGAACGGCGAGCGCGCGAGCATGTCCTTCTGCATCGCCTGGTACCGTTGCGCGCGTTTCGCGGCGGTCGGTTCGGCGAGCGCCGTGTCGGTTTCCTTCGTCAGTTGCGGGATGTCCCAGCTGTTGCGCCAGGCCAGCATTTTATAGCTCGACTTGTCGGAATTGTCCGGATTCCACGCAAAACCCTGCGCGTTGCTGTGCGGATCGATGTAGTCGGCCGACCATTCGCCGATGTAGATGTCGTGCTGGCGCGCGCGGTATTTCGCGAGCGTCTGCTTGTTGTCGCCGGGGATCAGCTGCACCTTGATGCCGGCTTGCGCGAAGTTCGCCTGCACGGCCTGCGCGATTTCGGTGTACGGATAATCGTTGCGCACGTCCATCGTCACCGAAAAGCCGTTCGGCACGCCGGCCTTCGCGAGCAGCGCCTTCGCCTTCGCGACGTCGAGCTTGTACGGGTTCGCGTTCAGCGTGCCGAGGAAGCCTTCGGGCAGGAACGTCTGGTGGACCTTGTAGGTCGTCTTCACCACGTTGCCCTGGATGCCCGCATAGTCGACCAACCACTTCAGCGCTTCCTGCACGTCCGGTTTCGCGAGCGTCGGGTTCTTCGTGTTCAGGCCGAGATACAGCAGCGTCGCCTGCGGCGAGGCCGACACCTTCGCCTTGCCGGATTTCACGACCGACGCCAGATCGTCGGGGCTCAGGTCGCGCGCCGCGTCGACATCGCCGTTTTCCAGCAGCAGGCGCTGGCTCGCGGCTTCGGGCACGTGGCGCAGCACGATGCGCTTCATCGCGAGCGGCAGACGGTAGCCATCGAAGCGCTGCAGCACGACGCTGTCGCCGGCCGTCCATTTCACGAGCTTGTAGCCGCCGGAGCCGGCTTCGTTGGTCTTCAGCCACGCGTTGCCGAAATCGTTGCCCTGCTGGTGCGACAGCAGCAGCTTCTTGTCGACCACCGATGCGGGCCACGAGCCGAGCACGTTCAGCACGAAGGTCGGTGCGTATTTCTGGTCGGTCGTGACCGAAACCGTCAGGTCGTCGAGCTTCTTCACGTTGGCGACGACGTTCGCCTTCGTGAGCCCGATGCCGGTCAGCACGGCGGCCGGGCCCTTGTCGAGCAGCACCGCACGCTGGATCGACCAGGCGACGTCGTCGGCCGTCAGCGGGTTGCCCGAGTGGAACTTGAGGCCGGGGCGCAGCTTGAACGTGTAGGTCAGCCCGTCGGTGCTCACCGTCCACGACTGCGCGACGTCGCCGTTGAATTTCGACGGGTCGCGCAGGTCGACGCGCACGAGCCGGTCATACGTGTTCGCGACGTACTCCTCCGGCACCAGTTCGTAGATCTCGCCCGGGTCCAGCGTCGTGAATTCGTCGAGCAGCGTGGCCATCACGAACATGTCCTTCGGCGTTTCCGCGCGCGCGGCGGAAAGCGGAACGGCGGCGAGAACGGACGCGGCGGCCAGCGCCGCGACGAGCCGGGATGTCAGGAAATTCATGGTCGCTCCATCGGTTGTCGAACGTGAACGGGAAGGGGGACGTGCATCACATCAGGTGCCACGGGCCGCTGTCGGCATTGTCGATCTGCGGCAGCGCGCGTGAGCCCGGCAATTCGTAGTGCCACCATTCGCTGTCGATGTGCGCGAAGCCGGCCGCGTGCATCACGCCGAGCAGCAGCAGGCGATTGCGCTGCACGGCTTGCGGCAGCCCCGCGTGGAAGTGGCCGGAGGCGGCGACCATCTCGTCGAAACCGGTGCCCATGTCGAGCGGTTCGCCGTCCGCGCCGACGAGCGTCAGGTCGAGCGCGGTGCCGCGGCTGTGATTCGAGCCGCGGCCGAGATCGGCGATGAAATTCGGATCGGGCAGGAAATCCCACAGCATCTGCTGCGCCTGCGGCGGCCGGTATGCGTCGTAGATGCGCAGCGTGAAGCCGGCTTGGGCCGCGATGTCCACCGCGCGGCGCAGTGCGGTTTCGGCCGGCGCCAGCAGCAGGCAGTGCGCGTGGCGGTAGATCGGCTTGCCGGTCAGGTTGCGGTCGGTCGCGTAGACGAGATCGATGTCGACGCGATGCGTGGCAGGCGTGATTTCAACGAGGCGGTGAGCGTTCATCGGCGGTTCGGAAGGCACTCGCATTCAGGATTCGAATTGATCGAACGTGTGCTGCAGTTCGCGGTTGCGCGCGATGCGCCGGTCGATTGCCGGGCCGAGACGGTCGACCACGGCCGTGATCAGCAGGTTGAACAGGCAGGTGAGCGGCGCGAGCGAATCCCAGAACTGGCCGACGTCGGTCTTCACCTGCAACAGGTCGGCCGGCCAGTCGCGCGCCCACGGGCACGAGAGATCGGTGACCAGCGCGAACGGCTGCCCGCGCTCGGCGGCCGCCTGGCAATAGCGGCGCGCACTGCGCGAATACGCGCGCGTATCGGTGACGATGCAGTACGGCCGCTCGAATTCCGAGTTCAGCGAATCGACGTACGAGCCCGACTGGCCATCGGAATAGAACACGCGCGGGCGCAGGTACTCGAGGTAGCTGCTGAACGCGTTGCTGATCCCGCGCGTCGACTGGATGCCGAGGATGAACACGGCGTCCGCATGCGCGATCCGGTCGGCCACCTGCGCGAACACGGGGCCTTCGGCGAGCCGGTACACGTGGCGGATCGCATCCAGCTCGCGCTCGAGCGACGACGCGAGCGGGCCTGCACTGTCGTTGCCGCCGGCTCCGGCCGATGGCGTCCCGGAGATGCGACGGTATTCGTCGAGCCGGTCGGTGATCATCCACGGGCGGTCGCCGCCGCCGCGCAGCTCGCGCTTCAGGTCGTCGAGGTTGCGGTAGCCGACGCTGCGCAGGAATCGCCCCACCGAGATGCCGCTGGTGCCGGCCTGCTGCGCGATCTGGTCGGCCGTCTCGAGCCCGAGCCGGTCGAGGTTCGCGAGCATGTAGCTCGCGATGCGCTTG
Organism: Burkholderia contaminans; assembly: GCF_029633825.1. NCBI lineage: Bacteria > Pseudomonadati > Pseudomonadota > Betaproteobacteria > Burkholderiales > Burkholderiaceae > Burkholderia > Burkholderia contaminans. The sequence goes on along the minus strand of NZ_CP090641.1, from coordinate 411,899 downwards.
GCGGTCGGCGTCAGCTCGGCATAGCGGGATTCGACGGTACGGGCAAACGCGCAGGTCATCGGCTGTTAGATCGTTGTCGTCTGGTGATGGAATGTCATCCATCTAACAAAGCCAAAATCATTCGCGCCAGCGGATAAAAACTATGGTGTGAGGGTGGGTGATAGGGTCGAAAGGGTGATCGGCGGATGGGAGGGGCAGGCGGGGCAATTATTCCTGTCAGGCATAAACGCAAAATATGCCTGACAGGAATAATTGGCGGGCTGGCAATCATTACAAAATTAAAGCGGATCAGATTTACTCATTAATTCAGGTTAATAATTCATTTAAGTTTTAACGTGAATTGTATTTAACTTGCGTCACGGGATGTTCGATTTTCGATAATCCGAAAAACGGCATGTGTTCCGTAATGGAAATTCGCTCAATCTCAGGAATGAAGAGGAAACCATGACGAATCTTTCTCGACGCAAGATGCTGGCGGGAACGGCCGGCGCCATTGCTGCCGCGGGTATCGCGGTATCGGCCAAGGCTGCCTCGTTCGGCAATCCGGACCGCCCGCCGGAAGGCGCGGTGAATGCGCGCAACCGCCAGAGCCTGACCGACCCGGGGCCCAAAAATCCGGCAATTGCCAATCAATTTCCGTCCTTTCAGGATCCGCCGGCTACCGATATCAACGGGATGCCATTATTCTGGGCGTCATTCAATAATGCGCATAAACGTATTCAAAATGGCGGATGGGCACGTGAAGTCACGCAGGACGATTTTGCGATTTCCGAAACCATATCCGGCGTCAACATGCGCCTCACCCGCGGCGGCATTCGCGAGATGCACTGGCACCAGCAGGCCGAGTGGGCCATCATGCTCGACGGCCGCTGCCGGATCACGGTGCTCGACGAACTCGGCCGGCCGTCGGTGCAGGACGTGAAGACCGGCGATCTCTGGTATTTCCCGCCCGGCCTGCCGCATTCGCTGCAGGGCATCGGCACCGATGGCGCCGAATTCCTGCTCGCGTTCGATAACGGCCGCGCGTCCGAATTCAACACGCTGCTGCTGACCGACTGGATCGCGCACACGCCGCCCGACGTGCTCGCACTGAACTTCGGCGTACCGGCCGACGCGTTCAGGAACATTCCGCTCGACAACCTGTGGATCTTCCAGGGCGACGAACCGGGCCCGCTCGCGGAGGCGCAGCGCGCATCGGTATCGTCGGCCGGGGCGCCGCCGCATCCGTTCATCTTCTCGCTCGGCGACATGAAGCCGGTCAGGAAGACCCGCGGCGGCGAAGTGAGGATCGCGGACAGCACGAACTTCAACGTGTCGACCACGGTCGCGGCGGCGCTCGTCACCGTGCATCCGGGCGGCATGCGCGAGCTGCATTGGCATCCGAACGCGGACGAATGGCAGTACTACCTGCAGGGCGACGCACGGATGACCGTGTTCGACACGGGGCCGAAGGCGCAGACGGCCGACTTCCGTGCGGGCGACGTCGGCTACGTGAAGAAGAGCCTCGGGCACTACGTGCAGAACACCGGCAGCACCGACCTGGTGTTCCTCGAGATCTTCAAGACCGACCGCTATGCGGAAGTGTCGCTGTCCGACTGGCTCGCGCATACGCCGCCGCAGCTCGTCGAAGCACACCTGAACGTCGCGCCGGACGTGATCGCGCAGTTTCCGCGCAACCGTCCCGACGTCGTGCCGCTGTAACGCCGCCGCCATGGCCGGCAGGCGGCATGCCGGCCACGACGCCGAACATCAGGAAGCCTTCCTCATTCGAACGGAACCTCACCATGATTCCCGTCACGAGCAAACCTGCCGGCGGCTTCGCGCTGCCGGACCTGCCCACCGGGCACACCGACGGCGCGGCGCGCGCCGCGCTGGAAGGCCGCCGCACCGGCGTCGCCGCGCTGCTGCCGTTCGTCGGCCCGGCCGTGATCGCGTCGATCGGCTACATGGATCCCGGCAACTTCGCGACCAACATCCAGGCCGGCGCCGCGTACGGCTACCGGCTGCTGTGGGTCGTGCTGGCCGCGAACGCGATCGCGATGCTGTTCCAGGCGATGTCGGCGAAGCTCGGCATCGTGACCGGCCGCAATCTCGCGGAGCTGTGCCGCGACCGCTTTCCCGCGCCGGTCGTGTGGGGCATGTGGGTCGCGTCCGAGATCGCCGCGATGGCGACCGACCTCGCCGAATTCCTCGGCGGCGCGCTCGCATTCGGGCTGTTGTGCCACCTGTCGCTGTTCACGGGGATGATCGCGACGGCGCTCGCGACCGGCGCGATCCTCGCGCTCGAAAAGCGCGGCTTCCGGCCGCTGGAAGCCGCGATCGCGGCGCTGGTCGGCGTGATCGGCGCGTGCTATCTCGGTGAGCTGCTGATCGCGCCGCAAGATTGGCATGCGGCCGCGTTTCACCTGGTCGTCCCGCAGATTCCGGATCATGCGGCGCTGACGATCGCGGTGGGGATCATCGGCGCGACGATCATGCCGCACACGCTGTATCTGCATTCGGGTCTCACGCAGGATCGCAACGCGCCGCGCGACGACGCGGAGCGGCGGCGGCTCGTGCGTTTCTCGAACCGCGAGGTCGTCGTCGCGCTCGGGCTGGCCGGGTTCGTGAATCTCGCGATGGTGATGATGGCGTCGTCGGCGTTTCACGCGAGCGCGCCGGGCATGACCGACATCGGCGACGCGTATCACACGCTGATCCCGGTGCTCGGGCCGGCGGCCGGCGCGCTGTTTCTCGTCGCGCTGCTGACGTCGGGCGTGTCGAGTTCGGTGGTGGGCACGATGGCCGGGCAGGTCGTGATGCAGGGCTTCACCCACCGCCGCATGCCGGTCTGGGTGCGGCGCGCGGTGACGGTCGTGCCCGCATTCGCGGTGGTCGCGCTCGGCTGCGACGTCACGCGCGCGATGGTCGTGAGCCAGGTCGTGCTGAGTTTCGTGCTGCCGCTGCCGATGATCGCGCTGCTGTTGCTGTCGGCGCGCGCGGACGTGATGGGCGCTTATGCGATGCGGATGCCGATGCGGATCGTCGCCGGTGCGGCGACGGTCGTGATCGTCGGGTTGAATGCGTACCTGGTGTGGGCGGCCTTCAATTGAACGGCCGCGGGCCGGCAGCCTACTGCTGCATGTCCGGCGCCTCGCGCAGCCGCCAGATCACGTTGCACTGCTGGCCGCCGAGGCTCGTCGAGCGCAGCGTGATGACAGTGCCGGCCACGACCTGATACCAGAAGTGCGCCATCAGTTCGGTGCCCTTGCGCTGGGGCTGCCCGTCGACCAGCACTTCGCACAGCAGCGGCGACGGCGAGCCGGATGGATGCGTGACGTAGACGTTCAGCCGCGCGATGTCGCGGGTCGCGGTGAGCACGATTTCGTGGTTCCCGCTGCCGATCAGCATCGTGCCGCCGGGTTCGTCGATCGCCTGCAGGTAGGCGCCGGTGCTTTCCTCGATCGCCGCAGCCGCGACGGTCAGCCCGGCCGAGCGCATGTAGCCGGTCGTCGCGATGCGCGCGGCAACCGCGTCGGATTGCACCGGCGTACCGTCCGACAGCGCGAACGGGATGCCGTCGCGCAGCGCGGCGTCGGTGTGGTTCGCGTAGTAGCGCCACCGGTCGAGGAAGCGGATATCGCCGGTCATGTGCAGCGCGCGGATCGGCTCGCCGTGATACCGGAGCGTCGTCGTGCCGGTGCTTGCGTCGAACGCTTCGTGAATGCCGTACTTGCTGACGAAGTTCTGGACCGGATCGAGCAGCGCCGTTTCACCCTGTGCGCTCCACAGGTGCAGGAAGGTCGTATCGATTCCGAAGCATTCCTGGAAATCGGTGCCGATGCGCGCGATGCAGTCGCGCAGGTGGCCGGCGTAGCGGGTCCAGGCATCGGCGGTCCCGGCCACGAGCCCGGCCTGCAACGCGCCGCCGTGGCGCGCGGAGACTTCGTCGACGACGAGACGCCAGTGATGGTCGCGCCGCTCGCCGATCAGCGGCGTGACGACGAACGTGCAGAACAGAGGGTCGGGGCACGCGTGGATCCGGTCGTCGCCGATCTGCGAGAACAGGTCGAACCCCGGCGCGCAGAACCAGATGTCAGCGTCGTACAGCGCGAGCTTGCGGATCTGCGGGTTGCGGGCGCAATACTCGGCGGCCTCGATGAAGCGCCCGACCGGCAGCGCATACGTGCCCGATGCCTCGATCACGTCGACCGACTGGCTCGTCAGGATCTGCCGCTTGCGTTCGGAGAGGCCGTAGCCGATCACCGCGATCCGGCCGTCGTAGCCGGTGTGCCGCAGCGACAGCAGGAACGGCACGAGCATTTCGTACCAGGCGCGGTTGTTGTCGTTGATCGCCACGCAGACCGCGTGCTCGCTCGAATGCATGTTCGTTCCCCGGTGTGCGTGCCCGACTCAGTAGCCGACGTGGCGCTCGCAGACGACCGCGCCGCAGCCGCGGCTGTCGTGATACGTAATATGAAACTGCTTGTTGTCCCACAGCCACTGGAACACGGCCTGGTACACGCCGGCCGTGGTCATGTCGTGCAGCACGATCTTCTTGCGTGCCAGCGGGCCGAAGCGGTTCAGTTCGGCGAGCGTCTGCTCGTACGTATGCGTGGTGTCGATGAACAGCAGGTCGGATGCCAGCGGCTCCATCGCCAGATCGTCGGCGATCCTGAATTCGAAGTCGACCGACAGTTCCTTCGCGGCCTGCTCCAGCTCGTGCCGGATTCGGAAATGCTCGTCGGAAATGTCGACCGACACGAGGCGCTTCGGTTGCGCGAGCATGAAGGCCGTCGTGGTGAGCCCGGTAAACACGCCGAGCTCGAGGATGGTGTCGCACCCGATCGCCGTTTCCGTATAGAAGTCGAAGCGGGAAGGGCTGTCGCCGAGCCAGCCGATCGGTTCGATCTTGTACTGCAGGAACTCCAGTCTCAGTTGTTGTAGCGTGCGCATCCTGTTTCCTTCGCGAAGCGACTTCGGTGGTGGGTGCCATCGCCGGGACCCGCCGGCCCCCGCGGCGCCGGCCATTGTAGATCGCCGGCCGTCGCCCGGCATAGCGCCCGAGCGTCGGTCACGGCGATTACCCGCGCGCCGGCAGGGCCGTTCGCGCGGGCAGCCCCGATTACTTCGCGAGCGTGCGGTATGACACGAGGTCGTTGATCGGCCCGATTTCCGGCCCCGTCACGCCGGGGCGCGTCGCGACCTGCACGACCTTCTCGAACATGATGATGAACGGCGAATTCGCGAGCACGGCCTTCTGCAGCGCTTCGTAACGCTGCGCGCGCTTCGCGGGCGACGGCTCGACGAGTGCGGCGTCGGTGTCCTTCGTCAGTTGCGGAATGTCCCAGCTGTTGCGCCACGCGAGCATCTTCGTCGGCGACTGGTCGGAGTTGTCCGGATTCCACGCGAAGCCGCGCGCATTGCTGTTCGGGTCCATGTAGTCGGGCGACCACTCGCCGACGAAGATGTCGTGCTGGCGCGCGCGATACTTGCCGATCGCCTGCTTCGCATCGCCCGGAATCAGCTTCACGCGGATGCCGCCCTGCGCGAAGTTCGCCTGCAGCGCCTGCGCGATCTCGAGGTACGGATAGTCGTTCGGCATGTCCATCGTCACATCGAAGCCGTTCGGCAAGCCGGCCTTGGCGAGCAGCGCTTTCGCCTTCGCGACGTCCTGCTTGTACGGCCGCGCGTTCGACGTGCCGAGGAAGCCCTCGGGCAGGAAGGTTTCATGCACCTTGTAGGTCGTGCTGACGATGTTGCGCTGGATGCCGTCGTAGTCGACGAGCCATTTCATGGCCTGCTGCACCTCGGGTTTCGCGAGGTTCGGATTCTTCGTGTTCAGGCTCAGGTACAGGAGCGCGGACACCGGCCACGCCGTGACCTTGATCTTGCCGGCTTTCGTCAGCGCGGCGAGGCTGTCGGGGCTCAGGTTGCGCGCGGCGTCGGCGTCGCCGTTCTCCAGCAGCAGCCGTTGCGCGGATGCTTCGGGCACGTGGCGCAGCACGACGCGCTTCATCGGGTACGGCGTGCGGTATTTCTCGAAGCGCTGCAGCACGATGGTCTCGTTGGGCGTCCACTTGACGAGCTGGTACGGGCCCGAGCCCGCGTCGTTGGTCCGCAGCCAGCCGCTGCCGAAATCGTTGCCTTGCTGATGCGACAGCAGCAGCTTCTTGTCGAAGACCGATGCCGGGCACGCGCTCAGCACGTTGAGCACGAAGCTCGGTGCGTACTTGCGGTCGGTTTCGAGCACGACGGTCTGCGGATCGACCACGCGCACCTTCTGCATCACGTTCGCTTTCGTGAGGCCAAGATCGGTGAGCACGCCGGCCGGCCCCTTGTCGAGCAGGATGGTGCGCTGCAGCGACCACGCGACGTCGTCGGCGGTCACCGGGTTGCCGGAGTGGAACGTGAGGCCGGGGCGCAGCTTGAACGTATAGGTCACGCCGTCGGCGCCGACCGTCCACGATTGCGCAATCTGTCCTTCGAAGCGCGTCGGGTCCTTCAGGTCGACGCGCACCAGGCGTTCGTAGGTGTTCGCGACGTATTCGGACGGCACCAGCTCGTAGATCCCGCTCGGGTCGAGGGTCGTGAATTCGCCGAGCTGCGTGGCGACGACGAAGATGCCGGGCGGCGTGGCCGCCTGCGCCGGCAATGCCGGAACAAGCGCGACGAGCGCGGCGCTGACGAACAGGCGGGACAGCAGGTGCTTCATGCGGGCTCCGTTGAAAGGGAATCGTGGGTGCGATTCTCTCATCGACGGCTGCCGGGATGAAAATATTCGGCGTGCGCGCCGGCGGGGTGGCGCGCAGCCGCGAGCCGGGCGGGCGCCCGGCATCGGCAGGTTCGAATCAGATCGCGCAGCGCGCGATCGCGAAGCGCATCGCTTCCTCGGCCGGCTCGTTGCCCGAGCCGCGCACGACCTTGATGACCGAACCGTTGCCCGACGGCGTCAGCGTGACGAAGTACGAGTTCGAGCCGATGGCGATGTCGGTCACGCCGTTGTGCTGCGATTGCTCGGTGCCCGACAGGCGGCTGTCGAGGCAGTTGGCGACCGCGTAGGCCGGACGTTGCGACGACACGTAGATCATCGGCGCTGCGCCGGAGGCGGACGCGGAGCCCGAGTCGGACGAGGGCGCGGAACCGCAGGCGGCGAGCAGGGCGGCGGGAAGGAGCAGCAGGAATCGTTTCATGATGGGTCGTCGGGTGTCTCGTATCGAGGCTGGGGCGCGGGGTAGGCGAAACGCGAAGCTTCGCGACGAAACCGCCCGGAATCGGGCCGTTTTTGACGGACGACGATGCGACAGGCGGCTGACGACGGAGTATACCCGCAGCGTTTGACGGCGCTGGGGCGTTGAAACGATTCGATACACAACAAGCACCCGCTGCCGCATCCCGGCAGCGGGCGTTTCAGGTGACGGCGAATGGGCACTTGCCGGTGTTGTCGATCTTATTGGCCGATCTGCTGGCTGACCGCATTTTCCTGCTGGTTCAGCGCGTGCTTTTCGCTCTTCGTGATGTGGCTGTGATCCTGCGCAGCCATGTCCCGCTCTTCCCGGCGGATCTTGCGGTCGTCACGATGCAGGCGCGCGGCCGCGGCGCGTGCGGTATGGGCCCCGGCCGTCGCACATGCGGATCAATGCGCGCCGGCTGCCGCCGCATCGGCATCGCCGCCGCCCGAGCGCGCCGGTTTCGTGATCCAGATCAGCGGAATGATCGCGACGAAGATGATCGCCGACACGTAGAAGATGTCGTTCAACCCCATCACGGCCGCCTGCGAATCGACCGAAGCGTTGAAGAACGCGAGTGCCGAATCGGGGCCGAGGTGCAGCAGCGAACGCGTCGTGTCGACGTGCTGCGCGAAAGTCGGGTTGGTGACGCTTGCCTGTTCGGTGAGCCGCACGTGATGCAGGATCGTGCGGTCGTTCCACGCGTTGCTGATCAGCGACGTGCCCACCGCGCCGCAGAACGTACGGCCGAAATTCGACAGGCCGGCGGCGGCCGGGATCTTCTCCGGCGGCAGCCCGGACAGGATGATCGACGTCAGCGGCACGAAGAACATCGCCATCGGGATGCCCTGCAGCAGCGTCGGCAGTACGAGATCCCAGCGCGACACGTCGGTGTAGAAGGTCGTGCGCATCATGAACACGACCGCGAAGCCGACGAACGCGAGCGTCGCGATGTAGCGCGGATCGGTGCGCGGCAGCAGGCGCCCCATGACCGGCGTGAGCAGGATCGCGAACACGCCGAGCGGCGCGGTGGCGAGCCCGGAATCGACCGCGCGGTAGCCGAGATAGCCCTGCATCCACTGCGGCAGCAGCACCAGCGTGCCGAAGAACATCCCGTATGCGACCGAGATCGCGATCGTGCCGCCCGCGAAATTGCGCTGCGTGAACAGGCGCAGATCGACGATCGGATTGGCTTCGTAGAGCTCCCACACGAGGAAGAACGCGAAGCCGATCAGCGCGACGACGCCGAGCGCGACCACGACGGGCGAGTTGAACCAGTCGAGATCCTTGCCCTTGTCGAGCATGATCTGCAGCGACGCGACCCACAGCACGAGCAGCAACAGGCCGACCGTATCGATCGGCATGCGTTTCGTGGCCGATTCGCGGTCGCGGAACACGATCCACGTGACGGCGGCCGCGAAGAAGCCGACCGGGATGTTGATGTAGAAGATCCACGACCAGTTGTAGTCGTACGTGATCCAGCCGCCGAGCGACGGCCCCGCGATCGGGCCGACGAGCGCGGTCATCGACCACAGCGCCAGCGCGCTCGACGATTTTTGCCGCGGCCACGCGCCGAGCAGCAGCGCCTGCGACAGTGGCGCGAGCGGCCCGGCGACCGCGCCTTGCAGGATCCGTGCGGCGAGCAGCGTCGGCAGGTTCGGTGCGATCCCGCACAGCCACGACGCGAACACGAACAGCAGGATCGACGTGACGAACAGGCGCACCTGGCCGAAGCGCTGCGTGAGCCAGCCGGTCAACGGAATCGACACCGCGTTCGCCGCCGCGAAGATCGTGATCACCCACGTGCCTTCGTCGACCGACACGCCGAGGTCGCCCGAGATCGTCGGAATGGCGACGTTCGCGATCGACGAGTCGAGCACGTTCATGAACATCGCGAGCGATACCGCGATCGTGCCGATCGCGAGGCGGCCGCCCGATAACGGGGCTGAAGATGACGGAGAGGACATGGGTTTCCTGCGTAAGGAGCGTAAGGGGCGGAACGGATGCGACCCGTTGCGGCGGGCACGCGGCCGCGTACGCGCGTGCGAAAGCGACGCACGGACGGCGCGACTGCTGAACGGAAGGGAGCACGGCGCGCGCGACGCGGCCCGGCAGAGGGGGCCGACGCGTGCGACGTGCTGCTCGATCGAATGTACGAAGCCGTGGCGGGCTTCGGGAGGCGGAATGCTGCGGTCAGGAAGGCGGGACGCGCGTGACGCGCCTGCGGGCAGCGCTCAGGCGGCTACCGTCGCGTGTGGAATGGTTTTGCATCGCGACAGGCTAACGATGTGGCGAGGCGCCATCAACACGGGCCGGCTCATTAATCGATTTCGCTTGCTGCAATAATCGGTGTGCGAACCGTGCGGGTCAGGGAGCGGTGCGCCAATCGTCGAACACTTCCGCGAGGAATTCGACGAACGCGCGTACCTTGCTGTCGAGCGTCGCGCGCCGCGGATACAGCACGTGCAGCTCGACGTCGTCGGTCCGGTGCCAGTCGGGCAGCACGATTTCGAGTTCGTTCCGCTCGAGCCGCCGGGCCGTGTAGTGCGTCGAGACCAGCGCGATGCCGCCGCCGCTCGCGGCCTGGCGCAGTACCGTCACCGATTCGTTGGTGATCAGCACCGGCCGCACCGGTACGTCGGCCACTTCGCCGGCCGCGTTGGTGAGCCGCAGCGTCAGGCCGGGCGCATCGCGACCGACGAGCAGCAGGTCGTGCTGCGCGAGATCCTGCGGTGTGGCGGGCCGCCCGGCGCGGTCGAGATAGGCGGGGCTCGCGGCGAGCTTTGCCTGCGACCATCCCAGCGAGCGCGCGATGTAGCTGGAGTCGGTCAGCACGCCCGCGCGCAGCGCCACGTCGAAGCCGTGTTCGACGAGATCGAGCGGGTTGTTGTCGTAGATCAGCACGAGCTGGACCAGCGGGTAGCGCCGGCGAAACTCCGCGAGCGCCGGCTCCAGTTCGAACAGGCCGATCGAATAGGGCACCAGCACGCGCAGCATGCCCTCCGGCGCCGTGCGCAGCGCACGGGCCTGACGGTCGGCGTCGAGCAGGATGTCCTCGGCGCGCAGGCAGCGCTCGTAGTAGTCGCGTCCGGCCTCGGTGACGGAGACGCGGCGCGTGGTGCGGTACAGCAGCTGGACGCCGAGATCGTCCTCGAGCTGCTTGACCTTGCGGCTCACGCGGCTGAGCGGCATGTCGAGATGCGTGGCGGCGGCGGTGAAGTTGCCGCGCTCGACCACGCGCAGGAATATCCGGATGCTTTCGAAGTCCATACGAGGTGCTTCAGTGTTCGACCTGCGCGCATCTTACCTGCGCCGGCCGAATCGCTTCGTACGGCGGCGATTATCCTGCCCGGTGCAATAACGCATCCTGTCCGCGCCTCTTAGTGGCGGCGGCGCGCCCCCGTATGCTCGCCGCATGAAATTCGCCTTGCCCTCTCTGCCGCCGCTCGCAGCCGTTCGCACCGCGCTGCGCGACGCCCGGCCCACGCTGCCGCCCGGCGCCCTCGGCTTCGCGTTGCGCAACACCGCCGCGTCGCTCCTCGCGCTCTACATCGCGTTCCGGATGAATCTCGACGACCCGAAATGGGCTGCGTCGACGGTGTGGATCGTCGCGCAGGGCAGCCGCGGGATGGGCTTGTCGAAGAGCCAGTACCGGATTCTCGGCACCGCGATCGGCGCGGCCGTCGCGCTCGTGCTGACCGGGGCGTTCGCGCAGACGCCCGAACTGTTCCTGCCGGCGCTCGCCGCGTGGATTGGCCTGTGCGCGGGCGTCGCGACCTTCCTGCGCAATTTCCGCGCGTATGCGGCGGTGCTCGCGGGCTATACGGCGGCGATCATCGCGATGGATGCCGTCTCCGCGCCGCTGCACGCATTCGATATCGCGACCGCGCGCTTCCTGTACGTGGTGGTCGGCATCCTGTGCGGCGCCGCGTTCGAGACGGTGTTCGCGCCCGGTTCGCCGCTGGCCGATGTCCGCACGCGGCTCGCTCGCTATCTCGACCGCGCGGCGGCCGTCGGCGCGGGCGCGCTGCGCCGCGAGCCGAACGGCGCGGCCGTGCACCGGCTGTTCGCCGATGCGCTCGAACTCGATACGGCGGCCGAGTATGCGGCCGCCGGTGCGCCCCGGTGCGCAACGCGATCGGGCATCTGCGCGCAGCGGTGCTGGGCGTGCTTTCCGCGCAAGCCGCGGGGCAGGCGCTGCACGAGCACGCGGCACGCAGCGGCGGCACGCCGGACCCGCTGGTCGCCGATGCCGCGCAGGTGCTCGACGGCATGGCCGCGACGGGCGAAGCGGGCCCGGCGCTGATCGCATTGCGTGCGCGCGTGGACGACGCGGTGCGTGCCGAGGTCGCGGAGCCGGCCGGCTCGGACCCGGCGCGCCTGCTCACGCTCGACCGGCTGGCGGCGCTGCTTGCCGGGTTCGACGCTGCCTTTGCGGGCAAGGTGCAGCTGGACCGGCCGAATCCGCCGGCGTCGCGCGTGCGCTATGCGTTCCACCACGATCCGGTGCTCGCGTGGCACAACGGGATTCGCGCGTTCGTCGCGGTGCTGGTCGCGTCGGCGCTCTGGATTCTCACCGCGTGGCCGTCGGGCGCGGGGTTCGTGGCGATCACGGGCGTGGTCTGCGCGCTGTTCTCGACACGTCCGAACTCGGTGGGCGCCACAGTCGGCTTCCTGAAAGGCGCGGCCTGCGCGGCGGTCGCGGGTGCGCTGTGCAATTTCGTGCTGCTGCCGGCGGTGTCGGGCTTCGAGATGCTCGCGACCATTCTCGGTGTGTTCATGATCGGCACGGGCATCGCGATGCGCAATCCGCGCACCGCCGGCATCGGCAGCGGCTTCTCGATCTTCTTCTGGAATTTCACGTCGCCGGACAATACGGCGCGCATCGGCGACGCGGCCTTTCTCAATTCGGCGCTCGCCACGCTGCTCGGCATCGCGTTCGGGGCGCTGGTGTTCGCGCTCGTGTTTCCCGGCGATCCCGGCACGAGCCGGCGGCGCCTGCATCGCGCGGTGCGCGACGACCTGGTGCGCATCGCACGCAATCCACGCGCATGGCAGGCGAGTGCATGGCTGAGCCGCACGGCCGACCGCCTCGGGCGCGAACTCGGTTTCGCTGGCCGTTTGTCACCCACGCTCATCGAGCGCGACCTGCGCGATCTGCTCGCGGCCTGGACGATCGGCGACAGCCTGCTGGCGTTGGCCGAACTGGCAAAGCGAGAGCCGGCGGCGCGCCGGGCGGTCGCGTTGGTGCGGGGGCGGGGCGGGCGCGCGGATTTCGCGCGGCTGGTGCGGACCAGCGACGCGGCAGCCCGCGTGCTGTTGCGTCGGGTGACGGAGGTCGACAGCGACGACGGCCGCGCGCTGCTGCGCGGTGCGGTGTTGCTGAGGACGATCGCGGAGACGGCGGCCGCGCACGAGGGCTTCCTGCGAGGTCATCAGGATTGACGGAGGGTTCGACGCGTGAGTCGGGGGAAATTCTCGGGAAGAATTCGCTCAATTGGCCAAGTTGGCTCGCATAGCTTTCTTTAAGTCGAGACGAAAATATTGACGAAGATCGTTTGCTACTTGTTGGGAGGGGAGGGGGCTATAGTTCACCAATGCTCTCCTTGCTCAAATAGTTCGCGATTAGTCGCTACGTAGTATGGAATCTTTCTATTTTCATCATTGAGCATCAGCCGGAGCGAACGCGAAAACATGATGCAAACGACGGCAATGATAAATGTTTCGCTGCCTTTGATAATGACTTCGTCAGGTGAGTATCTATTGAGGCCAAGTGTGGCGAGCCACAATCCGAGCGGGACTGCGGCCGTGCACAGGAAAAGCATTGTTGATTCCATCGTCGACCGATAACCAGCAGGGATGGAAATCGCGCGCTTCGAGTTCACTGTCACATTAAATGTAGTCAGTCCGATCCCAAGCATCATGTTAAATACGCAAAGCGCCCAGAAGTTTTCCGAAAATCCACAGGCTAATATGGTCAGGCCTATCAACGCAATGCTGCCGCAAGCGAGTGCATGTTCGGAAGAAAATTTCTGAAGTCTGGAAATTATCAAGCTGGATGATAATAAAACTCCAATTCCTAGTGAAAGTTCGATGATGGCCAGATCGAACATTGAAAATCCACTGCGTAATAGTTTCGTCGGCAGGATCAGAGAAAAGAACGGGACAAAAATTATGTTCGCAAAAAGGGATGCGATGGCGATGGCCCTTTCTGCCTTAATAAGGAAAACGCGCTTGACCCCAGATTGCAGCTCAAGGAAAAATGAAAATCTACCGGAGCGATCACCTTTCGGGAGCATTTGCGGGGAAAACGCTGAAAGAAACGCGAGGGAAAGAAATAGTCCGATGACTGCGGACACAGCGCTGAGAATAAGTGCCGCGTTTCCGCCGACGCGCCCGATTGCTAGTCCGGCTAATGTTGGCCCGAGTAGCAAATTAATGAAAAACATTGAAGATTTTAGCCGCATTCCCTTGTGAATCTCAGCTTCTTGATCTGTTATCTCCGGAAGTAATGGTGTGCCCAGTGGATAAAGGGCCGCAGTAGCTGAACTCGAGACGACACCGCTAAACATCAATGAAATCAATAAGTGATAGTTTGCGTTGGCGGACTTGAAAATGTGTGCGGCCAATATGCTGATAACGCTTGCCAAAACTGAAAGCAGCGCCGCTATTGTCAGGATATGGCTTTTCTTGACTCGCTCCGCCATGACACCCCAAAACGGGAGAAGCACCAAGCTCGCAATCGAGGTGGCAAGTAGGATGGACCCAAGTGCACTTTGGTCAAAAAGCAGTTTTACAAAATACCATGTGCAATATATTTGAAGCGTGCGGGAGGCCACGTTAAGCACAGCGTCCGTTGCGACATAGAGACATATCTGTTGCCAAGACGTGAGGCGCATATATCTCCCTATTTTTACTTTCTGCGTCGTCAGTTATTTCTTTAAGCGCGGCGGCGGTGTTGAAGGCATGTGTGCTACAGGTGAAAACGGCTCCAGGACTGTTTTATCGACAAGATCGGGGAGAGGTCGATTATTTAAGTGCAGCCATGTGCGCAATCGAGATGGTCGTGCCGCTTCAGTACCATTTTGTTTTTGATCTGCATTTTCAATTGCTCTTCAATGAATGGAGAAGTAAGGATTGCGCTAAAACGGTACAGTGACATTTTCATATCGCGAGTTAAGTCTTGGTTAAAAAATTTTGATCGTCAATCGCTTTGTTTAGAGTGTTTGCACTAAAATCAATGTGCGTTCTATGAATTAAGTGAAGTATTAGGTGCTATGAAGGATGATTTCCAGGCGATCACCAATTCTGTAAGTTAATTTAATGTATCGAATGGGTTGTGTAATGTCTGCGTCGGTCGAACGCGTCCTGTTTTCCCTTTTGTTATTGCGAGAACGCTGGCTTTCGCGAAGTCCTGATGGCCTGTACGCAGGAACTCGGTGTGTCGTAGGCTCAGGCTCTATGGGGCGCTAATGGCTGGGAAGGAGCGTCGGTCTGTGCCGGATAAATCGGTTTGCCGCCGGTCAGGAAACGACTCGCGTATGTCAGGTATCGCCATCGAGATTGCCGATGGTGACCTGTCGGCGCTTTACGCGATGGCTGTCGCTGTCTTAATGGAAGTCGGGCTCGCCGATGATGAAAACGCTCCAGGTCTGACTCGTCGGGACAATCCAAAACTACGCAATATCCGTGGGATTGAGGTGGGCCGGCTTGAAACAATTGTTCACCTGAGTCGATCGTCAGGTGACGGTGAGGCGCGGGAAGCGGCGTCGATCGGCAGCTTTTTGAAAGACATGCTCACCGACTACCGCCCCACAAAGCGTCCGACGTCGCCGAACTGCTCCCGCATCGGCTGGACACTCGCCATGCGTTCGAGAGGGCTCACATTGAAATCGTGCCAATTCGGTACACGGTTGGCGAAGGCGGGGGGAAGCAACATGCCACGTATTCCCCTAATGCGAAGCGACATGAAACCACGGATGATCCAATCACGTGGTCAGACGGATAACACTCGCGTCTTGTTTCTCCGGCGAGGGGTTTGATGTGCTGGGCGGCAGCGGGGGTATGTCATGAATTTTCTGGAAAAAGGGGTTGCGGCGAGTCCCATTGGGCAGAGGGCTCACATCGTTGAACATGTCGGGTCCGACAACCAGAAACAGACGTACTACGCGGCGACGTCCATGTGGTTGAAGCTGGAGCAGCTTCAGATCGTGCAACAGCTCGTCGAGCCGCTGGACATGGGCAACCAGCCGACACTTTCCACCTCGCTACACGGCGTGGCGAGTATCGAGGGGCAGGAGTTGTCGATCTTGGGCGACACGCAAGGTTCGACGCGCACGCTTCAGGTGACTTTCGAGGCGCGCGACGTCACCACGGCCGACCGGCTGGGTCTGCGTGCGCTGGAAGACGAACTGGGTACCTCGTTGTCCGACGTCGCGCTCGGCAGTGCCCGACTAGGCTTCAATCGTGCCGACGACGAAGTCGACGAGCCCGATCAATGGTGGCTCGCCTGCCATATTCCCGACGCCTGCCTGCAGGTGCTCGCGAAGGCAAGCTCGGATGGCCAGCTTGGCGCGGTAGAGTTGGGATTGACCATGCGGCATTTGTATTTGGCCGAACGTCCGACGGCTGCCCCCGTACGGCAGTCCCGACTTTTTCTCAAACCCGACGACAGCGACGACACGATCGAATGGCCGACTATTGCAACGGGCTATGTCACCGGCCTTCGGATCGACTTTGCGACAACATCATTGCGTGGCACCGAGCAGGGCGTAGACCGGAAAGACAATGATGCGACGAAACTCGTCGCGGATTCCATGGTTACGCTGGGCCTCAAGCTTGCCAACCTCAATGTCACGGTGAGATGGCTTGGCGCCCTCATCGTTGTATTGCTCTTCCTCGAATTTCTCGAGCGCCTCTGATCCAGTTACCGAAGGCCTACCGACTCCTTGCAAGCATGGAGAGGGAAAGATGCCTCCGTCAATTCGGCGGCGTACGCTTTGGCGTAGCTTTTTCTCTGTAGTCTTGTCAGGCCTGACGCAGGTACTGCTGCATCATTGGAGTGACGGGTGCAGGTGCTGCGGTGGGGGGCGTGCTTATGTGACCGGGAAAAGTTGCTTTGGCTGCCCGAGTTTACCAGTGGCATCACGGTGTACGCGCGAAGTTCGCCGTTTGGCTAGGTGCTGGTATTGATGAGCGGCATCTGTTGACTTAGTGTCCCCAGGCTAGTGCTTCGACAGACGGTGGATGATCAGTCCGCCCGCTCTCCCGGCTTGCACCAGGGCAAAGGTATCGACGGCATAGTAAACGTCGCGCCACGCGTACCAACGGTCGAATTCTCCCTATGACCAAACTCTACGAAACGATATTGATTTGGAGGTGGCAGATCCTCGCTGGCTCTCAGTCCAAACTGACGGCAGCGAGGTGCGCTGATACGAATGAACCCGTACTCGCCGCTCGGGCCATTTACATGTCTAGATAGGTCCTTTGATAATCCGATGAGCGTCGCAGTGCTCTGTGCCTGCGCTGTCGAAACGATCGACAAGCCTGTAAACGCAACCAGAATGAGTAGTGACTTCACGAGTTGCCCAGTTAGTTTTTAGCGACGACGCATGATTATGATGCGTTCCGTGTCTTTTGCAGTTAACGATAGATTCTGAAAACGCTGAGCATAGGTATTGGCATAGGTTTGTCCATTATGCCTTGTCAGATAAGGCGCAGGTACTGCTGCATCATCAGCATGCGCTACGCGGGACCTGGCCGTGGGTCAGCCGGTGTGAAACCCGTCACAGGCGCCTCCGTCGAATTGAGTCGGCCGGATCAACTGAGCCGATAGGCCTTGCCCGGCGTCACTTCCGCCGGTAGCGGCTCGCGGTTCAGCTCGAGCAGCGTGCGCTCGATCTGCCGCGTCATTGCATCGAGGGCGAGATGATTCGGCCCGTCGCCGAACGGCTCGGCGATCGCATGCGCGATCGCGTCGAGCGCGATCAGCGTATAGGCGACGAACACGCTGACAAACGGCGTTGCCGCGCCGATCGAATCGACGAGACCGAACGGCAGTAGCACACAGTACGCGTAGATGGTCCGGTGCAGCAGCACGTCGTATGAAAACGGTATCGGCGTGGACGCAATCCGCTCGCAGCCGCTCACCATCGCGACGAGATCGTCGAGGCGCGCGTCGAGCATCCACAGCCGCGTGTCGGAGAGGCGGCCCGCATCGGCGCGCGCGGCGAACGCTTCGCGCAGCGCGTGCACGATGACGACCGGGCGGAACCGCGACGCGGCGATGCGCGCATAGGCCGCATCGTCGAGCAGCCCGCGCAGGTCGGCGGCCGGATCGGTGCCGCGCAGTTGATGCTTGAGCGCATACACGAACGCGACGACCGTGCGCACGAACGCGCGTCGCGACGCATCGTCACGGTCGATCGCACCATAGCAGAGCGCCTGCGACACCAGCGTGCGCGTGGCGGTCAGCACGCCGCCCCACAGTTGCCGGCCTTCGCGGTAGCGTTCGTAGCTCGCGTTGTTGCGAAACCCCGCGAAGATCGCGAGCGTGAGGCCGATCAGCGTGAACGGCGTCGGGTTCAGCGGCACCTTCTCGCCGAGCACGCGACCGCCGCCCCATACCGCGACGAGGCTGATCGCGAGCGTCAGCACGAGTTGCGGCAGGATGGTCGGCAGCACCGAGCCGTTCCAGACGAGCAGCATCCGCAGCCAGTGCTCGCGCGGACGAACGATCATCGCCGCGCTCCGTCAGGCGGCGATCGAGGCCGGCGCTGCCGCGCGATGCAGCAGCACCGGAATCGACTTCGACGTCGGCGTGTTGCACACGTCGCCCACGCTGTCGAGCGGCACGAGCGGGTTCGTTTCCGGGTAGTACGCGCCGATGCAGCCGCGGGGGATGTCGTATTCGACGAGCAGGAAGCCCGCCGCGCGCCGCTCGATGCCGTCGTGCCACACGGTTTCCATGTCGACCCAGTCGCCGGCCGCAAGGCCCAACATCGCGAGATCGTCGCGGTTGGCGAACACCACGCGGCGCTGGCCGAACACGCCGCGATAGCGGTCGTCGAGCCCGTAGACGGTCGTGTTGTACTGGTCGTGCGAGCGCGTCGTCATCAGCGTCATCAGCCGTTCGCCGTGCAGCGCGCGGGCTCGCTGGATCGGCGTGTCGGCCGGTAGCGCATGCGCGATGAAGTTCGCCTTGCCCGTCGGCGTGAGCCATTCCCGGTCACGCGACGCGACGCGCAGGTGGAAGCCGCCCGGCCGCGCGATGCGCGTGTTGTAGTCGTAGAAGCCGTCGAGCGTCGCCTCGATCGCGTCGCGGATCTTCGCGTAGTCGTCCTTGTACGCGAGCCAGTCGATCTTGCCGCTGCCGAACAGCGCATGGCCCATGTGCGCGACGATCGCGGGCTCCGACATCAGGTTCGGCGACGCCGGCTTGTTCATCCCGTACGACACGTGGACCATGCTCATCGAATCCTCGACCGTCACGCCTTGCGCGACGTTGTCCTGCAGGTCGATCTCGGTGCGGCCGAGCGTCGGCAGGATCAGCGCGTCGCGGCCGTGGATCAGGTGGCTGCGGTTCAGTTTCGTCGTGATGTGCACGGAGAGGTCGCAGCGGCGCATGCCTTCCCACGTGCGCGGCGTGTCGGGGGTCGCCATCGCGAAGTTGCCGCCGAGGCCGATCAGCACCTTCACGTGGCCTTCGAGCATCCCTTCGATCGTCTCGACGACGTCGTAGCCGTGGTGACGCGGCGGCTCGAAGTCGAACACGTGGCCGAGCCGGTCGAGGAACGCCTGCGACGGCTTTTCCTCGATGCCGACCGTGCGATTGCCCTGCACGTTCGAGTGCCCGCGCACCGGGCACAGGCCCGCGCCGGGGCGGCCGATGTTGCCGCGCATCAGCATCAGGTTCGTCAGCATCTGCACGGTCGCGACCGAATGCTTGTGCTGCGTGATGCCCATGCCCCACGTCGCGATCACGCGCTCGCTGCGTGCATAGCGCTGCGCGAGGCTGTCGATCTGTTCGTACGGCACGCCGCTTTCTGCCGTCAGCGCGGACCAGCTTTCGTTGCGCAGGTCGTCGGCGAATGCGTCGAAGCCGGCCGTATGCTCGCCGATGAACGCGGTGTCGAGCACGCGCGGTGCACCGGCGGCGCGCGCGGCGTCGTCGAGTTCGAGCACGCGCTTCGCCATCCCCTTGATCAGCGCGAAATCGCCGCCGATCGTCGGCTGGATGAACGTCGACGCGATCTTCGTGCCGGACATCGTCAGCATCTCGATCGGGCTTTGCGGATCGGCGAAGCGTTCGAGGCCGCGCTCCTTCAGCGGGTTGATCGACACGATCGTCGCGCCGCGCTTCGCGCACTCGCGCAGTTCGCCCATCATCCGCGGGTGGTTGGTGGCCGGGTTCTGGCCGAAGATCAGCAGCATGTCCGCGTGTTCGAAATCGTCGAGCGTGACGGTGCCCTTGCCGACGCCGACCGACGCCGGCAGCCCGCGGCTCGTCGCCTCGTGGCACATGTTCGAGCAGTCGGGGAAGTTGTTCGTGCCGTACAGGCGCACGAGCAGCTGGTACAGGAATGCCGCTTCGTTGCTGGCGCGGCCCGACGTGTAGAACGCGGCCTGGTTCGGGTCGGGCAGCGCGCGCAGGTGGCGCGCGATCAACTCGAACGCGTCGTCCCATGCGATCGGCACGTAGCGGTCGGTCTGCGCGTCGTAGACCATCGGGTCGGTGAGCCGGCCGTGCTGCTCGAGTTCGAAATCCGACTGTTCGAGCAGCTCGGTGACCGTGTGCGCGGCGAAGAATTCGGGCGTCACGCGCTTGCTCGTCGCTTCCGCGGCCACGGCCTTCACGCCGTTTTCGCAGAATTCGAACGTCGACGCGTGCTGGCGATCGGGCCACGCGCAGCCCGGGCAGTCGAAGCCGTCCGGCTGGTTCTGGCGCAGCAGCGTGCGGTAGTTGCCGCCGGCGACCTTTTCCTTGATCAGGTTGATCGTGACGGCTTTCAGCGCGCCCCAGCCGGCAGCCGGGTGGGTGTACGGTTCGATGCGCGCGGTGGCGGATTTCTTTTTCATGATGCAGCGGGTGTCGGGGTCGATGGGTGCAGAGTACGCGTGGCCCCCGTCCGGCTGTGTGTACACCTGTTCACTCCAAAAAAGAGTACAGTTGCGGCCATTCAGACAGTCCGGATCGCAACTGTATTGTTGAAGGGAAGTTGAAAGGGAGGCGCGTGAAGCGTTACGAACAACTGGCCGACGATCTCCAGGCGCAGATCGAGCGTGGCGTGTACCGGCCCGGCGAGCGGATTCCGTCGGTGCGGCAGGCGAGCCGGCAACAGCAGCTCAGCGTCACGACCGTGCTGCGAGCGTACCTCGTGCTGGAAAGCCGCGGCCTGATCGAGAGCCGGCCGCAATCGGGCTATTTCGTCCGCGCGCGCGCGTCGGCGCCGGCCGAGGCCGAACTGCACATGTCGGCGCCGGCCGCCGAGCCGTCGGCCGTGGACGTGAGCCGGCTCGTGCTGTCGACGCTGCGCTCGATCGCGCGCGACGACGCTGTGCCGCTCGGCTCGCCTTACCCCGATGCGTCGCAGTTTCCGGTGCAGCGTCTCGCGCGCTATGCGCAGACGATCGGCCGCCGCCGCACGCGCTGGGGCGTGATCGACGATCTGCCGCCCGGCAACCAGGAGTTGATCCGTCAGATCGCGCGGCGCTACGCGGAGCGCGGGATCGTGGTCGAGCCCGGTGAGATCGTGGTGACGATCGGCGCGACCGAGGCGATCAACCTGTGCCTGCAGGCCGTCGCGAAGCCGGGCGACACGATCGCCGTGGAGTCGCCGACGTTCTACGCGATGCTGCACGCGATCGAGCGGATGGGCATGCGCGCGCTGGAAGTCGCGACGCACCCGGTCGACGGCATCGATCTCGACGCGCTCGAACGGGTCCTCGAACGCGAGCGCATCGCCGCGTGCATGGTGATGCCGAACTTCCAGAATCCGCTCGGTTTCCAGATGCCCGACACGCGCAAGCGCGCGCTCGTCGAGTTGCTGTCGAAGCACGGTGTGCCGGCGATCGAGAGCGACGTCTATCACGAGCTGCACTTCGGCGACTCGACGCCGAGCGCGCTGAAGTCGTTCGACCGCGACGGGCTCGTGCTGCATTGCGCGTCGTTCACGAAGAGCCTGTCGCCGCGCTACCGGATCGGCTGGGCGATGCCGGGCCGCTACCGCGACCAGGTCGAGAAGCTCAAGTTCCTGAATACGCTGGCCACGCCCGCGATCGAGCAGCTTGCGATAGCCGAGTACCTGAAATACGACGGCTACGATTTTCATCTGCGGCGCATGCGCAAGCAGTACGCGCAGCAGGCGAGCCTGATGAGCGCGATGGTGCGGCGTTTCTTCCCGGAAGGCACGCGGCTGTCGCAGCCGCAGGGCGGGTACGTGCTGTGGGTCGAGCTGCCGCGGCAGGTCGATGCGATGAAGCTGTACACGGTCGCGCTCGCGCAAGGGATCACGGTCGGCCCCGGACACATGTTCTCGGCGAGCACCGATTACCGGCATTTCATCCGGCTCAACTACAGCTATCCGTGGTCGCGGCAGATCGAGGATGCACTGAAGATGCTCGGCCGGCTCGCGTCGGAGTGCGCGGCGGCGCGCTGAGTGCAGGGGGCGGCGCGGCAGGCGGCGGCCGACGATCGGCCGCCACCGCATGCGTCACCCCGCGTGCGGCGCCTGCAGCCCGGCTTGCGCGGCGCCGACCATCTGCCGCATGTCGAAGCCCGACGGGTGCTGGTACACGCGCAGCCCGAACTCCGGCAGCACCGCGATCAGGTGATCGAACAGGTCGGACTGGATCGCCTCGTAGTCGACCCACGTCGTCGTGTCGGTGAAGCAGTACAGTTCGAGCGGGATGCCTTCGGCCGTGAGCGGCAGCTGCCGCGCCATGCAGGTCATGTCGCGGCGGATGCGCGGATGGCCCTTCAGGTAGTTCGCGACATACGCGCGGAACGTGCCGAGATTCGTCAACTGGCGGCGGTTCGCCGGGCAGTCGCCGGCCGCGCCGAGCGTGCCGTTCCATTGCTCGATCGCGTCGACCTTGTCCTCGAGATAATCCTTCAGCAGCGTCAGGCGTTCGAGCCGTTCGATCTCGTCGTTGGAGAGAAAGCGCACGCTCGTCGCGTCGACGAACAGCGCGCGCTTGATGCGGCGCCCGCCCGCTTCGGTCATTCCGCGCCAGTTCTGGTAGCTCTCGGTGATCAGCTTCCACGTGGGTACGGTGATGATCGTGTGATCGAAGTTAGCGACCTTGACCGTGTTCAGCGTGATGTCGATCACGGTGCCGTCCGCGCCGGCCGACGGCATCGTGATCCAGTCGCCGATCCGCAGCATGTCGTTCGACGACAGCTGCACGCCCGCGACGAGGCCGAGCAGCGTGTCCTTGAAGATCAGCATCAGCACCGCCGACATCGCGCCGATGCCCGACAGCAGCAGGCCGATCTGCTTGCCGGTCGCGTCGCCGATCACGACGAGCGCGGCGGTGATGAACATCACGAGCTTGACGAGCTGCATCGCGCCTCTCAGCGACAGGTGCGGCTGGCCGCGCTGATCGCGCTGGTACGTGCGATGCGTGTGTTCGAGCGCTGAAAGCGTCGCGCTGACGGTCATCGTCACGAGGAACACGATCAGCGCGAACAGTACCTTGTCGGCGGCCTGCACGGCCGTCTCGGGAATGCCGGGCACCGCGCCGAGCCCGAGCTTGACCACGACGAAGGGGACGATGCGGTTCAGCCACTTGAATGCGCCGAACTCGAACAGCGCATCGTCGACGCGCGTGGCGGAAAGACGGGCGAGCCGCGCGACCACGCGGAACAGCAGGAAATGGACGACGGCGGTGATCGCGCCGGCGGCGGCGAGCAGGATAAGGATGCCGACGAGCGGCGCAAACCAGGATTCGTTCAGGGTCATAGGGGCAAACAGGGGCCTTCTCGTGCGTTGAATCGGCGCCGCGGTGCGGCGCGCGCCCGGTGAAGGGCACATGAAAGGGACCGTGATTGTGCCATCGGGTTCCAGGCACGTCGTCGTGTATGCAGGATGTGCGGCTCCCGAATTGCCTCACCATTGCGCAGGTCTCCTCTGTAATCGGGTGAAGGCGGGGAGTGGAAGCGCGTCACCGCAAGCCGCGGCGCGCGCGTGTTGCCGGATGCGTTGCACGCCGGCCTGCGAGCGGCGCAACGCCGCTCAGGCGGGCCTTCGCGCCTCGATGCGCGTGAACGGCGATCCATGCAATCATGCGGGCGTTGCCCGTGCCGTCGCGTGTGGCGCTCGCTTTCGCGTGCGGCTCGTTGCCGACGGTGAGCGACACGCGCCACCTTCGCGCACTTGCCATGTGGTGCCTGCCCGGGGCACGATGCGCGAACGACTTCGCGAACCACGTCACCTCGTATTCACGCATTCCACGCATGCAAGATTCCAACGAAAGCCGCCCGTCAGGCGTGCGGCTGCTGAAAGGCATCCTCCCGATCCGCCGGGGCGGGGCGATCCGCGACGTGTTCGCGGGCATTTCGCTCGCGTCGATGGACATCCCGCAGGTGCTCGGCTATGCGCGCATCGCCGGCATGCCGGCCGTCACGGGCCTCTATACGGTGTTCCTGCCGCTCGTCGCATTCGCGTGTTTCGGTGCGTCGCGGCATCTGGTGGTGGCCGCCGATTCCGCGACCGCGACGATCTTCGCGAGCCGGCTGTCGTCGATGGCGCCGGCCGGCAGCGCCGAGTATGTGGCGCTGGCCGGCACGGTCGCGCTGCTGACCGCCGCGATGCTGCTGCTCGCGCGCATCTTCAAGCTCGGTTTTCTCGCCGATTTCCTGTCGCGCACGGTGCTGGTCGGCTTTCTCGCCGGCGTCGGCGTGCAGGTGTCGATCGCGATGCTCGGCGACATGCTCGGGTTGGCCGTGCCGTACCCGGCGTCACGCAGCCTGGCGCAGCTCGACTACGTCGTCACGCATCTCGTCCATACGAACCGGCCGACGTTCGCGCTCGCGGCGCTCGTCGTCGTCGCGATTCTCGCGTGCAAGCGGTTCCTGCCGCGCGTGCCGATGCCGATGCTCGCGGTCGCGGGCAGCATCGCGGCAAGCTACGCATTCGGATTCGCCGCGCACGGCATCGCGGTGCTCGGGCCGGTCGCGGGCGGGCTGCCGCCGCTGCGCTGGCCGTCCGTCACGTGGCAGCAGTGCCTCGATCTCGTGCCGGTCGCAGCTTCCTGCTTCGTGATGATCATTGCGCAGAGTGCGGCCGCCGCACGCGTGTTCGCGCAGCAGTACGACGAGGAGGTCGACACCAACGCCGACATCCTCGGTCTCGCGGCCGCGAACGTCGCGGCGGCGGTGGGCGGCGCGTTCGTCGTCAACGGCAGCCCGACGCAGACGGCGATGGCCGACGGCGCGGGCGTGCGCAGCCAGATCGGGCATCTTGCGTTCGCGGCCGTGGTGGCGGTGGTGCTGCTGTTCTTCAGCACGTTTCTGCAATATCTGCCGCATGCGGTGCTGGCCGGCATCGTGTTCACGATCGCGCTCGGGCTGATCAACGTGCGCAGCCTCGCCGCGATCCGCAAGGAAAGCCCCGGCGAGTTCACGCTCGCGCTGGTGACGGCGCTGGCCGTCGTGACGGTCGGCGTCGAGCACGGCATCCTGCTGGCCGTCGCGCTGTCGCTGATGCGGCACGTGCGCCACAGCTACCAGCCGCACACGATGGTGCTCGAACCGGTCGAAGGCAACGGGCGGTGGCAGCCGGTACCCACGCGGCGCGGTGCGATGACGGCCCCCGGGCTGATCGTCTACCGGTTCGGCTCCGACCTCTTCTTCGCGAACGATCACCTGTTCTCCGCCGAAGTGACCGAACTCGTCGAGGCGGCGCCGGTGCCGACGCGCTGGTTCGTCGTCGATGCGGGCGCGATCACCGACATCGACTATTCGGCTGCACGGACGCTGACCGACCTCGTCAGGATGCTGCAGGCGCGCGGGATCGGTGTGCTGTTCGGCCGCGTCAATCGCTACCTGCGCGCGGACATGGATCGTCACCGGATCACGGAGATCGTCGGCGCGTCGTGCATTTTCCCGACATTGCACCAGGCACTGGAGGCCGCTGGGACGACGCCGGCGCCGCAGGAGCCGGGCATGGTGTAGCGGGAGCCGGCGCCAGGCGGCCGCCCGCACGCGCGCGAAGCCATTGCGCAGGTGGTGTCGATCGTGCCGATGTGGCTGCCATAGCGACGTCGCGCGCGGGGCGCTGCGCAGCGTGACGCAGCGTCCGCGTTCAGCGCGAACCGGCGCGCGCCGCGCCGGCAGGTTTCCCGCCCGCACCGGCCGACCACAACGGCAGCCGCAGTGTCGTGACGAAGCTCGCCGCGTGCAGCACGCAAAGCAGTGCGAAGGCCCACGCATACGCGTTTGCCTGCGTGCCGCCGCTCGCCGCCGATTCGGCCTGCAGCCGCCACGCGAGGAACAGCGTGCAGACCGTTGTGCACGTCGGCCCACCGAGGCGCTGCACGATATTGAGCGAGGTCGTGGCCATCGGCAGGTTGCGGCGCTCGACCGACGCGTACGCGGCGGAAATCGACGGCGCGCCGATCGCGCTCTGGCCCATGCCGCGCAGGAACAGCGCGGGCACGAGCAGGATCGGATCGTAGCCGGTCAGCGCGAGGAACACGAACGGCAGCGTCGCGAACAGTGCGAGCAATGCGCCGGCGGCGGCCAGCCGGCGCACGCCGAACCGGCTCGTGAGTGCGCCCATCGACGGGTAGGTGACCAGCATGCCGAGTCCCATCGGCGCGAGCAGCCAGCCCATTTCGCCGGGCGTGCGGCCGCAGGCCTGGATCAGGAACACCGGAATCAGCATCTGGCCCGCGAACAGCGCGCCATTCGACAGGAACTGGGTCGACGCGGCCGCGCCGAACACCTTGCCGCGAAACAGTGCAAGGTCGATCAGCGCGCGGTCGCCCTTGCGCGTTTCGACCCGCAGGAACGCCGCGAGCAACAGCGCGGCCGCGACGATCGCCGCGATGCCGAGCGCTTCGTTGATCCGCTCGATGCCGTACAGGAACAGCACGAGCCCCGGCGACAGCAGTGCGAGGCCGACCCAGTCGAGTTCGCGCGGCTGCGTGTCGTCGCGGTCGCCGGGCAGGAACCGTACGGCAAGCGCGAGCGCCAGCACGCCGACGGGCAGGTTCACGAGAAACAGCCAGCGCCACGACGCGTGCTGCAGGATCGCGCCTGCGACGACCGGGCCGAGGATCGGCGCGAGCAGCACCGGCACGGCCGCATAGCCGATCACGCGCGCCATCTGCTGGCCGGCGACGCGCGCGATCATCATCTGCGCCATCGGCGCGAGCAGCCCGCCGCTCACGCCTTGCAGCACGCGGAACGCGATCAGCGATGGCGCGGACCACGCGAGCCCGCACAGCGCCGACGTGAGCGTGAACGCCGAGAAGCACCACAGGTACAGCGCCTTCGCGCCGATCCGGTCGACGAGCCAGCCGTTCAGCGGCAGCACCAGCGTGAGCGCGAGCAGGTAACCGCTCGTTACCCACTGGATCGTCGCGAGGGGCGCGTGCAGGTCGGTCGCGAGACTCGACAGCGATACGTTGACGATCGTCGCATCGAGCTGCGACAGCAGCGAGCCGAGCGTTGCGACGGCGCTGACCTTCCAGATCGACGGATCGGGCCGGCCGGCCGCATGGTCCCGCGCCGGCCGAGTGCGTGGATCGCTCACGCGCCGCGCCGGTCGAGCAGCGCGACGATCTCCTGCGTCGTGCCCGTCTCGCCGAGGCGCGGGAACAGACGCTCGACGCTGTTCACATGCGCATCCGCGTTGAGGTCGGTCATCGCATCGACGGCGAGCGTGACGTTGTAGCCGAGTTCATGCGCCTGCCGTGCGGTCGATTCGACGCCGATGCTCGTCGCGACGCCGGTCAGCACGATCTGCGTGACGCCGGCCGCCTTCAGATGCGCGTCGAGATCGGTGCCGGTGAAGGCCCCCCAGGTCTTTTTCGTCACGAGGTGGTCGCCCGGCTGCCGGTTCAGTTCGGGCACGAGCTCGGTCCAGTCGGCGGGGAATTGCGCCGTGCGCGGCGGTTGCTCGGTGCGACCCGGCGCGCCGCCCGCGACGTTGACGAGCACGACCGGCAGGCCGTGGCTGCGGAACGCGTCGAGCAGTGTGCGGGCGCGCGCGATCACCGGTTCGACCGGATGCGCGGTGGGGAGGGCGACGATACCTTTCTGCAGGTCGATGACGACGAGGGCCGCGTTCGTGTCGAGACGGGTTGCGCTCATGATGGAACTCCGTGAAAGAGGCGAAGAAAGCCGTGCGCGCGGTTGTCGTGGGGCGCGCGGGCCGGATTCATTGCTCGCCGATGCGGCGGATCAGCGGGATCGCGGCGGCGAGCGTGGCGATGTCTTCGGGATCGAGCTGTTCGATCGCGGCGCCGAGCCACTTGTGTTTCGCGGCGTTGCGCTTGAGCCGCGCGTCGAGGCCGGCTGCGGTCAGCCGGAACAGGATCTGGCGGCCGTCGGTCGGATGCGGTTCGCGTTCGACGAGACCGTCTTCCTCGAGGCTGGCAAGCGTCGCCTTCATCGACTGCGGCTTCATTGCCTCGGCGCGCGCGAGATCGGCGGTCGTCATCGGCCCGTGCCGTTCGAGCCGCGCAAGCGCGCTCGTCTGGGACATGCCGAGCCCTCCGGATTCGATCTCGGAGCGGAGCCGGCGGATCAGCTGGCCGACCGCGAGGGTCAGGTCGGCGGCGACGATATCGGCGGAAACGCCGGATTTGCGTGGCGGGTTCATGCGGCGGATCATAGAATACGACAGCCAAACTTGCAAGTTTAACTGTCGAATTGCTCGCCGGATCGAGATGCAGCCCGGTGCGCAGTTACGCGCGGCGGGGCGGGATCGGGACGACTTCGTTGTATCGCGGGGTCGCGGCTTCGTGCAGCAGGTCGCCGAGGTATTGCGCGAGTTCGTCCGCCGCGAGCGTGGGCGGAACATGCAGATTGGCGGGGCGCCGCTTGCCTTCGGCGCCGAGATCGAACACGGCCCAGCCGTCGTTCGTCCGCACGACGGCGAGCGGCCGTCCGAATGCGTTGAAGCGGTATTCGTCCTGCATGGCATCGCTCCCGTTGGGTGAACGCGTCGGCCGCCCGTGCGCGCTTACTGGATCGAGCAGGACAGCCAGCGGTGGATCTTGATGGCATCGCTCGAGACGCCCGCGCGGGTCGGCGCACCGAGCAGCACGACCGTTTCGCGGCGGCCCTTCACCCGCATGCGCATCACGACGCCGTGCCCCGACTCGTTGATGAAGCCGGTCTTCTGCAGCCGGATCGGCAGGCGGCGGTAGCGGACGAGCGGGTCGGAATTCACGTACAGCAGCTCGCCGTCGCCCGGGCGCACGGTGGTTGACGTATCGGTCGAGAAATAACGGATCAGCGGATCCTGCGCCGCCGCGCCGACGAGCTTCGCGAGATCCTCGGCCGTCGACACGTTGTGCGGCGACAGGCCGGTCGGCTCGCGGAAGTGCGTATGGCGCATGCCGAGCCGGCGTGCTTCGCGATTCATTGCCTTGACGAACGCGGCGCGCCCGCCCGGGTAGTCGCGGCTCAGCGCGGCGGCCGCGCGGTTTTCCGACGACATCAGCGCGATATGGAACATCTCGCGGCGCGACAGTTCCGAGCCGACCTGCAGGCGCGACCCGGTGAACTTGATCGTGTCGCGGTCGTGCGCGGTGACGCGCAGCACGCCGTTCAGCGGACGGTCGGCGTCGCGCGCGACGACGGCCGTCATCAGCTTCGAGATCGACGCGATCGGTCGCACGGTGCGTGCGTTGCGGGCCAGCAGCGGCGTGCCGGAATCGACGTCGAGCACGTAGGCCGCGCGTGAATGCAGGGAATTGACCGCACGCGGGCTGTAGCCGCAGCTCGCCATCAGGCGCGGCTTGGCAGCCGGGCGCGGCCGCACGGCGCTCGAACGTTTCGCGCGGCGTTGCTGCGGGGCCGGTGCCGCGTGACGCTTGACCGCCTGGTGCTTCACGCGCGGGCGGCGGTGCTTGACGGCTTTCTGTTTGCGCTGGGCCGGCTTCTTCTTGACGGTTTTCTTGACGGCCTTCGCCGGCGCATGAGCGTGCGCGGCACGCGGCGGCGGGTTGCGTGGCGTGGACGACGCATTCGGCGAGAAGGCGATCATCAGCATCGACAGGGCGACGAACAGGGTGGTCCGGGCGAGAGGCAGGCGCGCGATGAGGCCGGTCAAGCGAAAGTCTCCTTTTCACGCGCGGTGAGGCTGCGTGGAATGCGTGGGCGGTCAGCGGGATGCGGAAAATTATACGGTCGATCGCGGAGCGATGACGATTGAAGGCGGGAAAAGATGCGCGATTCGGTGAGTTTTGGTGGTGCTGGTCGGCGACTTGACGAGGGCGCAGTGGGCTGCGCGCTTGCGGTCGCTCTGTATATGAAACGATACGCGGCGCGACCGTGGGTCGATAGCGACGATGCTCAACGCGGCCAGTTGCGCCGCGACACCACCGCAAAACTGATCGCGATCGAACCGGTCACGGGGCGCGGCGGCGCGTCGTTCGGCGCGCTCATCGCGTCCACCGCATCGCCGAAGCGAAAGCGGCGGCCGCGGCCGTCGGTGCGTTCGGTGCGACGTTTTGGCGCGCACGGATCGGCCGTCGCGGCGCGCTCATCGATGGCGGCCGGTGCGCACGAAGTGTCGTCGGGCGGACATTCACAGACGAGATCAACAGACATGACGGTCGATTCCTGAAAGGGCATGTCCGTATTGAACGTCATCGCATTCGATCGGTAAAATGAATGTTTTG
The DNA here is from genome assembly GCF_029633825.1 of Burkholderia contaminans. Classification (NCBI taxonomy): domain Bacteria; kingdom Pseudomonadati; phylum Pseudomonadota; class Betaproteobacteria; order Burkholderiales; family Burkholderiaceae; genus Burkholderia; species Burkholderia contaminans. The sequence goes on along the minus strand of NZ_CP090641.1, from coordinate 381,831 downwards.
ATCGTTAAGATTCCTTTTAAGAATGGAATTGAAACTGCTGCGAACCTTCCTGACGGTCACCGAGCTGTGTCATTTCAGCCGCGCGGCCGATGCGCTGCACATGAGCCAGCCGGCACTGAGCAAGCAGATCGGCGCGCTCGAGGCGAGCCTCGGCGGCAAGCTGTTCGAGCGCGGCCGGCACGGCGCGGAGCTCACTGCGTTCGGCGAGCGCTTCCTGCCCGATGCGCAGGCGCTGGTGCGCGATGCGGACGAGATTCTTACCCGCGCGCGTGAGCTGTCGAGCGGGCAGCGCGGTCATTTGCGGCTGGGCATCTGCCTGTCGGTTCTGACGCTCGTCCCGAAGCTCGTCGCGGAGTTTCGCAGCCGGAATCCCGGCATTGCCGTCACGTTGAGTGACCTGTCGTCCGCGGAGCAGACGCGCCGGTTGCGCGCGGGCAAGCTCGATGCGGGATTCCTGCGCCTGCCGTCGGACGAAGGACTGTCGTCGTTCAAGGTGATCGACGAGGCGCTGGCGCTGGCGGTGCCGCCGCATCTTGGCCTGAAGCGCGTGCCGGCCGATCTCGATACGCTCAACGAGATCGGCTTCATCGCGTTGCAGCGTGCACGCGGGCAAGGGTTGGCCGCGCAGGTCGACCGGTGGTGCGTCGAGCGCCGCTTCGTGCCGCACGTGACGCAGCAGGCCGAAGACGTGCAGTCGGTGCTCGCGTCGGTCGCGGCCGGCGCGGGCGTCGCGTTCATTCCGTCGCGGGCGCAATATCTGCTGCGCGACGCGACGGTATTGCCGCTCGACGGCAAGGACGCGAAGTGGCGCGTCGGGCTCGCTTGGCTGTCGAACCGCGACGATCCAGTCACCACACGCTTCGTGTCGTTCATGCGTGCCGCGATCAAGAATGCATGATGGACGAAGCGGTATAGTCTCCTCGGCCGGCGGCGCTCGCCCGATTGCGTGCCGGACACCCGAACGCAAGCCCCAGTCTCGCTCACCGACCCCCACCCATGACTTCTGAATCCGACGACTCCCCGCTCGACCCCGCACTCGTTGCGACGCTCGCGACGCTGAACGAAGCCGCGAGCGATCCGGCCGGCAAGACCTGGTCGTTGCCGAAGATCGCGAAACGCACGCAACTGCCGATGAGCACGCTGCGCCGTGTGCTGACGCAGCTCGACGCCGCGGGCCTGAGCGCGACGACGCTGAACGAGGACGGCACCGGCAGCGCCGCGCTGACCGACGAAGGTCGAGCGGTGTGCGCGCAACTGTTCGGCGCGAACGACGCACAATGAAAAACGGGCCGCTGAAAGCGGCCCGTCGTCTTGCGGTTCAGTATGCGGCTCGATGCGGCTTGCCGGTGCATTACCACCGCACCGTCACGCCGCCCATCACCGAATGATCGTAGGTCTGGTCGTTCAGCCCTCGCCGGTAGCCGATGTCGAGATCGAGCCACGGCTTCGGCGAATAGATCGCGCCTGCGATCGCGAATGCAGGATTCGCGCCGGCACCGCTCGCCGTGTGGCGCGACGTGCCGATGTCGGCCACGATCTGCAGCTTGTCGGTCGCCTTGTAAATCGCCGCGCCCGACACCGCCCAGATCGACGTCAGGTCGCCCTGGCGATTCGGCTGGTAGGTCATGCCCGCGTTCGCGAGAAACGAAAATCGCGCAACGTCGAGCTGCGCGAGCAGCGTTGCACCGGCACCCACGCGGCCGGTGCCGAGCCCGCGCCGGTCGTTGCCGGTGGGCGCCGTCAGTTTCGGCTTCAGCGCGATCGACAGCGGGCCGCGTTCGACGAACCGCCATTTCATGCCGATCTCGACATCGCCGACCCCGGCGCCATTCTCGTCGGTGCGGGTCTGCAGATGCGTGTAGGGCGCGTTCACGTAGAGATCGGCATGTTCGCCGAACCCGCGCGTGAGCGTCGCGTTCCACAGCTGGTGGCGGCCGTTTTCTTCCTGTTTCGAGGTTTCCTCCGCGTTGAATTCGAACTGCCAGTTCGCGTTGCCCTGCGTACCCGTGTCGTCGCTGACGAGCGGATGGGTGGCGAGGGCATCGAACGGCGCGAGGAGGGCGCTCGCGGCTGCGAGCGGAAGCATTCTTTTCATCGTGTCACCCGTGGTGCGTGGCGAGCCTGCCGGCCCACGCCGAGGGCGCGGGCCGGCAGGCCGTCAGGCGAAGACGTTCAGAGCCACTGCTTGTAGCGTCGCACGTAGATCGTCTTGACGATCTGCGCGAGCAGGATGTAGCCGACCATCGTCGAGGCGAGCCACAGCCAGAAGGTGCCCGGCAGGTGCATGAAGCCGAGGGACTCCGCGAACGGCGAGAACGGCAGCCAGCAGCCGATCGCGATCGCGGTGAACGTCGACAGCAGCACCGGCAGCGCGGCCGTGCTCTGCAGGAACGGGATCTTCTGCGTGCGCAGCAGGTGGACGACGAGCGTCTGCGACACGAGGCTCTCGATGAACCAGCCCGAGTTCATCACGATCTGGCCGCCGGTGCCACCGTTCAGGTGATACATCGCACCCGCGCCGAACACCGTCCACATCAGGATGTACGTGGTGATGTCGAACACCGACGACGTCGGCCCGACCCACAGCATGAAGCGGCTGATGTTGCCGGCTTCCCACTTGCGCGGCTTCTTCAGGAACTCGGGATCCATCTTGTCCCACGGCAGCAGCATCTGCGACGTGTCGTAGATCAGGTTCAGCACGAGCAGCTGGGTCGCGAGCATCGGCTCCCACGGCAGGAATGCGCTGGCGACGAGCACCGAGAACACGTTGCCGAAGTTCGAGCTTGCGGTCATGTTCAGGTACTTCAGGATGTTGCCGAACGTCTCGCGGCCCTTGATCACACCCTCCTCGAGCACCATCAGGCTCTTTTCGAGCAGGATGATGTCGGCGGTTTCCTTCGCGATGTCGGCGCCGCTGTCGACCGAGATGCCGACGTCGGCGTCGCGCAGCGCGGGCGCATCGTTGATGCCGTCGCCGAGAAAGCCGACCGTGTGGCCGTTTGCCTGCAGCGCCTTCACGATGCGCGCCTTCTGCAGCGGCGTGAGCTTCGCGAACACGGTCGTGCGTTCGACGACTTCCGCGAGCGTCGCGTCGTCGAGCGCCTCGATTTCCGTGCCGAGCATCGGCTTGCCGGGTTCGAGGCCGACCTGGCGGCACACCTTCATCGTGACGATCGGGTTGTCGCCCGTCAGCACCTTCACCGCGACGCCGTTCTCGCGCAGCGCGGCGAGTGCCGGCGCTGCCGATTCCTTCGGCGGATCGAGGAAAGTCAGGAAGCCGCGCACGACGAGGTCGTGTTCGTCGGCGGTGCGGTATTGCTGGCGCTCGTCGCCGCGCGGGATCGTGCGCGTCGCGAGCACGAGCACGCGGAAGCCGTCCTCGTTGTAGGCGCTGGCCTGTTCGAGCAGCCGCTTGCGCGCGACGAAGTCGAGCGGGCGCACGCCGTCCTCATCCTGCACGTGCGTGGAGACGGCCAGCATTTCCTCGACCGCGCCCTTGCAGATCAGCAGGTGCGTGCCGTGCGTGTCCTCGACGACGACCGACAGGCGGCGCCGCACGAAGTCGAACGGCAGTTCGTCGATCTTCTTGTAGCCTTGCGGTTTCACGCGCTCGCCGATCTCGTCGGCACGCGCGACGACCGCGATGTCGATCAGGTTCTTCTGGCCGCTCTGGTGGAAGCTGTTCAGCCAGCCGAGCCGCAGGATCTCCTCGTCCTTGTAGCCCGACAGGTCGAGGTGATGCTCGAGGATGATCTTGTCCTGCGTGAGCGTGCCGGTCTTGTCGGTGCACAGTACGTCCATCGCGCCGAAGTTCTGCACCGAGTTCAGCCGCTTGACGACGACCTTGCGGCGCGCCATCGCAACCGCGCCGCGCGCGAGGTTCGCGCTGACGATCATCGGCAGCATCTCGGGCGTGAGGCCCACGGCCACCGCGAGGGCGAACGTGAGCGCGCTCAGCCAGTCACCCTTGGTCAGCCCGTTGATCATGAACACGATCGGCACCATCACGAACATGAACTTGATCAGCAGCCAGCTCACGCTCGCGACGCCGCGGTCGAAGCTCGTCTCGATGCGCTTGTGGCTCACGACGTTGCGCGCGAGCGAGCCGAAGTAGGTGTCCTCGCCGGTCGCGACGACGACGGCCGTCGCCGTGCCGCTGACGACGTTGGTGCCCATGAAGCAGACGTTCTCGAGATCGAGCAGCGATGCCGACGTATCGGTCGCGGAGTCGGCTGCGCGCGTGCTGGCGGATTTGCCGGCGACCGCGCCGAGCGTGTCGTACTTCTCGACGGGCAGCGCCTCGCCGGTCAGCACGGCCTGGCTGATGAACAGGTCGCGCGATGCGAGCAGGCGCACGTCCGCCGGGATCATGTCACCGGCCGACAGGTGCACGATGTCGCCCGCCACGATTTCGCGCATCGGCACTTCGCGGCGTGTCGGTTCGGACGTGTCGGTCATGGCACGCTGCACGGTGGCGGTCGTGCGGACCATCGCCTTCAGCTTCTCGGCCGCGCGCAGCGAACGGAATTCCTGCACGAAGCGCAGCAGCGCGCTGATCGTGACCATCGTCAGCAGGATCGTCATGCCGACGTAGTCGCGATCGTCGGGCGCCGCGAAGTAGACGTCGGTGAAGAAGCTGATGGCGGCCAGCACCAGCAGCACGTAGACGAACGGGTTGTGGAACGAGAGCAGCAACTGGCGGGTCCAGTGCGGCGGCTTGTCGTGCGCGATTTCGTTCGGGCCGTAGTGCTGCAGGCGGTCGGCGGCCTGGTCGTAGGTGAGGCCGCGCGTGCTGGTGTTCAGCGACTTCAGCGTGTCTTCGAGCGGCCGGGCCGCTTCCTGCGCGGCGCGCATGATGCGCGGGTCGTTCTGCTGGCCGGCGCCGGCCTTGATGAAGCCGCGCTGTTTCTTTTGCGATGTGTTGTGTCGTGTTGTCATGAGTCGCTCCTTGCGCACGAGGCGGCGGGCGGGGAGCGGCCGTGACGTTATCGACGCACGAACGCTCCCCGCCGCGTCGCGTCAGGCGCGATCGGCTGTGGATCGGTGAAGGCGGGAACGCTCGCCGGCGCGTGCGGTGCGGCCGGAGGGGCAGTGCGCAGCGTCGCACCGGCGAGCGGTAATCGACTACTGTCGTCTGAGTTCATCTGCACTCCTGTCGGTTGCGAGTAATTGGCGCGGGCGATCGATAGCGACGCACGCACGAAGGCGCGCGGCCGGACGGCACGCGAACGGAAAGCGCGCGCGGCTGACGCTGCGCGCAACACGAACGCACGCGCGCGACGGCGCATCGCGTGCATTCGACAACAATGAAAATTCGGCGGGAGATCTGGCCAGTCAAGTCAGGCCGGAAGGACGCCGCATCCTGCTTCCCGGGATGCGGCAGAAGACGAGGCTCTGCGCGTTTTCCTCAGGCAGCAGTCAAGTTGGTCAAGGACCAACTACAACTCGCATCGGTGTTCACAGAACACTCCATGTAATTAGACGGGAGCGATGGTAATGGGTCGCTGTGCGAAGCGTCAACCTTTTTGTCAGTCGTTATTTCGAGAAACGTAATCGGGGTGATGCGTGCACGGCGCGCCGTCGGATCGACGCCAATGAAACGGCCGCGCGCATGCGATATCGGCATGCGCGCGGCCGGGGCGGGGCAGAAGGGTGGCGTATCAGTTGGCCGATGCGACGGCGGCCCCTGCGTCGAGGATGCCCGAGCCTGCCGGCATCGCGGTGCACGACGTGCCGGCCGCGAGCTTGGTCGTGCGCGTGCCGCCCTGCAGCTTCTGCTGGATCTGCGCGGGCGTGAGGTTGCCGTTCACCGACAACATCAGCGCGGCAACCCCCGTCACTTGCGGCGTGGCGAGGCTGGTGCCGTTCGCGAGGCCGTAGGTGTCCGAGCCCGGGGTCGTCGTGCCGGTATTCGACGTCGACAGGATGTTGACGCCCGGCGCGCTCAGCGAGACATCGGGGCCGAAGTTGCTGAACGACGCGCGGCGGCCGGTCGCGTCGGTGGCGCCGACGCTGATCACGCCGCGGCAGTTCGCGGGCTGGTCGAGCCCGGTCGACAGGCCGTCGTTGCCGGCGGCGACGACGACGGTCACGCCCTTCGCGGTCACGTCGTCGATGGCCTGCTGGAACGTCGTGCTGCACGCGCCGACACCGCCGAGGCTCAGGTTGATGACCTTCGCGGGGCGCGGGTTGTTCGGCACGCCGTTCACCGCGATGCCGGCGGCCCAGCGCATCCCGTCGGCGATGTCGCTCGTCGTGCCGCCGCACTTGCCGAGCACGCGCACCGGCAGGATCTGGCCGAGCCACGACACGCCGGCGATGCCGGTGCCGTTGTTGGCGGTCGCGCCGATCACGCCCATCACGCGGGTGCCGTGCCAGCTGCTGTCGCTCGGCTGGCTCGCGCAGTGATAGTACGGGCCGTTTGCGTTGTCGAGTTCCTGCTGCGTGACCCAGTCACCCGGGTCGGTTGCGTCGGAGCTGCGGGTCAGGCCGTTGTTGCTGGTGTTGACGTTGCTGATGAAGCTGTACCCGGACAGCAGGTTGCCGACGAGGTCGGCGTGCGGCCGGTAGCCGGTGTCGAGCACGGCCGTGACGACGGTCGGCGAACCCTTGGTCACACTCCACGCGGGCGGCAGGTTGATACCGGCGGTCGGGTCCGACAGGTACCACTGCTGGCTGTAGAGCGGGTCGCTCGGCGTGTCACGGATCTGCATCGGATGATCCGGTTCCGCGTAGTCGACATCCGAATCGGCTGCGAATGCCTGCGCGAGCGCGGCTGCGTCGGTGGCGGCCATGCGCTGGCCGAGCGACAGCACGGTCGCGCCGTTCGAGATCGTCCGTTCGACCTGCACGTTCACCGGCGTTTGCCCGACCGTGCTCGCATAGGCACGTGCGCTGCCGGTGACCGGCGCGGTCCAGCGCGTCATCGAGCGCTGGATCACCGCGTCGAGCCGCGTCCCGTTGTCGGTGGCCGCCATCGCACGCGTGGCCGTCAGCGTCTTCAGCTTGACGATCAGGTGATCGATCGGCGGTTCGGTCGGCGCGGTCTGCGCCGCCATCTGCACGGCGGCCTGCTGCGTCGTGCACGCATTGCTGCCGGAAGACGCGGGCGGGCTCGTGGGATTGGAGGGCGCGGGAGACGGCGTGGGGGCAGGGGCTGGCGCTGCGTTGGAAGAAGACGGGTTGCTGCCGTCGCCGCCGCCTCCACCGCCGCAACCGGCGAGGGGCAGGAGGGCGGCGGCGGACAGCATGCCGGCGAGCATGCGCGCATGTGCGGAGCGCGCCAGCGCAAAATTGAAACGCTTGGTTCTCATGTTGAAACTCGATCCTCGTAGATAACCGTCGTGCCGGCGGTGGCGCTGGTCCGGCTGACCCGGACCTTGTCTTTTTTGTCTGACGGTTGCAGCAAGGTTGCTGCGACGCGCCATGCACTGGGTAACGGCCAGCGCGGCGGCTTCTTGAGTGCGTTTCACGAGAAAAACCGGGGTGGGCGCAAACGATTACGTTGGTGCGTTGCAGCATGAACGCGCGTTTGGAACACATGGCACAGAAGGTGGGGCGAGTGCGTGCGCGGCCGGTCGGGCGACACGTGCGGCGCGGGCCGGTTTGCGCGGTACGGAAAACATCTTTCACGGCCCGGCCGCGGTGGAAGGTTGATTACGCTTTCCCTGATGCGACGCGAATTTTGTCGGGCGTACGATCGCGATTCGATCAACGTTTCGTCAGGAGAAAAGCATGGATCGCCGCTTACGCTGGCTGGCCGTTGCGCTGTCCTGTGCGCTGGCGGGCACCGCGCACGCGCAGGCCCTCACCGGCACGCTGAAGAAGATCAAGGACACGGGCGTCGTGTCGCTGGGCATTCGCGAATCGTCGGTGCCGTTCTCGTATTCGGACAACCAGCAGAAGAACATCGGCTATTCGCGGGACATCGCGTCGCGCATCATCGACCAGTTGAAGACGGAACTGAACGCGCCGAACCTCGCGGTGAAGGAAATCCCGATCACGTCGCAGAACCGGATTCCGCTACTGCAGAACGGGACGATCGATTTCGAATGCGGTTCGACGACGAACACGCTCGAACGGCAGAAGCAGGCCGCGTTCTCGAACAGCATCTTTTTGTACGGTATTCGCTTCAGCACGCGCAAGGATTCCGGCGTAAAGGACTTCGCGGACCTGGCCGGCAAGACGGTCGCGACGACGGCCGGCACGTCGGACGAGCGCCTGCTGCGCAAGCTCAACGAAGAGAAGGCGATGAACATGACGATCATCAGCGCGAAGGATCATGCCGAAGCGTTCATGAACGTCACGACCGGGCGCGCGGTGGCGTTCGTGATGGACGAGCCGCTGCTGTACGGCGAGATCGCGAAGGACCGCAACCCGGGCGCGTACACGGTGACGGGCACACCGCTCGTCCACGAAAACTACGCGTGCATGATGCGCAGGGACGATCCGGCGTTCAAGCATGTCGTCGACGGCGTGATCGCGAAGATGCAGACGTCGGGCGCGGCCGAGAAGCTCTACAACCAGTGGTTCACTCAGCCGATTCCGCCCAAGGGCGTGAGCCTCGACTATCCGCTGTCGGCGGAGATGAAGCAGCTGTTCAGGAATCCGACGGATCAGGCGCAGTATTGATTCGGCCGTCGCAATGAAAAACCGCCGGCGTATGCCGGCGGTTCGAGCGCGTGGCGCCGAGCGGCGCGACGCGTGTCAGGCCTTGATTTCCGTGCCGCGCGTGGCGGGGGCGGCAGGGGCGGCCGGCGTTGCCGGGGCCGTCGAACGCACCGACGGCTGCGCCGGCACGATGACGAGCACCGGCTCGGGCATGGCCCACGGCGCCATCGCGAAGCCGACGGGCTGCGGCATCGGCATCGCCAGTGCATTGGCGAACGCGATGTGCTGGAGCGCCATCATCTGCTGCTGCATCGCGACCATCTGTGCCTGAGCCGCCTGCATCCGGTACTGCGCGGCCTGCATTTGCCGCAGCGCCGCCGCGGGCGGCAGGCCGCCCGACGACGTCTGCATCTCGAAGCTCGCGCCGCCTTGCGGGCTATGCCAGCTCCACGTGCTGACCTTCATCGGGCCGACGGCCGTCTGGACGACCCGCGTTTCGGCTTTCACGGGCACGGCCTGCCCGTCGATGTTGACGAACATCGGTTGGGCGGCAACCGCGCCGGCCTGCCCGGCCAGGGCGAACACGGGCGCCAGCGCCAGCGCGCCCGCCGCCATATACGAACGGAATCGCATCTTCGTATCTCCATCAAACGAGATTGATCGAATCAACAATGACGTGCGGCTCACGGAGTGAGCCATCCGAGACAATGCCGCCGTCGGCTTAAATCAACATTAAAACCGCCGCCGGCCGGCGCCGGTTAGCGCATGTCGGGACGCGCCGCAATCGGCATTCAACCTCGCCCGTGCCAGGGGAATCCTGTCGCCCGATGCAACAACAGGCACAATACGGAATTCGCCGCGACACGCACGCGTGTTCGACATTCGAACATTGACGCTGCGGCACTGCTGCCCGACCTCCTTCCCCGTCGTCATGAACGCCACGCTCACTCCCGCGCGCGAGTCGAATTCGCCGCGTTTCCTGCTGTTCCTCATCTGCCTGTTCGCGTCCGCCGGCCAGCTCGCGATCGACATCTACGTGCCCGCGCTGCCCGACATGGCCCGTTCGTTCGCCACTACTCCGCAGGCGATCCAGTCGAGCGTGTCCGGCTACATGGCGGCCTACGCGCTCGGCCAGCTGATTTTCGGGCCGGTCGCCGATGCCTACGGGCGCAAGCGTGTGCTCGCGTTCGGGCTCGTGATCTACACGATCGGCTGCCTGCTGTCGCTCGGCGCGCAGAACCTGGAGACGTTCGTGCTCGCGCGCTGCCTGCAGGGCTTCGGGATCGCGACCACCAACCTGCTCGCGAAGGCGATCATCACCGATTCGTTCTCCGGCCAGGCGCTGATGCACGCGTTCACATACATGTCGATCGCGTGGGGGCTCGCGCCGATCGTCGCACCGGTGATCGGCGCGCACCTGCAGGAATGGTTCGGCTGGCGCGCGTGCCTCGTGTTCCTGCTCGTGTACTCGCTGGTGATGTGGGCGCTGCTGTGGCGTTACCGCGAAACCTTGCCGAAACCGGTGCATCTCGAGCCGCGCACGCTGATGACGAACGCGGGCAAGGTGCTGGCGAGCCCGGTGTTCCAGAGCTGCTTCCTCGCACAGGGGCTGTGCTACAGCATCCTGCTCGTGTTCAACATCGTCGGGCCGTTCATGGTGCAGACCACGCTGCACAAGCCGCCGACCTTCTTCGGCTATCTCGCGCTCGGAATCGGGCTGATGTATTTCCTCGGCGGCCTGTCGAACCGGATTCACCGGCCCGGGCTGCCGAGCGCCGAGCAACGGCTGCGCATCGGTGCGCGCGTGATGGCGGGCGCGTCGGTCGCGATGCTGGTGCTGGCGCTGACCGTCGGGCTGCGCGTCTGGACGCTCGCGACGCCGGTGCTCGTGATGGGCTTCTGCGCGGGCGCGATGTATCCGACGCTGATGGCCAAGGGCAATTCGCTGTTTCCGCATATCGCCGGCCTGACGAGCGCGATCCTCGGGTGCGCGCTGCTGCTGGTCTCGTCCGCGATGATGGGGTTGGCCGGCTTCGTGTCGATTCACGTGCTGACGCCGCTCGCGGTGTTCTTCGTCCTGCTGTCGTGCATCGTCGTGTGGATGGTCACCAAGCTGTTGCGGTACCTGTCGCAGCAGCAGGCGCAGGCCGCGCCCGTCGCGTGCGGGCGCGAGGAGGCCGCGTAAGTGCCCGCCGTCGACGAGCCATGAGCCCGATCCTGCTGAACCGCGTCGCCCGTGCCGACGCCGCCGACCTGATCGCCGCCAACCGCGCGAGCCGGAGCCACCATCTCCCGTGGGTCGATTCGTTCACCGATCAGGCGGGATTCGACCAGTGGTTCGGCCGCTGCCTGACGGGGCCGAACGTCGGCCTCGTCGCGCGCGAACGCACGTCCGGGGCGGTGGTCGGTGTGGTGAACCTCAACGAGATCGTCGGCGGCGTGTTCCAGAGCGCGTATCTCGGGTACTACGGAATGGCGGCGTTCAGCCGTACGGGGCCGATGACCGAAGCCCGGCGCGCGGCGATCGGCGTCGCGTTCGGCGAACTCGGGCTGTATCGGCTCGAAGCGAACATCCAGCCCGGCAACCACGCGTCGATCGCGCTGGTTCGGCGGCTCGGTTTCGCGAAAGAGGGGTTTTCGCCGCGCTATCTGCGCATCGGCGGCGAATGGCGCGACCACGAACGGTGGGCGTTGCTGGCGGATGGCGAATCCGAAGCGCGCACCTGACGGCCGCTACCGGGCGAATTTCTTTCCACCACAGGCCGTTTACAGCGGATGCGCCGCGCCGGCCTGCGTCAGCAGCGATACCGCAGCCGGATCCGGCATCCCGTTCGAGTCGATTGCACCGGCTTTCGCGAGTGCGGCGAGATCGCTGTCGACACCCGGTTGCCCGACCGTGAACGATGTGGTCAGGAACGCCGGCGCGGTGAGCGCCACCGAATAGCGCTGCTGCAGGTTCGTCACCACGGCCGATTGCGCGGCCTGTACGGTGTCCGCGTTGTTCATCGCCTGCTGATAGCGCGAATTCCCCTGGAAATTGCCGATCAATGTGCCCGTGTTCGTGCCGAGCTGGGCGGCGAGATAGACGAGCATCAGCTCCGTCTCGGGCGTCGTATTGAACGTGCCGCCCGCATAGGCGAGCGAATGCAGGCTCGTGCCGCCCGACGTCACGGTGATCACGCACGGCAGCGCCGCATTGACCGTCAAGCGGTAGTTGCCGCCGCCATCCGTCAGCGTCGTCGCCGACCCTGCCACGCAACTGACCGTGACCTGCGCGCTGGCGAGCGCACCGCCCGTCGCGGCCGTGCCGGAAAGCGCGACCGTCTGCGTGTTGTTGTTGAAGCAGGCATCGACGCCGAAGCAGGCATCGCCGTTGCACGCCTGAAGCGTCGCGAGGGTGGCGAGGCAGAGCGTGCCCAGCGCGGGGCGGATGAAACGCCTGGGGTGAATGTTCATGGTCGCGGGCCTTGACGAGAGTGGGGCAACCGGTCGGCGCAGATAGTGAGGCGCCGTTCCTATTCTAGGTCCCGAATCGGGGCGCTGCTCGGCCGTTTGGCATGCTGCCGTCGAGCGGGTCGTGCGCCGTGCCGCTACGCCGGCGGCGGGGCGTCAGTCGTGCGGTGAGCGTGCCGGCGCCATCACCTGGGCGAGCAACAGGCAACGCCGGCTCACGCATTCACCCGCTCAAGGCTTGCGCGCGGCCGCCTTCGCGAATGCGCCGCGCACCTCGAAGCTGATCGTATCGGCCACCTTGCCGCGCGCATCGACGAGTTCGAGCCGGTGCCGGCCCGGCCACGGCATCCACGCGATGCGATCGGCATGCCCGATCACCTTGTCGTCGAGCCGCCACGCGAATTTCGAGGCGCGCCCGGCCGAGCGCTCGAACCAGATCCGCTGGTTCTTCGGCGGAATGTCCGGATCGATCGCGAAGATCGTGCCGTCGGTCGGCATGCCGATCGTCAGCGGCGCGCGCGCACCGTCCTTGCCCGGCGTGACGGGGGCGGCGAGCCGGATCGTGTCGACGGCCGTTCCCGCGACGAACCACTCGTTGCGCGACGGTTCGATATCGCGTTCGAACGTGATGCGGCGCGTCTCGACGCCGGCCGGCGCGCGCGGCGCACGGCTCGGCTGGTCGCGGTGCAGGTAGCCCACGACGGCCGACCACACGGGCGACGCACCCGTGACGCCCGACACGTCCCACATCGGCGAGCCGTCCGCATTGCCGACCCACACGCCGACCGTATAGCGCGACGTGAAGCCGACGGTCCAGTTGTCGCGCATGTCCTTGCTGGTGCCGGTCTTGACCGCCGAAAAGAAGCGCGTCGCGAGCGGATTGTCGAAGCCGAACGTGCGCACGCGCGCGTTGTTGTCGGAGAGGATGTCGGTCACGACGAAGCTGGCTGCCTCGCTGAACACGCGCGTGCCGTCGGTCGCGGGCGCAGCGGCCGACGCGCCGGATGCCGGCGCCGGCGCGGGCCGGTCGACGACCTTGCGGGCCACGCCACCGTTCGCAAGCGCGCGGTACGCGTTGGTCAGCGACAGCAGCGTGACGTCCGCACTGCCGAGCGCGAGACTGAATCCGTAGTAATCGCCTTCCTGCGCGAGCGGCAGGCCGAGCGCGGTCAGCGTGCGCGCGAAGCGGTGCGGCGTGACGAGCACGAGCGTGCGCACGGCCGGCACGTTCAGCGAGCCGCCGAGCGCGCTGCGCACGCTCACCCAGCCCTTGAAATCCTTGTCGTAGTTCTGCGGAATGTACAGGCCGCCCCCGGCGGCAAGGTTGATCGGCGCATCGTCGAGCAGCGACGCGGCCGTCAGCCGTTTCTCGTCGATCGCCTGCGCATACAGGAACGGCTTGAGCGTCGAGCCGGCCTGGCGCGGCGCGAGCACGGCATCGACGTCGCGCGCGCCCGACAGCGCGCCGGACGAGCCGACCCACGCGCGAATCTCGCCGGTCGCGTTGTCGATCACGACGACTGCGCCGTCCTGCACGTTGCGCCGGTGCGCGGGCGCGTTGAGCTCGGTCAGCGCGCGCACCAGCGTGTCGCGCGCGAAGCGCTGCAGCGGCGCATCGAGGGTCGTGCGGATCTGCGCGCCGGCCGTTGGCCGGACCTCGGCCGCGATGCGTCGCGCGAAGTGCGGGGCGAGTGCGGCGCCGTCGTCGCGCGCGGCGCTGGCCGGGCGCGCGATGACGAGCTGTACGTAGCCGTCGAGCGACGCGCAGGCCTGCTCGGCATGCATGTCGCGCAGGATCCGGCACGCGCGCTCGGCGACTTTTGCGGGTGTTGCGTTGGGGGCGCGCACGAGCGCGGCCGCGATCGCGGCTTCGCGTGCATCGAGGCCCGACGGCGCCTTGCCGAACAGCACCTGCGACAGCGCGGCGAGGCCGATCGTCTCGCCACGGAACGGCACGAGGTTCAGGTACGCCTCGAGCACCTGATCCTTGCGCCAGCCGCGTTCGAGCAGCAGCGCGTTGACCGCCTGCGTCGCCTTCTGCGGCAGCGAGCGCTGGCCCGAGCGGCGCGGCGAATCGCTGAGCAGCCCGGCGAGCTGCATCGTGACGGTCGATGCGCCGCGCGTGCGCTCGTTCCACAGGTTGCCCCATGCGGCACCGGCGATGCCGCGCCAGTCGACGCCGCTGTGTTCATAAAAGCGCTTGTCTTCGGACACGACGATCGCCTCGCGAAACGCGGGCGACACATCGGCGAGCGACACCCAGTCGCCGCGCCGTTCGGTGAGGTCGACACGCGTGCGCTGCAGCGGCGTGCCGTCGCGTGCGAGCAGCACCCAGTCGGAGCTGCGCCAGTTGCGGCGCACTTCGTCGTAGCTCGGCAGCGCGTGTGCGACGAGCGGCGCGGCCAGCACGATTGCGACGAATACGCGGCCGGCGAAACGCGCCGGCCGCGGCAATACCGGATCGATCATCAAGGTCTCGTTACTTGCCCGCTTCGGCCGGTTTCACGGTCATCGGCGGGTTCGGCCACAGGCCGTACACGGACGGCGCGTACAGCGCCTCGACACGCGTCGGCGGCAGCCCGAAGGTACCGACGTTGTTCAGCCGCACCGTGTACTCGACCGAGAATTTGCCCTTCGGCAGATAGTCGTAGTACGCGCGGTAGCCGTCGAAATCGCGCTCGATGAACGCCGGCCACGCGCCGTCCGGCGACTTCTCGCCCTGCGTCGCCGCTTCGGAGTCGCGGCCGAGGCCCGAACCGAGGATCGTCGAACCGGCCGGAACCGGATCGTTGACGACGACCCACGTCATGTCGCTCTGCGCATCGATGTCGAGATGCACGCGCACGACGTCGCCGCGCGTCAGCACGCCCTTGACCGCGGGTGATACGGGCGTGACGGTCTTCGTGATCCGGTAGCCGGCCGCGAACGGCGAACGCAGCGGCACAGCCGCGAGGCTTTCGATCGTGGCCCACGGGCGGCCCGTGCCGTCCTGCGTGACCGACAGCGTGGCCGGCGCCTGCGACGCGCGCGGCCACGGCAGCATCACGCTGCGGGCCGCGGCGGCGCGGGTGGCCGGGGTTGCCGACGCAGGCGTGTCGGCGGCCGCGGGTGCCGCTCCTTGCGACCACGAGATCGTACGCGCGTCGCCGCCGAGCGCGACCTTCGTCGCACCGGTGACCGGCGTGCTCTCGTAGGTGCGCGAGAAGCGCTCGATCGCGAGCAGGCCGAGCGCGTTCGACGTCGTGGTCTGCCACGCGCCCTGGCGTTGCAGCGCCAGCAGGCCGGCCGTCACGCGCGGCATTTCGTCCTTCCACGCCGGGTCGCCCGCGAATTCCAGCGCGAGACGTGCCGCGTTGGTCTCGTTGCTGGTCATCAGCCACCACAGGTCGTCGTCGCGTGCGGTCGAGAAGACGAGCTGCGTGCCTTGATACGTGAGGCGTGCCCGGAGGATCTGTTCGACCTGCGCGCGTTTTTCGTCGCGTTGCGGGATGTCCTTCACGCGCGTCAGGATCGCGTGATAGTCGATCACCGCGGAAGTCGGCCACTGGTTCGGCGCGATCTCGATCGAGCCGAGCATGCGGCCCTGCGCGGCGCCGTAGCGCGACAGCGCCTCGATCGCGGCCAGCTTGCGCAGGTCGCGATCCTGGCGCGGCGCCCACGCGTTGCGCTCGAGGCGGCCGTCGACGAAGCGCACGAGCCCGGCCTCGAGCTGCGTACGCAGGTCTTCCGGCAGTGCGAAGCGCGGGTCGAGACGGCTCGCCTCGTCGGACACCACGAGCAGGTACGACGAAAGCGTCGCGCTGCCGGCATGCGAATCGTCGGACGACGGCGGGAAGTAGTTTGCGAGCCCGTCGCTGTCGAGATAGACGGGCATGCGTGCGATCAGCGCCTGCCATTGCGCGGGGTCGCGCAGGCCGATCGCGCGCGACGTCTGCTGTTCGAGGCAGCGGTACGGATAGCGTTCGAACCAGCGTTTCACGCCGGGCAGCCCGTCGGCGAGCTTCGACTGCAGCGACACGGCGATGCCGCCGCGCGGCAGGCCTTGCGCGTTGTTCGCGGCGCCGGCCGGGGAGGCGACCGGCACCGTCAGCGTGCCGTCGACTTGTGCGAGCGTCGCCTGCTGGACCGTGACCGGCAGCGCGGGCACGACCTTCTGCGCGACCGCCAGCGCGTCGGCCGCGCGCTTGCCGCCTTGCTCGGCCGCCTCGATGCGCCAGTTCAGCGCACCGGCCGCGTCGAGCGCCTGCTCGGGCACGGTGATCGTCCACGCGACCTCGGTGGCCGTGTTGGCCGCGAGCGAGACGGTTTGCGGCGCGACGTCGAGGCCCGTCACGCGCGGCGTCACGACGACCTGCATCGCACGGTCGGTCGTGTTGCGCAGCGTGACCTGCGCACGGAACGCGTCGCCTTCGCGCACGAGCGGCGGCAGGCCGGAGATCAGCTGCAGGTCCTGCGTGCTGCGGATCGACGTGCTGCCGGTGCCGAAGCGGTCGGGGCCGACCGCAGCGATCGCGACGATCCGGAAGCGCGTGAGCGCGTCGTTCAGCGGCACCTCGACGGTCGCGCTGCCGTTCGCATCCAGCGTCACGCGCGGATTCCACAGCAGCAACGTGTCGAACAGCTCGCGCGTCGGCGCGCTGCCGCCACCGCCGCCCGCCGGCACGGCCTTGCGGCCGAAGTGGCGGCGGCCGACGATTTCCATCTGTGCCGTGGATGTCTCGACGCCGTACGCGCGTCGCCGCAGCATAGCGTCGAGCAGGTCCCAACTGTTGTTCGGCATCAGTTCGAGCAGCGCCTCGTCGACGGCCGCGACCGCGATTTGCGTGCCGGCCGGTGCGGGCTGGCCGTTGGGCAGCGTGACCTTCACGTGCGCCTGCGCCTTGCTGCGCACCGTGTAGCGCGTCGCATCCGTCGTCACGGTCACGCCGAGACGATGCACGCCCGTGCCGACCTTGATTTCGCCGAGACCATAGCGGAACGCGGGCTTCGACAGGTCGACGAACGCGGTCGGCGCTTCATAGTGACGGCCTTCGCGCCAGAACGCGCGCGCCCATTCGACCGGTGCCTTCCAGCCCCACGTGAAGAACGAGTACCACGGTACCTCGCGAATCCGGCCACGCAGCGCGAGCACCGACACGTAGACGTTCGGCCCCCACGATTCGTCGACCTTCAGGTCGACCGTCGGGTTCTTGCCGTTGAGCTCGACGATGTGCGTTTCCATCACGCCGCCGCGTTCGACCGCGACCAGCGCGGTTGCGTAGCGGAACGGCATGCGCACCTGGAAGCGGGCGGTTTCGCCCGGCTCGTACGCGGTTTTCTCGGGGATCACGTCGATCCGGTCGGTGTTGTCGCCGCCGAACCAGAGCTCGTCCTCGCGCGTGACCCACACCGACGTCGATGCGTTCGACGTGCGGCCGTCGCCGTCTTTGGCGACCGCGATCAGCTGCACGTTGCCGGCCTGTTCGAGCGTCGCGTCGCAGGCCATGCGGCCCTTGTCGTCGGTCTTGCCCGAGCACAGCACGCCGAGGTCGCGCGTGTCGCTCTTGTTGTCGTACGCATAGAAGCCGCCGACCATCCGCTTGCGCGACGACGTCGTGATGTGCGCGACACCCTTGATCTCGATCGGCACCGACGCGCGCGGCTTGCCTTGCAGGTCGACCGCCAGTGCCTGCACGGGCACGCGCTGGCCGACCGATACCCAGCGGCCCGCCTTGATGCCGGCCACCACCGCGGCCGGCCACAGGATCGTGTCGCCGCGAATCGTCTGCACTTCGCCGTTCGGGTCGGCGAACGTCGCTTCGAGCGCGATGCGCTTCGGTGCGTCGACGTCGGGCAGGCCCTTGAGCGTGACCGAGCCCGCGCCGTTGCGGTCGAGCGTCAGCGGCAGCTTGTCGGCGATCAGCTTCGTTGCGTCGGGATCGTTGTTTGACGCCGATGCGTTGTCGCCGTCCTGCGAATCGTCGTCGGCGTTGCCGTCGCTCTTGTCGGCGCGATACGGCGTGAAGCTGAAGTCCTCGAAGCGATCCGCGAACGGCGGCGACGCCCACTTCATCAGCGCCGACACCTGCACCGGCAGGTTCGATGCGCCGCCGCCCGATACGTAGTCGATCTGCACCGCGAGCGGCGCTTCCTTCACGGCGACGAGCGGGCTCTTCTGCGCGTCGCGCGCGCCGATCGACCCCTTCAGCACCGGCAGGCGGAACGCCTCGACGCGGAAGCTGCCGCTGTAATAGGTGGCGGTCGGGGCGTCTTCCGGGCCGCCTTCGAGCTCGACGCTGTATTCGCCGAGCTTCGCGGCGGCCGGCAGCGTGAACTGCGTGTCCGCGCTGTGGTCGGCTGCCCACGTGAGCGGCAGCTTGTAGGTCTGGCCCGTGCCGAGATGGCGGATCGTCACGCGCGTCGGGTATTGCGCCGGGAACGCAAGGCTCTGCAGCGTTTCGGCACGAATGAAGTGCTTCATCGACACGGTTTCGCCGGCGCGCAGCAGCGTGCGGTCGAAGACCGTATGCGCGCGCACGGTGCGTGCGCTGTCCGTGTCGGTCGGCACGTTGAAGCGCCACGATTCGATTCCGCGGTTCCAGCCCGAGCTGACGAACGCCATGTCGGGGCCCGTCTTCGGATCGTTCACGCGGGCCGACACGAAGTAGTCGTCGAAGCGTTGCTCCGAATCGGACGAGCTGCAGGCGCGCTTCGATTCGAACGCGCCGTCGATCTTCAGCAGGCCCTGCGCATCGGTCTTGCCGGACGCGATCTCGTCGCCGTTGCAGTCCGATACGCGGATCTGCGCGTTCGGCACGGGCTTGCCCTTGTCGAGCGTCGTGACCCACACGAGGTTGTTTTCGCGGCCCTGTTTCAGGTGCACGCCGAGGTTGGTGACGAGCACCGTGGTGCGCACGTACATGCTCGACGGCTTCGCGAGCAGCGAGCGGCCGAGCGCCGGCGACGCGAGCTCGAGCACGTAGAAGCCAGGCTTCTCGATCGGCACGCCGACGACTTCGAACGGGCGCAGCGCCTTCGGGTCCGCCTTCGGCAGCGTCAGCGCCTGCACGCCGGGCTGGCCCTTGAGCAGCGTCAGCGAGCGCACGTCGATGCGGCGATCCTTCGGCGCGGGCGCCTTCTCGCCGGCTTCACGCGGCACGTACACGGGATGCTGGCCCTTGCGTTCGAGCAGGCCGGGAATCTGGCTGTCGATCGAGCCGGCCGTCATCGACCAGTTGTCGAAGCGGTCGACCGTGCGCATCCACTGGCGAATCGCGGTGTCGTCGTCGACCTTCAGGTTCGAGAATTGCGCACCTTGAGTGTTGAGGCCGTCGATATGCAGGTCGGCCTCGACGTTGCGCAGCGTGACGGGCACGAGCGCGGGCGAATCGGGTTCGGCGAAGCGCTCGACGATCCCGAAGGTGCCCGACGAGAACTTCGCGAGCGGCGGCATCGGCGCGGTGCGCGTCGCGAGCGGGAACAGGTCGGCGTTCGACAGCGAGCGGTCGGTCACGTCGCGCAGGCCCGACGGCAACTCGATCGTGAGGCCGGCCTGCTCGGGCAGCGGCGGGTTGAACGTGACGGTGGTGACTTCCTCGCTCTTGTCGTCGGCCGCGAAGGTCGGCGAGAGCGTTCCGTCCGGGCCGCGCAGCTTGATCGCCTCGGCATTCTTGCGCGAGATCGGCGCGTTGAACGACAGCGTGAGCGGGCGCAGCGGCGTGCAGGGCGCCTTCGCGTTTTCGCGTTCGCACGAGAAGCTCGCGGCGAACGGGGCGCGCACGGTGAAATCGAAGCGGCGTTCCGTTTCGTTCGGGATCCCGCTCGGGCTCGTGACGCCCTTGCCGTACACGAGCTGCATCTTCGCGCTTGCCGGCAGCGCCTGTGCGCACGACAGCGTCAGCACCCGCGCGGCATCCTTCTTCAGACCGAAATGGTCGAGAAGTGCATTGCGCGCATCGTCGTCGGCGGCCGTGACGGGAATGCGGTTGCCGATGCCGGCTGCTTCGCACCAGATGTTCGCGAGCGCCGAGCGCGGTTCGGCCGGGCCGTTCAGCTTCAGCACGAACATCTGCCGTTCCTCGATCTCGCGCGAGCCGGGGCGGACGTTCACCGGGAACGGGCCGCCCGTCTGGAACGTGAAGCGGCGCGGGCCGCTGGCCGCATTGCCGGCGACCGAGCGCAGCGTGTCGTTGAGCGCGACCGAGCAGCGCACGCCGGGCGGCAGGTCGTTTTCGAAATCGTAAGCCCAGGTCTTGTCGTCGAGCCAGTGTCCCTGGCCGCGCGCCGCCGTGGAATCGTTGCAGGTGACGCGTGCGGGATTCGGCGCGGAGGCCGACCCGAACGCGACCATCGGTTCGTCGAACTTGACGACGGTTTGCCGGACCTCGGTGACGGTGCCTTGCGGCGACACGCTCACCGTGCGCGCCGCGCCCGCATGCAGCGACAGCGCCGTGGCGCCGCCGAGCGCCGCGACGGCGCCGATGCGCCAGAGCAGCCGGGTGGTGTGGTCGGTTCGCTTTGCTTTGTTCTGTTTGTCGCGTTGCTTCATCGCTCGTTGCCCTTGGAGGGAAGCTTTCTGTTTGATTGCACGCGATTCTAACCGACCGACCTGCGCGCGCATCGCGCTGCACGGTGTGTCGTCGGCGTGCGACACTGGGGTGCGTGCCGCAGATTTGTCGCGTCAACGACACAAAAATGCAGCGAAATGTCGATTGTCTCGGATTGCGGAACATTTAATGGACTATAAAAAGATTGTTCGAT
Organism: Burkholderia contaminans; assembly: GCF_029633825.1. Taxonomy (NCBI): domain Bacteria; kingdom Pseudomonadati; phylum Pseudomonadota; class Betaproteobacteria; order Burkholderiales; family Burkholderiaceae; genus Burkholderia; species Burkholderia contaminans. The sequence goes on along the minus strand of NZ_CP090641.1, from coordinate 361,029 downwards.
CCGATTTGTGCGCGTACATTTCAGGTCCGCGCCAATGTTTGAGAAATATCAAGCGTGGTTTTCCCGAATCCGGTGTTCGAGAGAAGGAAACATGCACAACGACAACACTCCCCACTCGCGTCGCACAGGCGACGCAGCCGTAACAGGCATCACACGACGTCAATGGCTGCAGGGCGCACTGGCGCTGACGGCGGCGGGCCTCACCGGCTCGCTGGCGTTGCGGGCCCTGGCCGACGATCCCGGCACCGCGCCGCTCGATACGTTCATGACGCTCTCCGAAGCAGTGACAGGCAAGAAGGGGCTGAGCCGCGTGCTCGGCCAGCGCTTCCTGCAGGCATTGCAGAAGGGTTCGTTCAAGACGGCCGACAGCCTGCCGCAACTCGCCGGCGCACTCGCGTCCGGTTCGCTGAATCCCGATCAGGAAGCGCTCGCGCTGAAGATTCTTGAAGCGTGGTATCTCGGTATCGTCGATAACGTCGTGATTACCTACGAAGAAGCATTAATGTTCAGCGTCGTATCCGATACGCTCGTGATCCCGTCGTATTGCCCCAACAAACCCGGCTTCTGGGCCGAAAAACCGATCGAGAGGCAAGCCTGATGGCCGATACCGATACGCAAAAGGCCGACGTCGTCGTCGTCGGATCGGGTGTCGCAGGCGCGATCGTTGCACACCAGCTCGCGATGGCGGGCAAGTCCGTGATCCTGCTGGAAGCCGGCCCGCGCATGCCGCGCTGGGAAATCGTCGAGCGCTTCCGCAACCAGGTCGACAAGACCGATTTCATGGCGCCGTATCCGTCGAGCGCATGGGCGCCGCATCCGGAATACGGCCCGCCGAACGACTACCTGGTCCTGAAGGGCGAGCACAAGTTCAACTCGCAGTACATCCGCGCGGTGGGCGGCACGACGTGGCACTGGGCCGCATCGGCGTGGCGCTTCATCCCGAACGACTTCAAGATGAAGACCGTGTACGGCGTCGGCCGCGACTGGCCGATCCAGTACGACGACCTCGAGCATTACTACCAGCGCGCCGAAGAGGAACTCGGCGTGTGGGGCCCGGGCCCCGAGGAAGACCTGTACTCGCCGCGCAAGGAGCCGTACCCGATGCCGCCGCTGCCGTTGTCGTTCAACGAGCAGACGATCAAGAGCGCGCTCAACGGCTACGACCCGAAGTTCCACGTGGTGACCGAGCCGGTCGCGCGCAACAGCCGCCCGTACGACGGCCGGCCGACCTGTTGCGGGAACAACAACTGCATGCCGATCTGCCCGATCGGCGCGATGTACAACGGTATCGTTCACGTCGAGAAGGCCGAGCTGGCCGGCGCGAAGCTGATCGACAGCGCGGTCGTCTACAAGCTCGAGACCGGGCCGGACAAGCGCATCACCGCGGCGGTCTACAAGGACAAGACGGGCGCCGACCATCGCGTCGAAGGCAAGTACTTCGTGATTGCGGCGAACGGCATCGAGACGCCGAAGATCCTGCTGATGTCCGCGAACCGCGATTTCCCGAATGGCGTCGCGAACAGCTCGGACATGGTCGGCCGCAACCTGATGGATCACCCGGGCACCGGCGTGTCGTTCTACGCGAACGAGAAGCTGTGGCCGGGCCGCGGCCCGCAGGAGATGACGTCGCTGATCGGTTTCCGCGACGGCCCGTTCCGCGCGACCGAAGCCGCGAAGAAGATCCACCTGTCGAACATGTCGCGCATCAACCAGGAAACGCAGAAGATCTTCAAGGGCGGCAAGCTGATGAAGCCCGAGGAGCTCGACGCGCAGATCCGCGACCGTTCCGCGCGCTACGTGCAGTTCGACTGCTTCCACGAAATCCTGCCGCAACCCGAGAACCGCATCGTGCCGAGCAAGACGGCCACCGACGCGATCGGCATCCCGCGCCCCGAGATCACGTATGCGATCGACGACTACGTGAAGCGCGGCGCCGTGCACACGCGCGAGGTCTACGCGACGGCCGCGAAGGTGCTGGGCGGCACCGAAGTCGTCTTCAACGACGAGTTCGCGCCGAACAACCACATCACGGGCGCGACGATCATGGGCGCGGATGCACGCGACTCGGTCGTCGACAAGGACTGCCGCACGTTCGACCATCCGAACCTGTTCATCTCGAGCAGCTCGACGATGCCGACCGTCGGTACGGTGAACGTGACGCTGACGATCGCGGCGCTTGCGCTGCGGATGTCGGACACGCTGAAGAAGGAAGTCTGACCGTGCGGAAATCTACTCTCACCTTCCTCCTCGCCGGCTGCCTCGCGCTGCCGGGTCTCGTACGCGCGGCCGATGCGGCCGATCCGGCGCTCGTCAAGCGCGGCGAATATCTCGCGGTCGCGGGCGACTGCATGGCGTGCCACACCGCGAAGGGCGGCAAGCCGTTCGCGGGCGGCCTCGGCATGCCGATCCCGATGCTCGGCAAGGTCTACACGAGCAACATCACGCCCGATCCCGACACGGGCATCGGCAACTGGTCGGCCGAGGACTTCGAGCGCGCGGTGCGCCACGGGGTGTCGAAGAACGGCGACAACCTGTATCCGGCCATGCCGTACGTGTCGTACGCGAAGATCAACGACGACGACGTGAAGGCCCTGTACGCGTACTTCATGCACGGTGTCGAGCCGGTCAAGCAGGCGCCGCCGAAGAACGAGATCCCCGCGCTGCTGAGCATGCGCTGGCCGCTGAAGATCTGGAACTGGCTGTTCCTGAAGGACGGCGCGTACGAGCCGAAGCCGGCGCAGAGCGCCGAGTGGAACCGCGGCGCGTACCTGGTCCAGGGCCTGGCGCACTGCAGCACGTGCCACACGCCGCGCGGCATCGCGATGCAGGAGAAGTCGCTTGACGAGACGGGCGGCAGCTTCCTGTCGGGCTCGGTGCTCGCGGGCTGGGACGGCTACAACATCACGTCCGACGCCAACGCGGGGATCGGCGGCTGGACGCAGCAGCAGCTCGTCCAGTACCTGCGCACCGGCAGCGTGCCGGGTCTCGCGCAGGCGGCCGGCCCGATGGCCGAGGCGATCGAGCACAGCTTCTCGAAGATGACCGAAGCCGACATCGGCGCGATCTCGACGTACATTCGCACGGTGCCGGCCGTTGCCAGCGGCGATGCGAAGCAGTCGCGCGCGTCGTGGGGCAAGCCGGCCGAAGATGGCCTGACGCTGCGCGGCGTCGCGCTCGCGTCGTCGGGCATCGACCCGGCACGGCTCTATCTCGGCAACTGCGCAACGTGTCACCAGATGCAGGGCAAGGGCACGCCTGACGGCTATTACCCGCCGCTGTTCCACAACACGACGGTCGGCGCACCGAATCCGACCAACCTCGTGCAGGTGATCCTGAACGGCGTGCAGCGCAAGGCCGGCAGCGAGGACGTCGGGATGCCGGCGTTCCGCCACGAGCTGTCGGATGCGCAGATCGCCGCGCTGACGAACTACCTGACCGGGCAGTTCGGCAATCCGGCCGCGAAGGTGACCGAGCAGGACGTCGCGAAGCTGCGCTGATGCGGCGCGTGACGAAGCAGGGCGATAACTGACAAGAGGAGGAGTACAGCACATCGGGTCGCTGCCCGATGCCGGTTGTTGCAGAGCGGGGCGGGCGGCGCAGGCGGCCGCCCGTCCTGGTTCATTCGCAATCCGGTGCGCCGGCGCTGTTCGGGCTACGCGCATCGTTTTCGTTGATCGACACCATGACACCGAATCAACCGTTTCTCGCGTCCCAGCGCGATGTGCTGCTGCTGCTTGCCCGGATCCTGCTCGTGATCCTGTTCATCATGTTCGGCTGGAAGAAGATCGTCGACTTCCCCGGGACCATCGCGTTCATGGGTTCCGAAGGCGCGCCCGCGCCGATCATCTCCGCCGCGATCTCCGTCGTGATGGAGCTGTTCGTCGGGGTCGCGATCCTGGTCGGCTTCCAGACGCGGGCGCTCGCGCTGCTGCTGGCGCTCTATACGATCGGCACCGGCATCATCGGCCACCACTACTGGACGATGACGGGCGGCGAGCAGATCAACAACATGATTCATTTCTACAAGAACATCGCGATCGCCGGCGGCCTGCTCGCGCTTTGCGCGGCGGGCCCCGGGCGTTTTTCGATCGATCGCGGATAAACGGACCCGGGGCGCGCGCATGGGGCGCGCGCTGGAAGGTCGAGACTCCGAGGGGGCATCATTTTGCGACTCAAACATTTCGCATGGCTGATCGCGGCCGCCACACCGGCGGCCGCTTTTGCGCAGACGAGCGTGACGCTGTACGGCCGCGTCGACGGCGGCATCGAATACCTGAACCACATCGCGAAGCCGAATGGCGGCAGCGGGACCCGCTGGAGCGCCGAAAGCGGCGACTGGGGCACCAGCATGTTCGGGCTGAAGGGCATCGAGGATCTCGGCGGCGGGCTGTCGACGGTCTTCAACCTGGAAACCGCGTTCCAGGTGATGAACGGCCAGACGGGTGGCGGCCGCATGTGGTCGCGGCGCGCGTACGTCGGGCTGAAGAGCAACACGTGGGGCCAGCTGCAGGCCGGCCGCAACCTGTTCATCGACAGCGACGGCGTGTGGGAATTCGACCCGTTCGTGCAGCAGGCGTTTTCGTCGGCCTCGCTCGTGCGCGGCCGCAACTGGCAGCAGACCAGCAACAACATCGAATATCACAGCCCGGTGATCGGCGGCTTCGACGTGCAGGCGCAATACGCGTTCGGCAATCAATCGCGCGGCTTCAACTACGGCGCGGCCGACGATTTCGGCCGCTCGGACGGGATCATGATCTCGTACCACTCGCCGTTGCTCGACGTGCGCGGCATCTACGACGAACTGCGCGACAACAACGGCAAGTTCAGCAACATCTTCACCGCGTCTCGCGAGTACTTCGTCGGCGCGAACGTGAAGGTGTCGAAGTTCAAGATCCAGGGTGCGTATACGCACTACCAGGCGCCGGACAGCCCGGCCGGCGTGGCCGATCGTGCCGATCACTACTGGCTTGGCGCGACTTATACCGCGACGCCGCAATGGGCCGTGACCGGTGGCGGTTACTACGTGAAGGTGGGCGACGGCGGCGGCGATGCATCGCACGATCCGTCGGGCCACGCGATGATGTACGTGCTCGGCACCACGTACAACCTGTCGAAGCGCACCTTCCTGTACGGGACGGTCGCGTATGTACGCAACGGCGGCAACTCCAACTTCTCGCTGCTCGCGACGCCGCGCGATGCGACGTCGGGCACGAGCCCGATCACGGGCGAGTCGCAGACGGGGGCGTATGTCGGGATGATGCATACGTTCTGAAGGTAGGCAACGCCAGATACGCAAAAGGCACGGGTGATTGAACCCGTGCCTTTTGCGTTTACAGCGCTTGCGAAGCGTTCTGGCAAGCATGCCGATGTCGGGCGGAGGAATCAGAGGCATCGTATCGGCCGCGGCAGTTCTCACGTACCCAACCGCACGTTGCTCGACTATCCATTGGCCCGCAGAGGGCGCATGGCTTGCGCGAGCATTGCGTTGCGGGGAGTTCGCGCTCGATGGATTCACGGTTTCTGACGTTTATGGACTGGAGGCTTCGAGGTAAACGGCGGTTATTCGATTTATCGCTATCTGGCTGGCCCGAGCTACGGTGGGCGCTGTTGTTAGCGAATGCCGTGGCCTACGGGCTGCGTGCCGGTACCGCCTGACGGCATTGACTTGCGCGAAAGCATGACGTAAGCCACATCCGAGTTCGTTTTGATATGATGAATTCCGGTTCGGCCAGATGTGGTTTGAATCGTGTCTATGCCGAAGGCCTCTGTAGGGGCCAGAAAAAATTCTGGGCCGTTTCCTATTGCGAAGAGATACCAATCTGCCGCCCGGCGATGCTCGGCGGCCGTTTTTGTTACTACACGGTACGGGGTAGTTTGATGGTTTCCGATCTCCTGAACAAGGCGCTGCGCACGCAATACGTGCAACACGGACGCATTGTCCGCCTCGATACGCCGCTTGGCGAAGACTGGCTGGTCCCGCTCTATGTCCGTGGGCGTGCTTGCCTCGGGCGAGACTTCGAATTCACGATCGACGCAACGTCGACGCGACTCGAAACGATTCAGGCGAAGGCACTGATCCGGCAATCCGTGACGCTGTGGATTCGGCAGACGGACGGCAGCGAAATGCCGATTCACGGTTATGTGACTGCGTTCAGTCGCTTGGGCGGAGACGGAGCCAACACCTATTACCAGCTCCGATTCAATTCGTTCCTCGCGCTGCTGCGGCTCGGCAGCGACCGGCGCGACTGGATCGAGACTCCTGCGCAACAAACCATGTCCGATGTGCTTGGGAAGTATCCGCAGGCGGCCGGTAACTTTACGTGGCAACTGCGTCAGGCATTGCGCTCGTATTCGCAGCGGATGCAATGGGAATCCGACTGGAACTACGTCCACCGTACATTTGAAGAACTCGGCCTTTTTCCGCGTTTCGATATCGCGCAGGACGGCAAGTCGCACAAGGTCGTCATCATGGACGATCTTTTCTCGGTTCCCGAGTTGAAGCAAAAGACCATTTTGTTTAGCCGCTCAGTGCAGAACGAAGAATTCGATGGTCTTAGCGAGTGGATCGATTCGCAGGAAATCCAGTCGGCCGAACTCGACACAGGTACGTTCGACTACAAGCGTCCGGATCTTTCGAAGCACGTCACGATGCCTGCGTTCGATCTTGACGATGTACCGGGGCTGGGTGAGCAGTACGAATACACCGGGTCGCATACGTGGTCCGATCGCGACATGGGCGAGGCTCAGGCAAACGTTGTCACCGAGGAATGGCGCTCACGCGCGCAACGCTTCTACGGCGTGGGCGCATTGCGTTGCGCATGGCCTGGCCGCTATGGGGTGCTGACCGGGCACCCCGTGCATGACGCACAACCGGATCAGGATCGCGAAATGGCGATTCTCTCGGTGAACTGGCTCATCCAGAATAACGTGCCGGGACTCGAGAACCTGATGCGTTTTCGCAGGAGCCTGCGCGCTGAAGTCGAGCAAGCGCGCGCGAGCGGTGCGGGTTCGTCCGTGCGCCATGACGACGGCGGCGTTGGATTCTTTCACGTCGAAATCGAAGCGCAACGGCGCCGCGTCGCGTTTCGTAGTCCGTTCGAGCACAAGAAACCGATCATGCAGCTTCAGACCGGTATCGTCGGCGGTCCGGAAGACGAAGAGATTTACACGGATGCGATGCTGCGCGCGAAGGTGCGGTTGACGTCCAATCGGCTCAATGATGGCGACCAGAACGTGTCGGCATGGATACGCGCGGCGATGCCCGATGCGGGCAACAAGCGCGGCGGCATGTTTCCACTGCGCAAGAACGACGAAGTCTTGATCGGCTTCATCAACGGCGATTGCGATCGTCCCGTGATCCTGTCCAGAATGCACGGCGGCGAAAGCATGCCCGAATGGCACACGCACGGGCTGACTTCGGGCTTGCTGTCGCGCGAGTACGGCGGTGAAGGTTATAACCAACTGATGATGGACGACGCCAGTGGGCAGAACCGCGTGCATTTGTACTCGACGAGTTATAGCTCCCATCTGCACCTGGGCTATCTGATCCAGCATTCGGGCAACACGCGCGGCGCGTTCATCGGGCAGGGCTTTGATCTCAAGTCATTGGGCTACGGTGCGGTGCGGGCCGAACAAGGGCTCTACGTTTCGACGCAACCTGCAACTACACAACCGCTGAGTGCGACGGCGGCGTCCGAACAGCTTACCCGCGCTGAAGCAATGCTGGCAGCGACGTCGAAGGCGAGCCAGTCGAATCGGGCGCAGAGTCAGCAAGACGGCCACGATGCACTGAAAACTTTCACGGACGCAACGCAGCACCCCGTGGCCGGTACGTCCAAAGGCGGTCGCACGGCAGGTGGCGGTACGGGCAGTGCGAACGGTTTTGCGAAACCGATCATGCTGCTGTCGAGTCCGGAAGGCATCGCCGCCTCAACGCAAGGATCGGCGCATATCACGGCGAACAAGCAAACCAACGTGGTCGCCGGGGAGGACATCAACCTCGCGGCCGGACGGGCGTTGCTCGCCAGTGTGTTGGAGCAAATCAGCCTGTTTGCGGAAAAGCTCGGAGTCAAGATCTACGCGGCAAGCGGCCCGATAGACCTGCAGGCGCAGAATGATTCGATGAGTTTGGCCGCTTCGCAAGATGTGAAGATCACGGCGGGCAAGAAGATGTATCTGTCTGCCGACGAAATCTGGATCGGCGCGAACGGTTCGTATATCAAACTGACGGCGAACATGATCGAGAACGCAACGTCGGGGCAGATTGTGGAAAAGTGCGCGGATTGGGAGAAAGCCGGTGCCGCAAGCGGTGCACTGCAAAATCCGCTGCATTCGTCGCCGGTATCGACCGAGGGCGGGCGTTTCACCGTGTTCTCCGGTTGAACCGCGCGACCGGTACAGTCTAATCACAAAAAATACTGAAACCGAATCCGAGTCGGGAATCATGAGCAAGACAACCCCTAAAAAGAAGCACCATCCAGCGACCACGCCGCACCCGGCTCCGAAACCAACGGAACCAGCCGATACCACGCTGAGCTGGGCGTATCCGTTCACACCGGTAGGTAAGGCCGACGCAACAGACCCAATGACGTATTTCAAAGCGCTGGCGAAGTGTGAGAACGGCTTTTATCCGATGGGCGTCAGCGGAATGTGGCATGGGGGCGTGCACTTCGCCGATGGCAGCGCGGAGATGTTGAAGCAGGACAGCGGCGTGCGTGCCATCGCGGACGGCAAGATTGTTGCGTACAGGCTGAACACGAAATACGAGGAAACGACGTATCCGAACAACCTTGGTCTTGCGCACTACTCGACCGGTTTTGTACTGGTTCGGCATGAACTAAAATTGCCTCCCGTACCGCCGAAACCGGCACCGAAAGAACCCGCGAAACCGGCGGCCCCCGCATCGGCTCCCGCGCCCGCATCGACTACCGCCACACCAACACCCGCCCCGGCCGATAATCCTGCGCCGAGCAGCAAACCGGCGAACGACAAACCCCTCGTGTTTTTCAGCCTGTACATGCACACGATGGATTGGGCGACCTATCAGAAGGCGATTGAGCAGGCCAAGGCGAACCCGAAGCCCGATCCGGCGCTTCCCACGCCGATGTCGTACTGGGAAGGCGATCGCTATTATCGAGTTGGCGACAAGGCGAAGGACCCACAATCGGTGCCGAAGGCGCCTGTGCAGCCTCCCGCCACGCGTACCGATGGGGCAGACAATCTGCCCGTCAACAACACCAACTCGAACGAACCGATGCCGACCGATAGCGATCAAGATGTCGCCCCGCCGGCTCCGCAGACGGGGTTGCGCATTCGGGAATTGCCGAACGGTAAGAGCAAGATTCTCGGGATACTGCCGACCGGGGCCGAAGTGATTGCCGGTGAAGGCGATCCCGCACACACAGATTGGCTCAAGATCAAGACCATCAAATCGGGCACGATTTTGCCTGCCGAAGTGGGTAAGCCGGTATCCCCTCACGCGCCTTGGGGCTACGTGTTCAAAGGAGAACTGGATGCCGTTGTCGATCCGAAGCCGCTTGATACGGTCGTGATCCTGAAGGAGCCGCAGCGCGTCAAGGCAGGCGAAGTCGTTGCGCATGTAGGCCAGTATCAATGGCCCATGAAGGCGAGTCCGATACCGCCGAAGCCGAACTACCCGATGTTGCATCTCGAAGTATTCGCGGGCGCAGATTTCAAAGATTTCATGGACCGAAGCCGCGCGCGTGCCAAAGAACTGAACGATAAAAACAAGCCGCTTCTGGAAATAGAGCCGGGGGCCAGGCTGGTCACCGAAATTCCCGCGCCCGATCAGAAACTGACGCAGGCGGGATTGAAGCTTGTACCGCTGGGCGATGCAAAGGGTTCGCGCTGGGTCAAGGTGCAGCCCAAGAGCGTGACAAATGTGCCCGCGAAGGGCAAGCAGAAGGCAACGCAGAATTTAGTAAACGTCGGGAATCCGATGTGGGTGGAAAGCAGCCTCGCGAATACGATCAGCACGGCGAATGTTGCGGGCTGGCAGAACTTTCCGCTGGACGTTTCCAAGGCAAGCGGGCCGGGAGCGGACTTCCGGGACGTGCTTCGTCGTGCCGAACTCGACAAGCTTGGCGAGGGTAACGTTGCAATCGACGACAAGGGCCATCATTGGTGGAACATCACGATTGGTTCGAAGGATGGCTCCGAACTGAAAGGCTGGGTGTGCGACACGGACCACCCACGCGTACAGTTTCGGAGCCCTTGGGAATGGCCGGGTTTCGAATTGGTCGACAACGGTAGTGTCGGCCCTGCCGACATGTACAAGCGCCACATCCATACGACTGAGCAATATTTGGCGGACGAGGACGGCACGGAGTTTATGGGGGAAGCGGCGAAGGTCAACGCTGGCGAACTCATCACGAAGATCGAAAAGGCGATCGATACGAATCACGACGGGAAGGTGTCGGCGCAGGAACTGAAGCACGCACTGGATACGCGCTGGATGGCCGAAGCGGTCTCGCACCTTATAGTGCGCAATGAAACCGAGTGGGGCGGTGGCCTCGGAAAGTGGGAAGATCTCTCCCCGCTCATGAAAACGCAGAAGGAGATGTGGAAGACGGAACTTGACCGACTCGCGAAGCTTCAGTGGTGGGAGGAAATCAAGGGAGTTGACGGTTTCCCCACGGATCTTTCGCCTTGGCACTTTCATCCGATTGGTTTAATCGGGAATTTCAAATGCGGGGATTGCATTAATATCGACAAATTTATCGAGGGATACAAGGCACGTCATTCTGAAGTTTTCGGGTGGTATGAAAATAGTAACTCTCCCAAAACAAAACTTGGGCCGCTGAACTCTGAGTCGGAAGCCAATCTAAGAAAATTATTCGAAGGGATAAAAAAATATTTTATCGAGGCTGGTGGTGGGTGTGATATACAAAAAATCGCGTATATGCTGGCCACAGCTAGAATCGAGTGTTACGATTGGAATAGGTCGGTATTTTTTGGGCCTAGAACAGAAGGAATTAGCTATGAAAAGGCTGAAATTGACTATGGAGTTGGCCCAACAGGTAGGCGAGTCGAATACGCGCGGAGTATGGGTAATGCTGAGGTTGGTGATGGCTATAAATATCGGGGCCGCGGGCTCGTGCAGATTACATGGAAGAAGAAATACGAAACATTCGCCGACATTCTAAAGTTGCCTTTGGTCAGTGAGCCAGATTTGGCGTGTGAATGGGATGTGGCGCTAAAGATCATGGTAATTGGGATGAGGGACGGGGTGTTTACTGGGTTTTCGTTGTCTGATTTTATAAGTAAATCGAAGGTCGACTATTTGTCGGCTAGAAGAATAATTAATGGAGTCGATAAGGCGAAAATCTTCGCCGAATACGCTAAGCAGTTCGAGGAGTTGCTTAAGGATTCTAGATCATGAACTTGTATACGAGTATTTTTTTAATTTTGTCGCTACTCTTTGCTCCAGCACTTTCGTTTTCAGAAGAGTGTTCAAAATCCGTTGAATGTGAATTTTACATCAATAAGCAATGGGATTTGATGCGCCGACCCGACGGAAAGGCGGGCCGGGATGGGGAGAAAATTAACAGCCCGTCCATGCAGGATGTGTATGTTATGCTCCGAGGCAATCAATATTATCTCGTAAAAGAAAGCGATTCAAATGACAAGTCATTCGTGATTGTCGGAATTGAGAAGTTGGATGGTCAAATCCTATTTAATCGAGTGATTTATTTTTCGATTGCGATGCAGGCCTCTGCGCAGAGAGGGTACAATGTATGGTCGGCCGACGAGCTTGCGCTGACGACTCCGCAGAGATTGTCAGAGTTCTCGTGGGACTTGGCCTCACAGTGGCGGGATAATTTTAAGTCGGGAGCGGCATCTCCTCAAAAAATCACAATACAAGATGGTTTTCGATCGATTGAATCATTTGTTCATGACATCAATGGAAAAATAATTGGACGTCGCGCATATGTCTACTCTGCTCAACTTGACGTAACCCCGGAGAGTCTTGTTTGCTTCGAGGCTTGCCCGACGAGTCAGATACGTTTTTCTGGAGAACTGCGCGGAGGTATTGGGAAATATCCGGTGGAGTTATCTATCGATAATGAAAACTCATTGATTCGTGGGGAGTATCGATATCAAAACAAATCGAATAAATTATATTTGTCTGGTCGTCAGGATGGGGAGAGTATTTTCATGAATGAATATCTTGATGGTGCATTAAAAAAAATGACCGGGGAGTTTTCGGCGATTAGGCGGGGAAATGTATTTTCTGGGTTGTGGGTGGCCAAGCCGCAAGGGAGAAAATTCCCATTCTTCGCAGTTAGGGATGGAATTTGATTTGATGGGATGTCGTATTTAAAATTTAAATGACCGATGATGTTTGAACTTAAAATGCTACCGACCATGGCGGCAAGATGGGCTCCGGATCGTCGGCCCTGAAATCGCGTAGCCGCTACGTCGCTCGCAAGAGTGATCGCATGTCGTGTCGGCAGGGTTCCGACGTGTCACATAACCTCGCTAGGGAAGGAGGCGAATCGATGATGGACAATAGCATTTCGATTGCGAGATACGATCATTGGGGGCATGCGGCTGGCACTCAATATCAAGCGTCGTGTAACGCTACACCAGCGGCGCGAGGCTTGGCTCCGTCGGATAGTGTGCGATCATGGGAACCGTCTTTCTTTAGTAAGGCGACGAGTTGCGTAAAGCCGTCGGCTGACGGGCAGCGTGAGAGGTGTCAGTCGAGAAGTGGGAGCAGTCTGCCCATACTGTTTCAATGGGTGTGCTCTCGTCCGCGCTGCCGTAATTTCGAAACCTCTCACAAGGACGGAATGTGGCTTGATCGCTCGACGGTGTTCCCGTTGACGAATGAAATCGCTTTGATGGGGCCGGTGCACCGGTCGTTCGGTGAAGCTGGTGCATGAACTCTACGAAGTTAAGCCACCCTTCGTGTCCCGAGGACAAGAAAGGGTATATGTAAACTCACCTTTTGAACAATGACGTGGGCTTCGAAGCCGTGTTGCTTGGGGAAGCACATTCCGTTAATGAATTGAAATCTCCATGTAAGTAAAAGTGGAAATCTTCATTAACTGGAGATGATGAGTGGTCGTAAAATTACTTAGCGTAGTGGTAATTTCGATCGGGGGCATCGCGTCGAAATTTGGTGCATTTCAAGAATAGGGTGAAGATGTGTCTATTAATTTTGTTCGAGTAGGCGATTCTACGGACCACGGCGGCAAAGTCGAAACGGGCTCATCGACCATGAAATTCGATGGCCGCTACGTCGCGCGCAAAGGCGACCGCGTGTCGTGTCCGCAGCATCCCAACGTGTCGCCGAACATCATCGAGGAAGGCGATGAATCGATGAAGGACAACGGCATTCCGATAGCGCGACACGGCCATCGCGCGACATGCGGTTGTCACCTGATCTCGAGTCTTGTGTAACGCTACAACAGCGGCGCGAGGCCCGGCCGCATCGGGCAACGAACGATCACGGAGCCGTCGTTCTTCGACAGGACGACGAGCTGGGTGAAGCTGTTGGCTGGCGCGTACCGCGACAGGTATAGGTCGAGCAGAAGGATCAGCGTACCCATGCTGTTTTCAATGAACGCCCTCTCATCTGCCGCCATCACAATTTCGAAGCCTCTCACTAGGGCCGAATGCGGCTTGATCGCCAGTAGTCTCTCGACGACGTTTCGCTTGACGAACGAAATCGCCCCGACGTGTTCGGCGCGTCGGTCGCTCGGTGCAAGTTGGCGCATAAGTTTCACGAAGTCCGGCCACCCCCCGCGTGTCAACTGCGTCAGGTTGGCTGTCGTCAGTGCGAGCACGCGCCACTGCGCTTCCGACTCACGGGACGCGCTATAGGTCGGCGTCGGCTGTTTCAGCAGCGTAATCCTGCAAGGCACTTGATCGTTTTCGTTTTTCAGATCGCCCTTGAGGGAGCCGATCCGCATCCGCGATGGCCAGTCGCGATTCGTGCAGGTGAGGTCTGCACTCAATTGCAGCGGTGTTTTCGCCACCGCTGTCCCGTCCGCTCGTAGCAGTACGAGCGACGTTTCACGTCCGGGTTGATGGATTGCCGCGTAGGGATCGTGGCGCGTGATCCAGAACCGTTCGCAGGCCCCGATGCCCCATGCATTCAGCGGCGGAATAGCGATCCCGTCTGACAGATCGCGAACCGCATCAACCGAATAGATGCCGCGTATGTCTGGTCGGCTCGGTTTCGGCACTACGGGATAATCTGCGACGATTTCGCCGCGCGACGACTTCACTCCCATATGCTTAAAAAGGTTCACGATTGGTGTACAGAACAATCCCATGTTGTCCGCCGATAGCGGGGTGAGCGCTTGCGCGACCCGCGAATCGGCGTGCATACCTTCGATCGCCAGATGCAGAGTTAATCGCCGCGCGCGATTCATTTGGTCGGGTTTAAGACATCGGCGTAAATGAATGTCGACAAAATCGAACTTGTCCGGAAATCCGACGTATTCCAGCAGCGATTGAACCAGCGGCGAATTTTGCGACGGCGGCAGCAGCATATCGTTCGGGCCGAACCCGACCGGAGTGACCGGTATCCCTGCAATTGGCAACCACCGTCCACTGTCGTCCGCTTCGACAAATGCGCCCCGGACGCGCAGCAGGACCGTATCCAGCAGCGCGACGACGGTCTGGCGTTCTCCAGCGAAATGGACGCGCAGCGTGTCGGGCGAAACGGCGCCGAGCGGCGAGGCGGCGACCGTCGGCTCAATCGTGATAGAAATGAAGCTGGTTGTGTTCGGCGGCAATGCGACTTGTGCCGGTGCGACGGTGCTGCGGGAGAATTGAGCGTTTGCGATGCGGATCGGCGCAAGCGTTACGTCATAAGCGGTTCGAAAGCGAACTTCCCCGCCGCGCGACGTGAGCTCCATGCCACGCGGCAAGACGACCGGCTTGCCCGGTAATTCCTTGATCGGATCGAAGCGAGCGATCGAACATGCGGGGAACGGTCGCAAGTAGTGCTGGTGCAAGACATGAAGCAGCGCTTCGGTGAACTTCGGTGCGCCGTCGTCCAGGTTGGCCCGGATTTCGGCTGCAATCAACGCGAATGCCTGCATCATCCGCTGGATGTGCGGGTCGTCCGTCTGTCCGCCTGTAAAGCTCAGGCGGGCGGCAATTCGTGGATATTCGTTGGAGAAGGTTGCGAACTGATTTTCCAGCTTCGCCAGTTCCTGTTCATAGTAGCCGCGCAGCTTGTCGTGCATATTCAACGTCGTGAGGCCCTGCAGGTCACGACGTGCGTCGTATTATCCAACGGTCATCGTAGTCGAATCTTCATTCTCCGAGTTCTCGCAGCCCGATAGTCCGACGCCAAAATATGAGTCCGATGCGATTACGGTAACTGCACGACGGCGGGAAAAAGCCGCTTACATTCGCATGCGATTGATATTCAGTAACCGATATTGACGGATTTTGGCGTCAGCCGTCGTTCCTTCAATCTCGGCGTGAATATGTTTCGCACTGTGAAATTCAAGATGCGGCTCGTCGAGATAAAGTCGAGGCGGTAGCCGCCGACGCGGGACGGGATCGGCAGGGTGATGTTGGCGAGCACGCGTTTCTCTTCGTATGGACGTTCGAGGCCGTAAAGCATCCCGGCATGCGTGTCGCTGATGGGCAGTGCGTGTTGAAGATAGCGGATCGGCCATCGCGTTCTCGAGAGTGATCGGTATGGACGGAGACGCGGAAAGACCCCGTCTGGAACCGGTGGAGCCAATGAGGCGTATTGCTGAGAGACGTCGAGCATCTCGGCGGCAGCGATGCGTCGCACGCTCCGTCGGGGCACGCGATGATGTGCATGCTCAGTGCTGACGTTATCGCAACGCGCTCTCTCGCGCGCCCCAATCCGATCGGCGCGTCGTGCGTCAGAACACGCACGCGTCGGTCGTCGTCAGCGTCGCGAACGGGCCGCCAAGCGTCGCGTTGTGATGCGCGACGATCCTCTCGGCCGGCAGTTCCGGCGTGTCCATGCAGGTGTGCGCGTCGGTCACGAGCACCGCGCGAAAGCCGTGATCGGCGGCCGCACGGCAGGCCGTGTCGACGCAGTACTGGGTCTTCATTCCCGCGATGACGATCTCGCCGATGCTGGCTTCGCGCAACCATTCGGCGAGCCGCGTACCCGCGAAGCAGCTCGGCCGCGTCTTGTCGAACACGGTGTCGCGCGCCGTATCGATCGCGAGTGCCGGCACCAGCGCGGTCAGCGGCGTTCCGGGTGCGATCGGTGAACCGGCCGGCCCGGTGTGACGCACGGCGAACACCGGCGCACGGGCTTCATGCGCGCGACCGATCAACCGGTTGATGTTCGCGAGCACGCGTTCGCCGTCGTACGGACGCTCGGGGCCGTGAAACAGGCCGACCTGCATGTCGACGACGAGCAGTGCGCGTTTCGGGGAAGAGACTTCGGACATTGCGTTTCTCCTGAGTGACCGGTACGGACGGAGAAACGACAAGACCCCGTCCGGAACCGGCGGGGCCTGTGAGGGATGGCGCTACGACCTTGCGCGCACTCGCCGCACGAGCCCGCCGAAGGCGGTCGTGCGCGTCGTGGTCGAGGTGGTGGTCGTGATGTGGCGCATGGAGCGATCATGCACGATGCGCGCGCACCACGTCAATCGCGCATCGCGCATCGGCCACCGGTCAGTCAAGTGCCTTCCCGGCCTTTTCATCCATGCAGCGCACGGCAAGCAGCGTCATCGCACCGCAGCCGATCGCGTACCACGCAGGTGCGTTCGGATTGCCGGTCGCCGCGATCAGCCACGTGACGAAGAATTGAGCGAAGCCGCCGAAGATCGCGACGCCGATGCTGTACACGAGCGCGCCGCCGGTCGCGCGCACCGCACGCGGGAACAGTTCGCCGAGCATCGCGCCCGTCGCACCGATGTTGATCGCATGCACGATCGACAGCGCGGCGATGATCGACAGCAGCGATGCGGCGCCGGGCCAGCGGTTCAGCGCGACGAACGCCGGATAGATCGCAGCCATCAGCACGATACGCGTCCACCAGACGATCCGGTTGCGCCCGTAGACGTCGGACAGGTGGCCGCCGATCGGCGTCACGAGCATCAGGATTGCACCCGCGACGCAGCCGGCCGTCATCGACAGCCAGGTCGGCAGGTGCAGCACCTGCACGCCGTAGATCGCCATGTAGAACACGATGATGTAGTGGATCGACGTGCCGCCGATCGTCACGCCGAGGCCTGCGAATACGGCCTTGCCGTGATGGCGCAGCACGTCGGCGAGCGGCAGCGATGCAACCGGCTCGTCGCGCGCGGCGGCAGGCGCGGCGGCCGGCACTTCCTCGACGGTGCGGCGCAGCCAGTAGCCGAGCGGCACGAACAGCGTGCCGATGATGAACGGCACGCGCCAGCCCCAGCTTTCGAGTTGCGCGGCATTCAGCGTCGACGTCAGCGCGACGCCGGTCAGCGCACCGGCGAGCGCGGCGAGCCCCTGGCTCGAGAACTGGAACGATGCGTAGAAGCCGCGACGATGCTGCGGCGCCTGCTCGAGCAGCAGCGTCGTCGACGCGCCGACTTCGCCGCCCGACGCGAACCCCTGCAGCAGGCGCGCGAGCACGAGCAGCAGCGGTGCGGCGAGCCCGATCTGCGCGAAGGTGGGCGCGACCGCGATCGTCGCGGTGCCGAGCGCCATCAGCAGCAGCGTGAGGATCATCGCCTTCTTGCGGCCGGCACGGTCGGCATACATGCCGATCACGAGCCCGCCGAGCGGGCGCGTGACGAAGCCGACGCCGAAGCTCGCGACCGCGAGCATCAATTGCCCGAACGACGAATGCACGGGAAAGAACAGCTTGCCGATCAGGATCGCGAAGAAGCTGTAGACCGTGAAGTCGTAGAACTCGAGCGCGTTGCCGACGGCGGCGGCCGCGATCAGCCGGCGTTTCTTCGCGGCGGCGCGGGCATCGACCGGCGTGCTGGCGAACGAAAGGGCGGACGTTTCCATGTGGGGCTCCCCGGTTGGGCGCGAAACGATGGGGTGAAGGGGCGTCAGGCCGCGAGCCAGGCTTCGGCGATGCGAACCCAGTAGCTCGCGCCGATCGCGAGGATGTCATCGTTGAAGTCGTAGCCGGGGTTGTGCACCATGCAGCCGCCCTTGCTGCCGATCCCGTTGCCGATGAACGCATAGCAGCCGGGGCGCGCTTCGAGCATGAACGCGAAATCCTCGCTGCCCATCAACGGCGCGGTGTCGGTTTCGACGCGTTCGGCGCCGAGCATCCGGCGCGCGATGTCGGCTGCGAACGCGGTCGGCTCCGCGTGATTGACGAGCACCGGGTAGCCGTAGTCGTAGTCGACTTCCGCCGTGACGCCGAAGCTTTCCGCCTGGCCTTTCGCGAGCGCTTCGATGCGGCGCGCGAGCAGCGCGCGCACGTCGGCGTTCAGCGCGCGTACCGACAGCTTCATCGTGACGGTTTCGGGAATGATGTTGAACGTCTCGCCGGCCTGCACGCTGCCGACCGTGATCACGGCCGCATGCTGCGCATCGACCTCACGTGCGACGATCGTCTGCAGCGCGACCATGATGCTGCCCGCGGCCGACATCGGATCGCGCGCGAAATGCGGCATCGCGCCGTGGCCGCCGACGCCGCGCAGCGTGATCGTCACGCGGTCGGCCGACGCCATCGCGGCGCCGGTGCGGAAGGCCATGTCGCCGGCCGCGCGGCCCGGCATGTTGTGGATCGCGAAGATCGCGTCGCACGGGAAGCGGTCGAACAGGCCGTCGTCCATCATCGCCTTCGCGCCGCCGAAGTTTTCCTCGGCCGGCTGGAAGATCAGGTTCAGCGTGCCGGAGAACTGGCGCGTGGCCGCGAGGTGGCGCGCCGCGCACAGCAGCATCGCGGTGTGGCCGTCGTGGCCGCATGCGTGCATCTTGTTCGCGTGGCGGCTGGCGTACGGCAGGCCCGTGGTTTCCGCGAGCGGCAGTGCATCCATGTCGGCGCGCAGCCCGACGGTGCGCGTGCCTTGCCCTTCGCGCAGCACGCCGACCACTCCCGTCTTGCCGATGCCGCGATGCACGTCATAACCCCAGCCGGTGAGCAGTTCGGCGACGAGATCGCTCGTGAGCGTTTCCTCGAACGCGAGTTCGGGGTGAGCGTGGATGCGGCGGCGCACCTCGACCAGCTCGGGTGCGATCGCGGCGATACCGGGGATGACGGGGTTCACGGCTTGCAGCATGGTCTCTCCTGTGGGGCAGGTGGGGCGTTTGACGCACCTGTGACGAGCAAGCATATAAATTTCTTTTGTGCACCAGAAGCTGATAAATTGCTTTGGTGCTCACCACCGGTTGCCGCTCGGGAATACCCTGAGCCGGCGTCTGCCGCGCAGCACAGGGTTTCCACGGGTCACGCGTTGCCGCCATGAAATACCATCAGTTGAAAGCGTTCGTCACCGTCGCGGAAGAGGGCAGCATTCGCGCGGCCGCGCGGCGCCTGAACGTGTCGCCGGCGGCGCTGACGAAGGCGGTCAAGGAACTGGAGATCGCACTCGGCGTGTCGCTCGTCGTGCGCACCGCGCGCGGCGTGCAGCTCACCGCGTTCGGCCAGCAATTGCAGGTGCGCGCGCGGCTGATCGTCGCCGAAATGCAGCGCGCCCGCGACGACATCGAGCAGGCGCAGGGCGCGATGACGGGCTCCGTCGCGGCGGCGATCACGCCAGCCGCCGCGGTGACGATCCTGCCCGACGCGTTTCGCGCATTCCGGCGCCGCTTCCCGGTGGCGCGCGTCAACCTGATCGAAGGGTTTCCGGGCGTCGCGCTGCCGCGCCTGCATGATGGCTCGCTCGACTTCGCGGTGGCCGTCGTCGTGCCCGAACTGCTGGCCGCCGAATTCGATCACGCTGAGCTCTATGCCAGCCGGTCGCTGATCGTCGCCCGCAAGGGGCATCCGCTCGCGTCGGCCACGTCGCTCGCCGAGCTCGTCGAGGCCGACTGGCTGATGAACCCGTCGCCGGAAAGCTCGACGCAGGTGCTGTTCAATTCGTTCGTCGCCTACGGGCTGCCGGTGCCGGCGCGCGTCGTCGAATGCCCGAGCTTCGGGCTCGCGCGCAGCTTGATGATGGAATGCGACCTGATCGCGTCGATGCCCGAGCAATTGCTGCAGGCCGAGTGGGCGCGCGACCAGCTCGCGGTGCTGCCGATCCGCGAGCGCCTGCCGGGCGTCTCGGTGCAGGTCATCACGCGCCGCGACAGCCCGCTGACCCCGGCGGCGGCGATGCTGCTCGACTGCCTGCGTGATTCCGCGCGGCGCAAGGGGCTGCGGTGAACCGGCGCCCGCGGTTGACGATCCTAAATGCATCGTCATCCTGACGATTATCCGTGAGGCGTTGCCATGGTGTAACGGGCACGCGGCTTGCGCGGCGGGCCCGCCATTCCGGCACATGCCGCGCGAGCCGGTATCATAGCGGCCGGCCCGCCGCTCCGGCCGGCCTCCAACAACATCGCCATCCGGCATCCAGCAATCAGAGGCATTTCATGACCAGTGCAACCCAATTCGACAACGTATCGGTCGTCAAGCGCGCGAACGTCTATTTCGACGGCAAGTGCGTGTCGCATACCGTGCTCTTCCCGGACGGCACGCGCAAGACGCTCGGCGTGATCCTGCCGTGCGCGCTCAACTTCGGCACGGACGCCCCCGAATTGATGGAAGTGCAGGCCGGCAAGTGCCGCGTGAAGCTCGACGGCAGCAGCGAATGGCAGACCTACGGCGCCGGCGAATCGTTCTCGGTGCCGGGCAAGAGCCGCTTCGACATCGAAGTGCTCGAGACGCTCGATTACGTCTGCAGCTACCTGTAACACGCAGCCGCGCAGAAAAAGAAAAGCCCCGCCGAAGCGGGGCTTGTAGCAAGCGGATGGCGCCATGGCCATCCGGAGCGCCTGTTCTCGTTACAGGCAGGCGTTGATGTCGCCGGCCGACGATGCATCGCCGCCGCGGAAACCGACCCAGGTTTTCGCATTCGCGGCGTTGGCCGGGCGCACGACGGCGGCAGCGCCGTTCGGCGGCTGCTGGCCCGGCGCATAGACGGCCATCGCGAGGCCGTTCGCGAGTTCATACTGCGACGTCACTTGTTGCTGCGACTTGTCGGCCCAGGTCTTCGCGATGCACTGCGCGACCTCGTCGGCGGGTTTCTGGCTTTGTCCCACGTTCTGCAGGGCAGAATCGGCTGCATGAGCAGAAAATGCCACGGTCAATGCGATGAGCGGTAAGTATTTCGCGTTCACGTTATCTCCCTCGAGTCGTGATTGATTGAGTGGGATGCGCAGCACAGGACTGCGTACAAGTGAGATTGCATTGGCAGAGCACGGTTCCGGCTATTCCGAAACAAGTTGTTAACGCGCTTGCCAAATGGGCGGTTGCGATGCTGTGCACTTTGCTGCGGCGCGGCATGTATCGTGTGCGGCACGACGTCATGCGCTGCGTGGTCGGCGCGCTGCCCGGTCGTGTGGTGACGTGACGGTCGCGGCGAGCGGCATGCGTCTGCATGCCGTGCCGTGACTCTTTATTTGATTGCGAAGTGGAATGGCTGGATTGTTTGTTGGCCCCGTCGCATGAGTACCATGATGACAAACTTTCGCCCGTCTGATTGTTAACCAACTTTAAACACGGGAAGCGACGGAATGCGATGCGGCACACGAGGGGCGTGCCGCATCGGGCGGAAGGTGACGCGAGCGGGTCGTGCGCGGTGAGAGTGCCGCGCCGCCAGGTGAGTCAGCCGGCCTTGCGCGTGCCGATGTCGCGCAGGTTGGCCGGGACGATCGGGCGGAAGCGTTCGCGCTTCTGTTCGTCGTCGAAGTGCTGGAGTGCGGGTTTGATCAGGTCGCTGCGTGACACGATGCCCGTGAGACGCATCGATTGCTCGTCGGCGACGACGGGCAGGCGTTCGAGGCCGAGCATCGCGAGTCGCGACGCGACGACGCGGCACGTTTCGTGCGCCTGCGCGACCGCAGGCGCATGGTTGGCGAATGCGGCCGCGATCGGCGTGTCGGCCGCGGCCTGAGCGCGCTGCGCATCGAGCGTCGCGCGATCGACGAGACCGAGCAGGCGGCCATTCTGCACGACCGGGTACGCACGGTGCGTCTGCTTCGCGCCGAAGTACTGCGACTCGACGATATCGAGCGTCGCTGCGCCGTCGATCGCGACGAGCAGGTCGGCCGACGTCATCACTTCGCCGATGTCGTGCCGCTCGAGCGGATCGACGCCGTATTCGCGATAGATGTGATAACCGCGGCGCGCGATCTTTTCCGTCATGATCGAGCGCTTCATCACGATGGTCGCGAAGCCGTGCGCGACGAGCGTCGCCGCGAGCAGCGGCAGCAGTGCATTCGTGTCGTGCGTGAGGCCGAACGCGAACACGATTGCGGTCAGCGGGGCACCGAGCGTCGCCCCGAGCGTCGCGGCCATGCATACGAGCGGCCACAGCGCCGGATCGCCGCCCGGCAGCATCGGCGACAGCACGGTGCCGAGGCCGGCGCCGAGCATCAGCAGCGGCGCCAGCACGCCGCCCGACGTGCCCGAGCCGAGCGCGATCACCCACATCATGGCCTTCACGAGCAGCAGCGCGAGCGCGATCTTCAATGCGATGTGCTGATGCAACAGGTCGCCGATCACGTCGTAGCCGACGCCGAGCGCGCGCGGCTCGAGCCAGCCGCCGATGCCGATCACGATCGCGCCGAGCGCGGGCCACCACATCCAGTGCACCGGCAGTTTTGCGAAGGTGTCCTCCACACGATACAGCGCCGCCGACAGGCCGCATGCGAGCATGCCCGCCAGCAGGCCCGCGACGATGCATGACAGCAGCGCGACGGGTGTCGGCGCGGCGGTGGTCAGCGGAAACAGCGGATCGACGCCGAAGAACACGGCGCGGGCGAAACCGGCCACCGCGCAGGCGAGCGCGACCGGCAGGAAACTGCGCGGACGCCATTCGAACAGCAGCAGTTCGACCGCGAGCAGCACGGCGGCGACCGGCGTGCCGAACACGGCCGTCATGCCGGCGGCCGCGCCGGCGACGAGCAGCGTCTTGCGCTCGGCGGCGGTGACGTGCACGCACTGCGCGATCAGCGAGCCGAGCGCGCCGCCCGTCATGATGATCGGGCCTTCGGCGCCGAACGGGCCGCCGCTGCCGATCACGACGCCGGACGACAGCGGCTTGAGGATCGCGACCTTCGGCGACATGCGGCTCTTGCCGAACAGGATCGCCTCGATCGCTTCGGGAATGCCGTGGCCGCGGATCTTTTCCGAACCGAAGCGCGCCATCAACCCCACGACCAGCCCGCCGATCACCGGCACGACGATCACCCATGCGCCCAGCGTGTGGTTCGCCGGCGAGCGGTCGGCGAACGAGAACTGCTGGTAGAAGAACAGGTTCGTGAACAGGTGGATCAGGCTCAACAGCACGAATGCGGCCAGCGTGCTGAGCAGGCCGATCGCGGCGGCGAGCAACGCGATCCTGGGCAGGCGGTCGTTGGTCGCGAAATCGCGTTTGTGGGGTGCGTTCATCGGAGTGGAAGGGGCAGGGTCAGTAATCGATCTGGGGAACCTGGAACGCGCCCTTGAGCGACTTCAGCTCGGCGCGATGCATGGCCGCGAGACGGGCGAGCAGCGTCTCGCCGGCCGGCTCGAGGTGGACCTCGACCTGCCGGCGATCCGCTTCGCTCGTCTTGCGCTTCACGAGGCCAAGCGATTCGCAGCGCGTGACCAGCGCAACGACGCCGTGATGCTGCGCCTGCAGGCGTTCCGCGAGTTCGCCGATGGTTGCCCATTCGCGATGCGGATAGCCCTTGATGTGCAGCAGCAGCAGGTATTGCAGCGGCGTCACGCCTTCGCTTTGCGCGGCGCGTTCGGAGAAGCGCTCGAAGCGGCGCATCTGGTAGCGGAACTCGGACAGTTGCTGGAAATCGCTTTTCGCCAGCGCGCGTCGGGTATCGTTCATCGGGGCGGTCGGATAGTCAGTTTCGGTAGCGATAAATATATCACGACATGATATAAATGGCCGAATTATGGCGAAATGAATGCATTCGGTGTCGCGTTGGCTGCTGCGTGGCGTTACGTGCGCGGCATGCGCTACGCGGCCTCGAGCATGTGTGCCTGGCGATAGAGGCCGGTGACGAGATCCGTCTGGGTAATGATCCCGACGAGCCGGCGCGATGCATCGACGACCGGAATGTGGTGGTGGCCCGAATGCGTAAACAGCGGAACGAGCGCGGTGATCGGCATCGTTTCCGGCACGCACGCGACATCGCGCGTCATCACGGTGGCGACGCTCGCCGCCTGGCCGCCGAGCGATTGCGGCAGCCGTGCCGACAGGCGCTGCCACAGCGGGGCCGGGCGGCGCAACTGCCGCGTGAGGTCGGCGCGCGTGACGATGCCGGTCAGGCGACCTTCGCCGTCGACGACCGGCAGCGCCTTCACGCGGTGGCGGTCGAGCAGCGTGAGCGCGGCCGTCACCGACGTCGACGGTGCGACTTCGATCGCATGCCTCGTCATCAGGTCGGCGCACGAGAGCTGGCCGAAGGTGCGCGCATAGGCCTGCATCTCGGTTTCGCGCAGCAGCGCCTCGAGATCGTCCGGATCGACGTCGAGCCATTCGCCGCGGCGCTTCAGCACCGCATCGAGGTCGCCGCGCGTGAAGCCGCCGCGCGCCGGTGCGGCGCCGCCTGCCTGCGGTTTCGCTTCCGGGCGCACGCCGCCATGCGGGTAACGGTGCCCGGTCAGCGCATGATAGGCGAGCGCGGCCGACAGCAGGATGGCCGATTGCAGCGCGATCGGCTCCAGCACGAAGCTGAACCCGAGCGAATGAATCGCGGGGCCGCCGACCACGGCCGTGAGCGCGACGGCGCCCGACGGCGGGTGCACGCAGCGCAGCACGAACATGCCGCCGATCGCACAGGCGATTGCAACCGCAGCGGCCGTGATCGGATCGGCGATCCACTGTGCGCACGCGACACCGACGGTCGCCGCGACGAGATTGCCGCCGATGATCGACCACGGTTGCGCAAGCGGGCTCGCCGGCACCGCGAACAGCAGCACGGCCGACGCGCCCATCGGCGCGACGAGCAGCGGCATGAGGCCCGGCACGCCGGGCAGCAGCCGCATCGTCACGCCGACCGTCGCGATGCCGACGAGCGCGCCCGTGCACGAACGCAGGCGCTCGCGCCAGCCCAGCGACATCGGATGGGGAATGAAGCTGTGCAGCCATTGCCGCAACGTGCGGCGCGACGAAGGGGAGCCTGACGACATGGACGGTAAGCGATAAAGGTGACGGCGCGGATGCGCGCAGCGACGAGCCGCGAATTATATCGTGTTGTGATACAAATTGTCGTGCTGCATCAAGCCGTTGCACGTGCGCGACGCGCATTGCTTGCAAGAACCTTTCATCGGATGAGAGGTTGCGGGCCGGAAACCAGCGCAAATTTGTCTGCAGCGGCGTACAATTCGGGCCACTGAATCCCCCGTCATGCCAGAACCCCGTACGCGATGCCCGCTCTCCCGCCTTTCCCCCGGCACGGTGATCGATTCGACGTGGTTCGCGGCTGCGTTCCGTTCCCCACCTGACGCGAGCGCTGCCGACGCCTCCCCACTGACTCCCCCGAAGCCAATTCAATGGACATGCTCGAAAACATGCGCCTGTTCGTGCGCGTTGTCGAATCCGGCAGTTTTACTGCGGTCGCGAAGGAAATCGACGCGACCACCGCGCAGGTTTCCCGCGCGGTATCGAACCTCGAAGCGCACGTACAGACGCGGCTGCTGCATCGCACGACGCGCCACCTCGGCCTCACCGAAAGCGGCGAACGCTATTTCGAGCGCGCTAAATCGATCCTCGCGGAAATCGACTACGCGAACGCGGAGGCGCGCAACGCATTGCTGCGGCCGAGCGGCAAGATGCGCATTCATGCGATGACGGGGCTCGGGCAGAGTCATGTCGTGTCGTCGATCGTCCGTTACCAGGAGGACAACCCGGACGTGTCGGTCGAGCTGACGCTCGCGCAGCGGATGCCGAATCTCGTCGAGGAGGGGTATGACGTATCGATCGTGACGGCGTCGCAACTGCCCGATTCGGGCTATGTCGCGCAGACCTGCGGCACGAGCTGCAGCGTGCTCGTCGCGTCGCGCGAATACCTGGCGCGCCACGGCACGCCGCAGTCGCCCGACGAATTGCCGAACCACGTGTGCCTGCGCCTCGATACGCCCGCATCGCCGGCCGGCGAATGGCGGCTCG
Organism: Burkholderia contaminans; assembly: GCF_029633825.1. Classification (NCBI taxonomy): domain Bacteria; kingdom Pseudomonadati; phylum Pseudomonadota; class Betaproteobacteria; order Burkholderiales; family Burkholderiaceae; genus Burkholderia; species Burkholderia contaminans. Next base: position 334,789 of record NZ_CP090641.1, on the reverse strand, counting down.
AGCGCAGCGATGGCGAGGAGGCTGTCTACGAGCTACAGCCCGCGCCGTTTCAGGTCAACGTGCCGGACGCGCTGTGCGTCGCGGTGCGCGCCGGGCGCGGGATCGCTTGCGTCGCGCTGTACACGGTGCTCGACGACATCCGCGAAGGGCGGCTGATCCGCGTGCTGCCCGAGTACCGGCTGCAGACGGTGAGCGTGTACGCCGTCTACGCGACGCGCCGCTATCTCGACGCGAAGATCCGCACGTTCCTCGATCACCTGCGCACGACGCTCACGCCCGCGCTGGAGAACGACCTGCGTGAACTCGACCGGCTGACGACCGAACAGATGCCGGGCGGCCGCAAGCGCGCGTGACGATCCGCGCGGGCGTGCGCCGCGCGAACCGCAGGTGCCGCGGCGTGGTTCATGCGCGCGGCGCGATGCGAATCCGCTCGAAGCGCCCCGCGAGCCATCCGTAGGCGGCAATGCCGAGCAACCCGTGCGCGGCGACGAACCACAATGCGCCGGCGAACGAGCCGGTGCTGGCGACGAAATAGCCGATCACGAGCGGCGTGACGATCCCGGCGATGTTGCCGAGGCCGTTGAACACGCCGCCGCTCAGGCCGACCATGCCTTCCGGCGCGGTGTCGGCGAGCACGGCCCAGCCGACCGCCGCGAGCCCCTTGCCGAAGAACGCGATCGTCATCAGCGCGATCACGACCGCATTCGACGTTGCGCCGTTCGCAAGCACGAGCAGCGTCGCCATCGCCATCCCCACGACGAACGGCGTCTTGCGCGCCTTCGACGGATGCATGCCGCGCCGGATCAGCCAGTCCGACAGCACGCCGCCGAGCACGCCGCCCGTGAACCCGCAGATCGCCGGCAGCGCGGCGACCCAGCCGGCCTCCATGATCGTCATCCCGCGCCCCTTGATCAGGTAGATCGGGAACCACGTGATGAAGAAGTAGGTGAGTGCCGTGATGCAGTACTGGCCGACGTAGATCGCCCACAGGTTGCGGTGGCGGAACAGTTGCGACACGTCGTGCCACGACACGCGCGGCCGATGGCGCACGCGGTTCGCTTCGAGATCGACGAGCGCGCCGTGCGCGCGCAGGTAGTCGCGCTCCGCGTCGCTCACGCGCGGGTGGCCGTGCGGTTCGCGATACCACGCGAACCACAGCGCGGCGAGCGCGATGCCGAGCATCCCCATCCACAGGAACACGTGCTCCCAGCCGAGCGCATGCGTGAGCCACGCCATCGCGGGCGTGAACAGCACGACGGCCATGTACTGCGCCGAATTGAACAGGGCAGATGCCGTGCCGCGTTCGGCGGTCGGGAACCAGCACGCGACGATTCTCGAGTTGGCCGGGAACGCCGGCGATTCGACGAGGCCGAGCATGAAGCGCATCACGAACAGCGCGAGCGTGGCGGACGCGCCTTGCACGGCGAGCCAGCCGACCGTGCCCTGCAGCATCGTGAAGACCGACCACAGCAGCAGGCTCAGGCCGTACACGCGCCGTGCGCCGAAGCGGTCGAGCAGCCAGCCGCCCGGGATCTGGCCGATCGCATAGGCCCACGCGAACGCGGAAAAGACGATGCCGAGCTGCACGGGCGTCAGCCCGAGGTCATGCGCGACGCCGGTGCCGGCGATCGACATCGTCGCGCGGTCCGCATAGTTGATGACGGTGACCGCGAAGATCAGCGCGAGGACCGCATAGCGGACGCGTCCGATCGTGCGCGAGGCGGCGGGCGACGCGGCGAGGGCGGCGCCGCTGGATCGATTGGGCATGCGTGTCTCCTGGCCTCCGTCGAGCGGAGGCATCCGGTGTTGTAACGAGGGGCCGCGCAGCGGTGCGCCGTGATCAGCGCGTGACGCTGGTCGGCGGGCGCTGGCCCGCGAAGCATGCAGCGAGGTTGGCCAGCACGATCCGGCCCATCTCTTCGCGCGTTTCGTGGGTCGCGCTCGCACGGTGCGGCTGCACGACGACACGGTCGAGCTCGAGCAGCTCGGCCGGTACGTGCGGCTCGTTCGCGAATACGTCGAGGCCGGCGCCGGCGATTGTGCCGTCGGCGAGTGCGCGAATCAGCGCGGCTTCGTCGACCAGCTTGCCGCGTGCGACATTGATCAGGAATCCTTTGGGGCCGAGCGCGGCGAGCACGTCGGCGGTCACGAGCACGTTGCCGTGATCGGCCGATGCCGCGATCACGAGCACGTCGCTGTCGCGCGCGAGCGCGGCGAGGTCGGGCACGAAGCGATAGTCGCTGTCGCGATGCTCGCGCGGGCCGAAGTAGCTCACGGGCATCCGGAACGCCTGCGCGCGCTGTGCGATCGCACGGCCGACGCGACCAAGCCCGACGATGCCGAGACGCTTGCCGGTCACCTGCGTCGCGAGCGGCTGGACCGTCTTGCCCCAGCGGCCGGCGCGCACGATGCGCTCGCCGGCGCCGAGGTCGCGCAGCGTCATGAGGATCAGCCCCATCGCCATGTCGGCGACGTCGTCGGTCAGCACGTCGGGCGTCGTCGTCACGTGGATGCCGCGTGCCCGCGCGCGGTCGAGATCGACGGCGTCGGTGCCGATGCCGCTGATCGCGACGATCTCGAGCGCGGGCAGCCGGTCCATCAGCGTGGCGGCGAGGCCGTTCGCGCCGCCGGTCACGACACCGCGGATGCGGGCGGCGACGCGATCGAGCAGCGCGTCCGGTTGCTCGGCCGCATACAGCCGGTGCACCGCGTAACGGGCGGACAGTTCGGCGTCGATGGCGTCGGGGAGCGGCTGGGTGAGGAGGATGTCGATGGTCATGAAGGTCTCGGTCGGCTTGCGCGGCGCGGGCCGTGCATCAGGTGCAACCGAGTATAGAAATCGCATCGATATCCGTCTAACATCAAAAGACTATCGATTGATTCAAGAATTGGATGATTGAACTGCACCAGCTTCGCTGCTTCGTCGCGGTTGCCGAGGAACTGCATTTCGGCCGTGCGGCGCGACGGCTCTTCATGACCCAGCCGCCGCTCAGCCGGCAGATCCAGCTGCTCGAGCATGCGCTCGGCATCGCGCTGCTCGAACGCAGCAGCCGGCAGGTCAGCCTGACCGCGGCCGGCGAGCGCTTTCTGCGCGACGCGCGGCACATCCTCGAATTCTCCGCACGGGCCGAGCAGGCCGCGCAGCGCGTCGCACACGGCGGCGCCGGCCGCATCACGCTCGGCTTCACGGCGGTCAGCGCGTACCGGATGATCCCGATGCTGCTGGCGCACGCCGCGCACGCGCTGCCGGACGTCGACATCGAATTGCGCGAGATGGTGTCGACCGTGCAGATCGATGCGCTGGCGTCGCGGATGCTCGACGCCGGCTTCGTGCGCCAGCGCGCCGCGCGCCAGCCGCTCGAATACCGGCTCGTGCAGCGCGAGCCGATGCTGGTAGCGGTCGCGGAGGGCGCGCCGCTCGCCGCGTGCGAGCGCATCGGTCCCGACGATCTCGACCGGCAGCCGTTCATCGCGTATTCGCCGAACGAGGGGAAGTACTTCCACGACCTGATTTCCGGCGTCTTCGCGAACGCGGGGCGGCTGCCGAACTACCTGCATTACGTCGGGCAGACGCATACGATCCTCGGCCTCGTGCGCGCGGGGCTCGGCGCCGCGCTCGTGCCGGCGTCGGCGCGCGAACTGCATGTCGACGGCGTGGTGTTCCGGCCGCTGGCGGGCGCCGACGTGGCGGCCGAGCTGTATCTCGCGTGGCGCGCGGACAACGACAATCCGGCGCTGCCGGTGTTCAACGCGATGGTCGAGCGGTTCCTCTCGCAGGAGCAGGGCGGTGCGTAACGGCGTACGCCCGGAATACGTCCGTTCGATGTGACAAGCTTTCAATCCGGAAGCTTGCGCAAGCGATGGCAAGCAATCCTGACCGAGCACGACAGGTCGCAGTCCTGCGAATCCTTACCGTGCTGAAAGCCGGTTCGCAACCGGTGTTCCAACGGAGGAACGCAGTGCGTCGCTGCACTGCGACAACTGCTTGACGCTGCATGCCGGTCGGCGCAGGATACGTCCGTGCATTTGGAGCGGGACGCGCCGGCCGCGCGGTTCCTGCACCCGCGATACGCAGAAGAACAACGATGAGCCTTTACGCACTCGTACCGGAATACCGGCCCCGCGTTTGTCGGCCCGCCGGAACAACGCTTCACCCGACGCCTGTCGCGTCACGTATCCGTCATCCCGTTTCGTACCGTGCATCGGTACACTTTCCCGTCCGCGCACGAGCCGCGACGATGAACGGCGCCCGTCCGGCGCGCCGCATCGCAGCGTCGTCTGCCGCTCCTCACCACCGCATCCCGAACGGCGCCTACACCGGCGTCTCGTGACGTCCGTCGCGCCCATCCTTGCATTGCGCCGCCGGCTTGCCTGACTGCCCGGCGGCACCGGAGTCCGAAGCATTTCGATTGAGCTTGAAGAGGCAAACGCACGCAGTTCGGTTCGAGGTTCAAGGAGAAAAACTCATGTCGCAGCTTTCGAATGAAGAAGCAAACGGCAGTTCGGGGAGTGGCAAGGTCAAGCTGATCAAGTGGGCGATCATCATCGCCGGTGTCGCGATCGCGGCTCCGGCGGCGTTGTTCATCCTGAAGGGGGTGATCGCACTGGTCACGGCGGGCGTGATCGGCCTCGGCGCGATCTATTTCGCGCCGGTCGTCGCGATGAAGTTCGCGAACCAGAAGGTGAAGATGATCGTCCAGGAGGCGCAGGCCAATCCGATCGAGACGCTGATCAACCAGCTCGCGGAAAAGCGCCAGGCGGCGCAGAAATTCGCGGACAGCATCACCGCGTTTCGCACCGAGGTGAAGAACTTCGAGAGCAAGACGGAGCTGTTCGAGAAGCAGTATCCGGACGATGCGCCGCGCTTCCGGCAGCAGCTCGACACGATGAAGCAGCTGCTCTCGTTTCGCGAGGGCCGCTACAAGCAGGTGCAGGCCGAACTGAAGAACTTCGCATCGGCGATCGACCGCGCGAAGGCGATGTGGGACATGTCGCAGGCCGCGCAGCAGATGAACAAGCTCGCGGGCCGGCAAGCGTCCGACACGTTCGAGCAGATCAAGACCGACGTGGCCGTCGATTCGGTGATGCGCTCGGTCAACAAGGCGTTCTCCGAAATGGAGACGTCGCTGATGGACAACCCCGAGGTCAAGCAGGCACAGCAGCAGGCGGCGATGAGCGCGCCGCACGCGCCCGGGCTCGACACGACGACCCCCGCGCAACTGCCGTCGAAACAACAATAACTTCCCGCAGGCTTGCAACCATGAAAAAACTTCTTGGCGCCATCGCATTTCTGGTCGTGCTCGTCGGCGTATGGATCGTGCATCAGGGCGGCCTGTCGACGTTGATTCCCGCGCATGACGCGGCCCCGGCATCGACGTCCGCGCAAAATGGCGACGCCGGCCAGTCCGCTCAGTCTTCCCCGTCGGCCAACGTACTGCCGGCCGGCTTCACGCCGCAGGCCAGCGCGCTGAAATCGATTGCCGAAAACGGCATCGTGCGGATCTCCGTGCAGAACCCGAGCGAACCGTTCTTCGGCGAGGACAAGGGCACGCCGCACGGCTTCAACGTCGAATTCGCGCGGCTGCTGTTCGCGGATCCGTCGTTCTCGCACGGCGGCAAGCCGGTGGTCGTCGATACGCGTCACGAGGTCGACACATACCCGGGCGTGCCGAAGCAGCTGCTCGATACGGATGCGAAGGGGAACCACGTGGTCGACGTGGCGATGGACGGGCTGACGTTCCCGGACAACACGCCGTCGGGCGTCGTCTATTCGGTGCCGTACGTCGACGATTTCGGCTACTCGCTGATCGTGCGGCAGGGCTCCGCGATACGCTCGACCGACGATCTTGCGGGCAAGACGGTCGGCATCCTGAAGGGTGACCCGGACGTGCGTGCGTTCGTCACGCGCCAGTACCCGAACGTGAAGTTCGTCGAAGTCGACGATTCCGATCCGGCCTTCATTGCGAAGAGCATCGACGGCCATACGGTCGACGCGTTCATCTACGACTATCCGTTCGCGGTCAGCTCGATCAAGGACACCGACCTGAAGTTCGCGGTGACCAAGCTCGACGGCTCGAACATCGCGTACAAGATCGGCGTGCGCGCGGACGACCAGGATCTGCTGATCTACCTGAATGCCGCGATCGCGAAGCTCAAGCAGTCGCCCCAGTATCTCGACCTGCTGCGCAAGTACTTCGTCAGCGACCAGGCGGTGACGACCGCGGCCGCGTCGGGCGAGCATACGTACGTGGTGAAGGCGGGCGACACGCTGAACATGATCGCGGCGAGCAAGCTCGGCAGCGGCCAGCGCTATCGCGAGATTCAACGCCGCAACAACCTCGCCAACCCGAACCTGATCCTGGCGGGCCAGCATCTGGTGATTCCGGTGCGGTAACGGCGGCGCGGCGTGAACGAAGGAAGCTGAAGGGACGTGAAGGAGGGCGCGCGGCCCGGCGGAGATTATCCGCCGGGCCGCGCGCCTTTCTGCGTCAATGCGTGATCGACAGGAACAGGTATGCGGCGAACAGCGACAGGTGCACGACGCCGTGCAGCACCGTTGTACGCCCCTGGCTGAGCGTCAGCGTGCTGACGAGCAGGGTGAGCGCCAGCAGGACGGTTTCCATCGGGCCGATGCCGAGCGTGAGCGGCTGGCCGACCCAGATGAACACGGCCGCGACGGTCGGGATCGTCAGCCCGATACTCGCGAGCGCCGAACCGAGCGCCAGGTTCATGCTGGTCTGCAGGCGGTTCGCGCGTGCGGCGGTGACGGCCGCGAGCCCTTCCGGCAGCAGCACGAGCGCGGCGATCACGATACCGACCGCGGCCTCGGGTGCGCCGAGCCGCATCACCGCGTGCTCGACGGCCGGCGACAGCAGCTTCGCGAGCAGCACGACCGCGACGAGGCTCGCGAACAGCAGCAGCATGCTGATCACGGCGGTGCGGTTGCTCGGCGCTGCCGCGTGGACGGCCTCGTTCGCGCTGTCGTGCTCGGCGAGGAAGTAGTCGCGGTGGCGCACGGTCTGCACGAACACGAACGCGCCGTACAGCACGAGCGACGACACGCCGGCGAACGCGAGCTGCGATTTCGAGAAGAACGGGCCCGGCGCGGCGTTCAGGTAGTTCGGCATCACGAGCGACAGCACCGACAGCGACGCCAGCACCGCGAGCGCCTTGCTGGCGCCGCGCCCCTGGAAGTCCTGTTCACCGTGCTTCCACGCGCCGACCAGCAGGCAGATACCGACGATGCCGTTGCAGATGATCATCACGGCGGCGAACACGGTGTCGCGGGCGAGGCCTGATTTCTCGGGGCCCGCGCCGAGCATCACCGACACGATCAGCGCGACTTCGATGACGGTCACGGCAACCGCGAGCACGAGCGTGCCGAACGGTTCGCCGACGCGGTGCGCGACGACTTCGGCATGGTGGACGGCGGCGAACACGGCGCCGGCGAGCGCGGCGGCGAACACCGCGATGACGAGGCCTTCGGCCGGCACGACGCGCGACAGCGCGAGCACCAGCCACGCGGCAAGCGGGGCCACGAGGGTCCAGCGCGGGAGCTGGTTGGACGAGAGCGGCATGGAGGGTTTCCTTATGCGAGTGACGGCGCGCGACGCGCCGTCACGGATTGACGAAGCCCGGCCGTACTATCCGCCGAACGAGGATGATGAAACCGAAGGGGGCGGCACGCAACGGTGCTGCCCGGGGTTCGCCGCCATGTGGCGGCGAGGGGCGCGGGCGGGCCGAAGCCCCTCGCTGGATGAAACGGTTCGATGCAGCCGGCCGCGAACGGCGAGGCGAGCACGTGTGACGACGCATGGGCCGGGGGCTCGGTTCCGACCCCGAAAGGGCGGCCGATGATGGACGGCGGTGGCGGCGTGACACGCGGTTTCCCCCTGAAATCCGGCGGTTTGTCGAATTTTATCAGGCGTTCGGGGGTCACTATCTCATATTCGAATCCTTTCATAGACCTTTCTGTTCATAAAAAGTGCCCCGACCTTTCAAATTTTTGCCTTTGCTGTTTCCGTAACGGTCTCTTGCACGACAAATTCGGGCTCGCCCTGACATAAATCTACCGACCGGTCGGTTTATAATCGCTCGCACTTCCACTTCATGACGGATCGCAAGCGATGGCTGTTTCTTCTCCACATTCGGTGAACCCGGGCGCGCTGGCGCCGTCGGCCGTCGTCGGCGTGATCGGCGCCGGCGCGATGGGCGCAGGCATCGCGCAGGTCGCGGCGGCGGCCGGCCATGCGGTGCTGCTGTACGACCTGAACGAAGCCGCTTGCGACAAGGCGCTGGCCGGCATCCGCGCGCAGTTTGCGCGGCTCGCGGAGAAGGGCCGGCTCGAACCGGCGCAGGCCGACGCGGCCGGCAGCCGGATTCGCGCGGTGCGTGAACTGGCCGACTTCGCGGGCGCCGCGCTGATCGTCGAGGCGGCGGCCGAGCGGCTCGACGTGAAGCGCGAGATCTTTGCGACGCTCGAGCGCCATGTCGACGACGCGTGCCTGCTGGCCACCAATACGTCATCGATCTCGATCACGTCGATTGCGGCCGGGCTGCGTGTGCCGCAGCGTGTTGCCGGCCTGCATTTCTTCAACCCGGCGCCGCTGATGGCGCTCGTCGAGGTGGTCAGCGGGCTCGCGACCGCACCCGAGGTCGCCCAGGT